>JBGQFF010000114.1:0-8127 GCA_041496745.1 Gammaproteobacteria bacterium
ATCAGCAACGATCACATTTATCCCGAAGAGGATGTCGAGCACTACGCGATGGCCTGCGCCAGCAACGGCAGCATCGAACTGTTCATCCAGCCTTACAGCGTGCGCAGCGCGCTGTGCGTGATGGGGAGCACGCCTGCGGCCGACGAGGCGCGGTTCCTTGCGCAACGGCTCCAAATCAGGCTCACCGAGTCGCCGGCTGAAGCGCCCGTCGTCCTGATCGCGACGCAGGGCCAAGGCGACGAGGAAGCGCTCGAGGCCGCCTTGCGCAGCCCGGCAAAGCAGGTGCTGATGGTCGCCAGCCAGCGGAAAGCGGAAAAGCTGCGCGGCGTGATGCGCATGCGCGGCGTCGACGAATCACAGCTTGCGCGCTTGCAGGCCCCTGCAGGCCCGGATGCCGGTGCCAAGACACCGGGCGAGATAGCGCTGGTGGCGATCGTCGGGGTGCTGGCGTTGTTGCGCGGTCGTTCCCAGGTGGCGGTGGAAGCCAAATTTATCAATCCCGTCTGCGGTATGGCCGTGAGCATCGCCAATCCGATGCACATCGAGATTTACGAAGGCGTGTCCTACTACTTCTGCTGTGACGGCTGCAGGACGACGTTCCAGAAAGAGCCCGCAAAGTATGCGGCGATTCACCACGCGGCGAAGGCCGCGGCGGCCTAGCCGAACTCGCGCTCCATAAGGAGGCACTCATGAAAAAGTCTCTTATCGCTACGCTACTCGCTGCGCTCGCCGTGTCCACGATCCCGCAAATGGCTCATGCGGAGACCTTCCGCCTGACCATCGGTGCGGGGCACCCCGTCCCGGCGGCTTCGTGGGTGGCCCCGATGCAAAGCTTTCTCCAGGTCGAGGTCAAGAAGCGGGTCGAGCAACAGACCAAGCACAAAATCGAATGGGTCGAAGCCTACGGCGGTTCGGTTGCCAAGCTGGGGGAGGTTCTGGAAGCCGTGGAGAACGGCCTGTTGGACATCGGCGACGTGCATGTGCCCTTCGAGCCATCGAAGCTGTTGGCCTACAACTTCGGCTATTTTGTGCCGTTCGGCACCGAAAGCGTGGTGCAGGCCGGAATAGCGGCTCGCAAGGTCTTCGATACCTATCCGCAGTTGCGCGCGAACCTGGAGAAGCGCTTCAATCAGGTCTACATCGCGACCGGTGCGGTCACCTGTTACAACCTGGTGACAACGTTCCCGTGGACCAGGGTGGAGCAGTTGAGCGGCCGCAAGATCGCGGCCGCGGGTCCGAACATTCCGTGGCTGAAGGCGGTGAATGCGGTGCCGGTGCAGTCCAATCTGAACGAGGCCTACACCTCCCTGCAGACCGGGGTCTACGACGGGTGGATCATGATCCCGGATGCCACCTATTCGTTCAAGCTGCACGAGGTGGCGCGCAATTACACCATCACCAGCTTCGGCGCGATCCCCAACACGCTCATCACCATGAACCGGAACACCTGGAGAAAGCTGCCCAAGGAGATCCAGGCGATATTCCTCGAGGTGGGCAGGGAATACACCAAAGTGCAGACGGAAGCGTCGCAGATCAAGAGCGACAATTCCATCAAGTCCATGAAGGACGCGGGCACCACCGTGCGCGAGCTGTCCTGGGAGGAAAAGGTAAAGTGGGCCAACGCGCTGACGAACATCCCCAAGGAAAAGGCGGCGGAGATCAGCGCCACAGGGTTGCCGGGCGAGGTCGTCTACGCCTATATCCAGAACCTGAAGGATCTGGGCGTCAAGTTCCCCCGGGATTGGACCGCGACCAAGTAGCGCTGATCCCCTGATACGTCGCATCCATTACGGGTTGATGGCCGGGCTGAACGCCGTCGGCACGGTGTGGGTCGCGGCGATCACGGTGCTCATCTGCGCCGATATCCTCGGCCGCGTCCTGTTCAGCTTTCCCATCACCGGCGTCCCGGAGATCGTCAAGGTTTCCATCGTGGCCATCGTCTGGCTGCAGATTCCCCACACCCTCAAGATAGGCGGCCATTTACGTTCTGATGTCGTCCTGCGCCGCCTTTCCGCCAGAGGCCGCTCCATCCTGAACCTCTTCGCCTATGCCCTGGGGGCGCTCGTCTTCGGGCTGCTCGTCTTTTCCGGCTGGGACACGATGATCCTGGCGTGGGAGATCGGGGAATTCGAAGGCGAGCTGCCGGTTCGCGTTCCCACCTATCCGCTGCGGACTATCGTTCTTCTCGGCGCGGGACTGGCCTGCCTGCAGTTCCTGCTGATGGCGGCCGACGTCATCTGGGGGGCGTCAAGCGGAAGGCCCGAGGAGCAGTAGTGCTGGCCCCCACGACGCTGGCGCTCATCAGCGTCGTCCTGGTGTTCGGCCTCATCCTGCTCGGAGTGCATATCGGCGTCGCCCTGGCGGCCGTCAGCGTTCTGACGCTGTGGCTGATCACCGGGAAATTCTTCGTGGCCGTCAGCCTGCTGCAGACGACCGCCTACAGCGCGGTGATGGATTACGTGTTCGCGGTGGTGCCGCTGTTCGTGCTGATGGGCGTCTTCTCCACCGTGTCCGGGGCGATACGCGAGCTTTTCGCTTCCGCCCAGGTCTTTTTGGGTCGCGTCCGGGGAGGCATAGGGATCGCGACGGTTTTTGCCAACGCGGTGTTCGCCGCCATTACCGGCGTCTCGGTGGCCTCCGCCGCCGTGTTCTCGAAAATCGCCCTGCCGGAGATGGAGCGGCTTCACTACGATCGGAAATTCAGCCTGGGAATCGTCGCCGGCAGCGCCATCCTGGGCATGCTGATTCCGCCTTCGGTGTTGATGATCATCTATGGCGTGCTCACCGAGCAGGCGATCGGCAAGCTGTTCGTCGCCGGAATCCTTCCCGGCCTCGTCGTCACGGCGGTTCTTTCGCTCGGTATCTGGACCATGGTTCTGGTGAAGCCGCGGCTGGGTGGCCGCCAGGTCGAGGCACGGCGTCTCGACTTCCGCACGGTGGTCCGAGCGGCCGCGGCGCCGTGGGCGGTCATCGCCCTGGTCATCCTGGTCATGGGTGGAATCTGGGGCGGTTTCTTTACCCCGACCGAAGCCGGGGCGGTGGGAGCCGCCGGCGGGTTCCTGCTCATTTTCATCAATCGACAAAAGCTGACCCTGCGCGGCCTGTGGCAGATCCTGCTGGATGCGGGGCAGATGACCGCCAGCATCTTTCTTCTGCTCATCTGTGCGCAGATGTACAGCCGGGTGCTGACCATGTCCGGGCTGGCGGGAAACATCACCCAGTGGGTCGGCGCACTCGCGATCCCCCCGATGTTCATCGTCTCCGGGTTCATCGTCGTGTTCTTGCTGCTCGGGTGCATCCTCGATTCCACGTCCATCATCATTCTGACCATTCCCCTGATGCATCCGATCGCCCTGAACCTGGGCTATGACCCGCTTTGGTTCGCGATCGTCGCCATCCTGTCGATCGAGATCGGCCTGCTGACCCCGCCGTTCGGCATGGTGGTTTTTGCCATGAAGTCGGCCGTCGGCAAGACGGTGCAAGTCGAGGAGATCTTTGCGGGGGCCATGCCGTTCATCCTGCTGCTGGGCCTGGCTCTGGGCATCGTCGTCGCATTCCCGAAACTGAGTACCTGGCTCCCATCGCTCATGTAGAGAAAAATGGGGTCTGTCCCTATTTGACTATTTGAATTCTGCTTCCTGCAGCGCGCGCCACATGAGCTTGCCCGAGCCGGTGCGCGGCAGCGCGTCCATGAACGCGACCCTGCGCGGCGCCTTGTAGGCGGCCATGCGGCCGCGCGCCCAGTCCATGATCTCCGCGGCGCTGGCGGCGGCGCCCGGCTTGAGCACCACCACGGCCTTCACCGTCTCGCCGCGGCGCGCGTCGGGCGAGGCGATGATGCAGCACTCCTTGATCGCCGGGTGCTGGTACATCGCAGCTTCCACTTCGGCCGGCCATACCTTGAGGCCGGCCGCGTTGATCATGCGCTTCAGGCGGTCGGAGATGTAGAAATAACCGTCCTCGTCCGTGCGCCCGAGGTCGCCGGTGCGAAAGAAGCGCTTGCCTTCGATCTCCACCATGGACTCGCGGTAAGCCTTCTCGTTGCCCCAGTAGCCGATGAGCAGCTGCGGCCCGCGCACCACGATCTCGCCCTGCTCACCGGGGCCGAGCACTCGCAGGCTCCGCGGGTCGATGACCAGCGCCTCGGTGTCGAAGGCGGGGATGCCGAGGCACTGCTTTTTCGGGTTCTGCGGCGGGTTGATGTGCGTCTGCGAGATGGTCTCGGTCAGGCCGTAGCCCTCTATGTAGCGCACGCCGCAGACCTCGAAGAGCTTCTGCGCGATGGCCTCGGGCATCGCCGCGCCGCCGCCGAAGATCCACTTGAGCGAGGAGATGTCGTGCTCGAGCGCCTTGGGGTGCGACAGCAGATCCACCACCATGGTCGGCACGTTGTCCCAGTGCGTGCAGCGGTGGCGTTCGACCAGTTGCGCGGCGGCGAGCGGGTCCCAGCGCCGCTGGATCACCATGGTGCCGCCGGAGTACACCGTGGCGAGGAAACTGTGGATCAGACCGGTGACGTGGAAGAACGGCGCGGTGGCGAGCGCCACCGTGTTCTGCGTGATGTGCTTCCACATCGCCGCGCCGGCGATGTTGTGCAGGCAGGTCGCATGCGTATGCATGCAGCCCTTGGGATCCCCGGTGCTGCCCGAGGTGTAGGGCAGCAGGCAAAGGTCCCCGGGTTGGGAGACGGAGGGCGCCGGGGCCTCTCCGCCACCGCGAAACCGGTCCATCACGACGAGGTGCTCGAGCGGCAGCGCGGCGAAGCGCGCCGCCACGTCCTTTTCCACCACCGCCACCTTGGCGCCGCTGTCGGCAAGGTAACGCTTCAGCTCCGCGGCGATGTTGGCGGGGCTCACCGGCACCGCCACGGCATCGGCGCGCAGGATGCCGAACAGCGCGATCACGAAATCCGACCCGTTCTGCAGGTCGAGCAGCACGCGCTCGCCGCGCCGCACGCCGCAGGCCTGCTGCAGGTGGTCGGCAAGCGCCTCGGCGCGCGCGAGCACTTCGCGATAGGTGAGCGTCTCGCCCTCGAACACCGTCGCCGGCTTCTCCGGGAAGCGCTGCGCCGCGCGTGAGAGCAAGTCGTGCAGCCGCAGCGGCGGCAGCGCGAGGCTGCGCGGCATGTCGGGCGGCCAGTGGGCCCAGTGGCGAGCTTGCATGGCGCGCAAGGCGCTAGCCGGATCGTTGCCGCGCGCGGCTCGTTTTGTATCCGAGGTAGCCGACGGCGAGGAACAGCACGGCGAAAAGGGCGATCGTCGCCACGCGCGAGGACTGGGCGAGATAGTGGAGCGTCCCGCTCTCCAGTCCGACGAACGCGAGGCCGAGCACGGGGATCACCGGCGCCCCGCAGCCCATGACGCTGCACCCGCCGGTGGATACCCCGACCACGGTTGCCGCAGCACCCGCCAAACCTCCGCGCTGCAGCGCCCGCGCCGCCCCGCCGGCGGCGAGGTCGCGATAGCGGCGCCACAGCGCGAAGTACAGCCCGAACAGCGCCGAAACGAGGAGGATGCGCCCGAGGTCGGTCACGTCCACAGCGAAACCCCACACGGCGCCGCCGTAGGTCGCGTCGGCCGAGAACCAGAACAGCGCAAGGTCGGGAAGCTTGCGCAGCTTCTCCCCGATCGCCACTTCACCCGAGGCAAGGTATTCGGGGAGGCGAACCAGCCACGGATTGAAGGTGGAGTACGTAACCGGCGTGCGCACCGCCGACAGGATTGCGACGGGCAAGAAAATGTTGAGCGCGGCGACCGCGAGCGTCACCGCCGCGAACACGCCGGGATGCGCGGCGAGCGCCGTCGCCATTCCTCGCAGTGCCTCGCTGACCCACCGCATTTGTTCATTCTACGGTTTCGACTATGGGCTGCGCGAGAATCCATAAGCTGAGCATCGTGTAGGCGATCATCAGGGCGGCGAAGGGATACTGGCTTCGGCGCGCGGTTCCCGGCGCGGCAAAGCGCTCGAGCGCCAGGCGGTGCGCAAGGTACATGGCGAGCACGTGGCCGAGCACGATGACGACGACCGACGTGAACCAGGCGAAGCGCGCGCCGACGACGTCCGCCGCGATCTTGTAGCGCGCGGTGCCGAACAGGTCCCAGCCCAGACCGAGCGGGTCGGAGGCGAGCGGTATCACCACCTGGCCCGCCACCAGCAGATAGGAAAGGTAATGGGCGACGTGGTAGGCGAGGGCGATCGGCAGCAGCGTCGGCACGAACAGGCGCGCGAGTTCGCCCGCGGAGGCGGGACGCGTATCGTCGCGCGTGAGCCATGCCATTAACCCGCACGCGCCGAGGATCGCCAGCGCGAAGAGGCAAGGAAGCGCCAGCAGTCCGGCTGTCGCCGCAGCTGACCAGAGCGCATCGCTGACCGCCCAGAGCGGCGTCTCGCGCAGGCCGTCGAAGGTGACGATGGCGAGCATGACGATCACGAAGGCTGCGGCCGACGCCGAGACGGGCCGCGAATCGAGCAGTCCGGCCGCGGGCGGGCGCAGATTCCACTCGCCAGCGGCTCCATTTCCCGAGCGCACTTCGCTTGGCGCAAGCTTCGCAAGCATGCCAAAGTACACCGCGAAGACTTCGCCGCTGCGCAGCCACGCCTCGCGGCCGAAAAGGAACATGCCGGTCCAGGTGAGTAGGGAATAGCCGAGCGCGAGCCATGCGATGTTGGCGGGGACCGCGTTGCCATCCCACACGATCTCGATCCAGCCGAAGGCGAGCAGCAGCGCGGTCGCCGGCCAGACGCCGAGCGCGGCCGGCAAGTTCCAGTGCAGCCCGAAACGGGCTGCGGGGCGGATCTGGCGCGCGATTGCTTCCGCCCACAAGTAGAGGGCTTTCCAAGGATTGAGGAGCGCCCAGAGATCGCCCACCAGGGCGCTGACATAGGTGAACCCGATCCACCACGCGATCCAGACGAAGGCGGGTGCGAGATTGCGGAAAGGGTCCTGGGTGCCGAACAGCCCGGCCGCGATGACAACGAAAAAGACACACACCGATATGGCGCGCAGCGCCGCGAGCGCCAGCGGATGCAGACGCAGCAGAGCGAGCCGCGGGGTGGGAGCGCCGGCGCCGCGCCTCAGCGCCACGGCGAAGACGACGAAGGAAAGCGCGACGCTCAACCCCGCGGCGGCGAGCCACAGGGCAAGCGGCAACGGCAGGTCGTAACGTGCGCCGAACGCGTGCGCCGCGGCCTCGGCAGGCAGCAGTGCGAGCGCTGCAGCGCCGCAGCTAGCGCGGATGAATCTCGACATGCAGGAGCGCGCCGTGGCGATGCTTCGCCCCGCCTTCGCCGTGGATTTCCACCGGGAAGCGGCCTGTCAGCCGCGCCGCGAACGCGGTGACGGCGGGCTTGCCGGGCGCGACGCGCGTCTCGAGATCGTATCCATGGACATGCAGGACGAGCGGCTCGTCGGCGGACCAGCGCAGTTCGACGCGCTCGCCCTCGGTCGCGCGCAACACGCGCTGCGCCGGCGGCACGCGGCGCTGCGCGATGCGAAGCTCGAACGTGCGAATGGCGGCTTGCGGGCTTTCGTCGCCGGCGACGACCGGTTGGGCAAGGCACGCGCCGAGCGCAATGACAGCCGTGACGATCCTTGCTGCCGACACTGCGTGATCGTAGCATGACGCTCGATGACGAAGGTCTTCGTTCTCGCCGCGGGCCTCGCGCTCCTCGGCGCCGCGCATGCCGGCCACGAGTTCCCGTTCTATCCGTCGTTTTATCCGCAGGAGATCACCGTCGAGGCGCTCGATGCGCGCTCGGCCGCGCAAAGGCTCGCCGACGGGACGCTGCATGCTTACGCGGGAGGAGACATCGCGGCGACGGCCGATCGGAAGAAGATCGGCAGCGTCACTTCGCTCGGCGGCTACCTCGTCGCGAGCTTTGACCGCGGCGCCCCGGGGCTCGCGCAGCGGTCCGCGCGTTGCGCGGCGGCGCTCGGCCTGAAGGACTCGCTCGGCGACAGGGTCGTCTGGCACCCGTACCCCGTCACCCCCTTTCACGCCGACTACCTGCACCACGCCGACCGCGCCGAGGTCGCGCGAGCTGCGGTCGCAGCGCAGAAAAGCGCACGCTTGCCGGCCGGCGGCAAGCTCGAGGTCATCGAGGTGGCCGCGCTCGCGGCCCAGGCGA
>JBGQFF010000115.1:0-8124 GCA_041496745.1 Gammaproteobacteria bacterium
CTGCTGAAAGGCCTGGACGGCGGCGGCTTCGTCTTCTACACCAACTACGCGAGCCGCAAGGGGCGCGAGCTCGCCGCGCAGCCGCGGGCCTGCCTGGTGTTCCTGTGGTCCGACCTCGAGCGCCAGGTGCGCGTGGAAGGCCGCGTGGAGAAGGTCGCGCCCGCCGATTCCGACGCCTACTACGCCAGCCGCCCGCTCGGCGCGCGCCTCTCGGCCTGGGCCTCCGCGCAGAGCGAGCCGGTCGGCGGCCGCGGCGCGCTGGAGCGATCGCTCGAGGAGATGGCGCGGCGCCACGGCGAGCATCCGCCACGCCCGCCCCACTGGGGCGGCTACCGCCTGCTGCCCGAGGCGATCGAGTTCTGGCAGGGGCGCGCCAACCGCCTGCACGACCGGCTGCTGTACCGCCGCGCCGGCGCGAGCTGGAAGATTGAGCGCATCGCTCCCTGAGCCGGTGCTCGCCTTCCTGCGCCGCGCCGCCCTCGCTGCGGCGGACGAAGCGCCGGCGGCAGTGCCGCTCACCGGCGGCGTGTCCTCGGATATCTGGAAGGTCGAGCTGCGCTCGGGGCCGGTCTGCGTGAAACGCGCCCTGCCCCGGCTGCGCGTGGCGCAGCTGTGGGAGGCGCCAGTGGAGCGCAACCGCACCGAGTGGCGCTGGATGCAGGCGGCGGCGCGCATCGTGCCAGGCAGCGCGCCGCGCGTCCTGGCGCACGACGAGGCCGGGTTCTTCGCCATGGAGTTCCTCGACGGCGCGCGCCACCCCCTGTGGAAGAACGAGTTGCGCGAGGGACGGGCCGATGCGGATTTCGCGCGCCGGGTCGGCGAGCGCCTCGCCCGCATCCACGCGGCAACGGCAAACGACGCCGGTGTCGCGAAGCAGTTCGCGACCGATGCAGGCTTCCACGCCATCCGGCTGGAGCCCTACCTGCTCGCCACCGCGCGAGCGCATCCGGAGGTCGCCGGGCGGCTGCAGTCGCTCGCCGAACGCACCGCGGCGACGCGGACCGCGCTGGTGCATGGCGACGTGAGCCCCAAGAACATCCTCATCGGGCCGCAGGGGCCGGTGTTCCTCGATGCGGAGTGCGCCTGGTACGGTGACCCCGCGTTCGACCTCGCCTTCTGCCTCAACCACCTGCTGCTCAAGAGCTGCTGGCTGCCGAGCGCCCAGGCGCGCTTCCTCGCGTGCTTCGATGCGCTCGCCGATGCGTACCTGCAGGTCCATGCACCCGAAGGGCTCGAGGCGCGCGCCGCAAGCCTGCTGCCCGGCCTGCTTCTTGCGAGAGTGGACGGCAAGTCGCCCGTCGAATACCTGACAGAGGAAACGCAGAAGGCGCGCGTGCGGCGCGTGGCGCGCGCGCTGCTCATTGCGCCGCCTTCGCAGCTCGCCGAAGTACGTGAAGCATGGCAAGAATCGTAGACGTCGTGGCGCGCCGCGTGTGGGACTCGCGCGGCCGGGCGACCGTGGAGGCCGAAGTCCACCTCAAGGGCGCGCGCGGGCGCGCCATCGCCCCTGCAGGCGCCTCGACCGGCGCCGGGGAAGCGAAGAGCCTGCAAGCCGCGATCGCGGTGCGCAACGTGAACACGGCGATCCGCGCCGCCCTGCTCGGGGTGGACGCGCGCGACCAGGAGGCGGTGGACCGCAAGCTGATCGCGCTGGACGGCACGCCGGACAAGTCGCGCCTCGGCGCCAACGCCATCGTCGCGGTGTCGCTCGCCTGCGCCCAGGCCTCGGCCGCGGCGGCGCGCAAGCCCCTGTGGCAGCACCTCGCGGGCGACAAGCGCGTCGCGATGCCGGTGCCACAAGTGCAGATCTACGGCGGCGGCGCACACGCGCGCGGCCGGGTGGACATCCAGGACTACATGGTGATCTGCACCGGCGCCGGCAGCTTCACAGAGAGCCTGGAATGGATCGCCGAGGTGTACCGCGCGGCGGGCGCGCGCCTGGCGCAGAAGGGCGCGCTGCAGGGCGTGGCCGACGAAGGCGGCTGGTGGCCGGCCTTCAGATCGAACGAGGAAGGACTCGAGGAGTTGGTCGGCGCGATCAGCGATGCGGGCTTCGAGCCCGGGGCCGACGTCGCCATCGCGCTGGATGCGGCGGCCAGCCAGTTCCATCGCGGCGGGCGCTACCTGCTCGCGCTCGAGAACCGCTCGCTCTCCGCCGAGCAGCTGCACGCCATGTGGCTGCGCTGGCTCGACGCCTACCCCATCGTGTCGATCGAAGACCCGTTCGCGGAGGACGATGCGGCGGCGATGCAGTCCTTCACCAAGGCAGCCGGAGCGCGGGTGCAGATCGTGGGCGACGACCTCTTCGTCACCAATGCGGCAAGGCTGAATGCGGAACTCGCGAACGCCGTCCTGCTGAAACCCAACCAGGTGGGAACCGTCACCGAGACCCTCGCCTGCTGGACTGCGGCACAGGCGAAGGGCATGCGTGCCATCGTCTCCGCGCGCTCGGGCGAAACCGAGGACGTCGCCATCGTCCACCTCGCGGTGGGCTGGGGCGTGCCCCAGCTCAAGGTCGGCAGCTTCGCGCGCTCCGAGCGCATGGCGAAGTGGAACGAGGGGCTGAGGATCGAAGAGGCGCTCGGCGGCAAAGCGCTGCTCTACCCGGCGCGCAAACTGTTCAAGAAGTGAAAATCGGGGTCAGAGCCCGATTTTCAGATTGGCTTCAGGCCTTCGACGCTCAGCCAGTATTGCCGGTCGCAGGTCGCCGCGGCGGCCTCCGAATGCGTGACCAGGATGCCGGCGGCGCCGTGCTGTTTCACCTGGCCGCGCAGCACTTCCAGCACCTGGCGCGCGTTGTCGGGATCGAGGTTGCCGGTCGGTTCGTCGGCCAGCACGAGCTTGGGTTGCCCCACCAGCGCGCGCGCGATCGCCACGCGCTGCAGCTCGCCGCCGGAGAGCTCGCGCGGCATGGCTGCTTCCCTCCCCCCCAGGCCCACCGCGCCCAGCAACGTGCGCGAGCGGCGGCGGATCTCGGCGGGCGGCACGCCGCGCAGCAGCAGCGGCAGGCCCACGTTCTGCTCGGCGTTGAGGTGCGGCAGCAGGTGGAAGGCCTGGAACACGAAGCCGAAGTGCTCGCGGCGCAGGCGCGTCGCCGCGTCGTCGGAGAGCGCCGCCACCTCGAAGCCGTCGTAGGCGATGCTGCCGGCGTCCACCGGCTCGAGGCCGGCGATGACGTTGAGCAGCGTGGATTTGCCGATGCCGGACTCCCCCAGCACGGCGATGTGCTCGCCGGGGGCCACCTCGAGCGACACCGCGTTCAGCACGGTACGCCCGCCGAAGCGCTTGGTGACGCCCGAGAGTCTTAACATGCCTCAAGTCTAGCCGCTTCGCTGTCTGGACACTCCTCGGTGCCGCTTGCTAGACTGGCCCAGCATATAAACCGAGGAGAATGATCGTGCGCACCCCCATCCGCTTTCTGGCCGCCGCCGTCGCCGCCGCGTCGCTCGCCTTCGCGCTGCCGGCCGCCGCGCAGCAGAAGATCAAGATCGGCTTCATCACCACGCTGTCGGGCCCCACTGGCGGAATCGGCAAGCACATGAAGGATTCGGTCGAGCTGGCGCTCGATCACCTCGGCAACAAGATGGGCGGGGTGCCCGTCGAGGTAATCTTCGGTGACGACCAAGCCAAGCCTGACGTCGGCGTGCAGGTCGCCGAGGAAATGCTGAAGAAGCACCGCGTGGACATCGTGGCCGGCATCATCTGGTCCAACGTCATGCCGGCGGTGGTGCCGGTGGTCACGGGCGCGGGCAAAGTGATGGTCGGCACAAATGCGGGAGCGAGTCCGCTCGCCGGCAGCCAATGCAACCCGCAGTACTTCTCCACCTCCTGGAACAACGACCAGACGCCCGAAGCGATGGGCAAATACATGCAGGAGCAGGGCATTAACGATGTCTACGTGATGGCGCCGAACTACCAGGCGGGCAAGGACATGGTCACGGGATTCAAGCGCTACTACAAGGGCCGCATCGTCGAGGAGATCTACACCAAGTTCCTGCAGCAGGACTACCAGGCCGAGATCACGCAGCTGCGCGCGAAGAATCCGAAGGCGGTGTTCGTGTTCTACCCGGGCGGCATGGGCATCCAGTTCGTCAAGCAGTACGTGCAGGCCGGCCTGCGCGACCGCATCCCGCTCTACTCCGTGTTCACGGTGGACGAGACCACCCTGCCCGCGCTCAAGGAATCGGCGCTCGGCCAATGGGAAGCCAAGTTCTGGAGCCCTGACCTTGACGTTCCCGCGAGCCGGCGCTACGTCGCCACCTTCCGCCAGAAGTACGGCTACACGCCCTCGTTCTATGGCGCGCAGAGCTACGACGGCATGATGCTCATCGACTCCGCGGTGCGCATGAACAAGGGCAGCCTGAAGGACACCAAGGCAGTGGTCATGGCGATGCGCAAGGCAAACTACAACTCGATCCGCGGACCGTTCAAGTGGAATGTGAACCAGCTCCCGATACAGGACTTCTACCTGCTGCGGGCGGAGATGGGCGTGACCGGCGAGGTCGAGATGCACATCAAGCGCAAGGTGTTCGAGCAGCACAAAGATGCTTATTACCAGGATTGCAAGATGCCCTGGTGACCCCGCGGGTCCCCACGCGTAAAGGGCGCGGTACCACCGCGCCCTTTTTTGTGCTCGTGCAGCGATGAACCTGATCCTCGTCTTCGAGCAGTTGCTCAACGGCCTGCAGTTCGGCGTCATGCTGTTCCTGATGGCGGCCGGGCTGACCCTCGTGTTCGGCATCATGAATCTCGTCAACCTGGCGCACGGCTCGCTCTACATGGTCGGCGCCTACCTGACCGTGGCCGCGGTGCAATGGACCGGTTCCTATCCGCTCGGCGTGCTGCTCGGCCTGCTCGGCACGCTGGTGGTCGGGATGCTGCTGGAAGTGGTCGCGTTGCGCACGTTGTACGAGCGCGACCACCTCGACCAGGTGCTCGCAACTTTCGGCCTGATCCTGTTCTTCAACGAGCTGATCGCCATTCTGTGGGGCCGCACCGCGCTGTTCATGTCGCTGCCAAGCTACCTGCAAGGCCACGTCGAGATCTTCCCCGGCTCGATCTACCCCCTGTATCGCGTCGTCGTGATCGGCGTCGGCCTGGTGGTTGGCGCCGCGCTCTGGTACGTGGTCGCGAAGACGCGCCTGGGCATGCTGATCCGCGCCGGCGCCTCGAACCGCACCATGGTCGCCGCGCTCGGCATCAACATCCGGCTGCTGTACACGGTGGTATTCGGCTTCGGCGCCGCGCTCGCGGGACTCGCCGGCCTGATGGCGGGGCCGATCTACGCGGTGCAGCCGGGCATGGGCGAGTTGATCCTGATCCAGGTGTTCGTGGTGATCGTGATCGGCGGCATCGGCTCGATCCGCGGCGCGCTGGTCGGCGCCCTGGTGGTCGGCGTCGTCGATACCCTGGGGCGCGCGTTCCTCAAGCCGCTGCTCGGCCACTTCATCTCGCCGCCTGCCGCCGAAGCCGCAGGCCCGGCGCTCGCTTCGATGCTCATCTACCTCCTCATGGCGCTGGTGCTGGCGGTGCGGCCGGAGGGGCTGTTTCCGGCAAAGAGCGGCTGATGCGTGCGCGCGCCCTGATCCTCGCCGCCTGCGTGCTGCTACTGCTCGCGGTGCCTGCGCTCGCGACGCTGCTCAAGCAGCCCTATTACATCGACCTCATCCGCCGCGTCATGATCTTCGCCATCGCCGCCGTCAGCCTCAACCTGATCCTCGGCTACGGCGGGCTGGTGTCCTTCGGCCACGCCGCTTACCTGGGCGTCGGCGGCTACTCGGTCGGCATCCTCGCTTTCTACGGCATCCACAATGGCTGGCTGCAGTGGTCCGTGGCGATCGCGGCTTCCGCCCTGGTGGCGCTGGTGATCGGCGCCATCTCGGTGCGCACGCGCGGCATCTACTTCATCATGATCACGCTCGCCTTCACGCAGATGCTCTACTACCTGGGCATCTCGGTGGAGGAGTATGGCGGCGACGACGGCATGCGGCTCAAGGTGAAGAGCCAGTTCTCCGGGTTGATCGACCTCGGGGATCCGGTGGCGTTCTACTATCTAGTGCTCGCCCTGCTGCTCGTATGCACGTACCTGACGTACCGGCTGGTCAATTCCCGCTTCGGCTTGGTGATCCGCGCTGCCAAGTCGAACGAGGCGCGCACGCGCGCGATCGGCTTCTCACCCTACCCCTACCAGCTCGCCGCTTTCGTCATCTCCGGCGCGCTGTGCGGGCTGGCCGGCGCGCTGCTCGCCAACCACACCGGGTACGTCACGCCCGCGTACATGGACTGGACGCGCTCGGGCGAGATCATGTTCATGGTGATCCTCGGCGGCATGGCGACCAGCCCCGGCCCGGCGCTCGGCGCCTTCGCGCTGCTCGTCGCAGAGGACCTGCTCGCCGGCTGGACCGAGCACTGGCAGGTGATCCTCGGCCCGCTGCTGGTGCTGAGCGTGCTGTTCTTCAGGCGCGGCCTCGCCGGCCTGCTGCCCGGAGGCGGCAAGGATGGCTGACGCGATCCTGGAGGTGCGGGAGTTGCGCAAGGCGTTCGGCGCGCTCGCTGCCACCGACGGCATCAGCCTGGAGGTGCGCGAGGGCGAGACGCACGCCATCATCGGCCCGAACGGCGCGGGCAAGACCACGCTGATCAGCCAGCTCGCCGGCAACCTGCGGCCCGACTCGGGCAGCATCCGCTTCGCCGGCGAAGATGTCACGCCCCTGTCGGCGCCGGCGCGCGCGCACAAGGGATTCGCGCGCTCGTTCCAGATCACCAGCATCTACCGCGACTTCACGGCGCTCGACAACGTGGCCCTGGCGGTGCAGGCGCACGCGGGCCACAGCTTCCGCTTCTGGCGGGCGGCGCGCGAGGAGCGCTCGCTGCGCGACCCGGCGCGCCAGGTGCTCGCGGAAGTCGGCCTCGGCGCGCGGGCCGATGTGCTCGCGGCCAACCTCGCGCACGGCGAGCAGCGCCAGCTCGAGGTGGCGATGGCGCTCGCCACGCGCCCGCGCCTGCTGCTGCTCGACGAGCCGGTCGCCGGCATGGGACTGGAGGAGTCGCAGCGCATGGTGCAATTCCTTTCCGGCCTCAAGGGCCGCCAGACCATCATCCTGGTCGAGCACGACATGGACGCGGTGTTCAGTCTCGCCGACCGCATCTCGGTCCTGGTCTACGGCCGCATCATCGCCAGCGGCACGCCCGAGGACGTGCGCGCCAACCCCGAAGTGCGCCGCGCCTACCTGGGAGAAGAGGCCTGATGCTCAAGGTCGACGGCCTCGATACCGCCTACGGACTGTCGCAGGTGCTGTTCGGGGTTTCGCTCGACATCGCCCAAGGGGAGGTCGTGACGCTGCTCGGCCGCAACGGCATGGGCAAGACCACCACCGTGCTCTCGGTCATGGGTATCGTGCGCCCTAAGGGCGGCAGCATCCGTTTCGACGGCACGGCGCTCACGGGCCTGCCCTCCTACCGCGTCGCCAAGGCCGGGCTGGGCCTGGTGCCCGAAGGCCGCCAGGTGTTTCCCAATCTCACGGTGCGCGAGAACCTGGTCGCCACCGCCGCCAACCGCAGCCGGCGGGCCGCGCCCTGGACGCTGGAGCGGGTGTACCGCCTGTTCGGCAACCTCGAGGAGCGGCAGCACCACTACGGCAACCAGCTCTCCGGCGGCGAGCAGCAGATGCTGGCGATCGGCCGCGCGCTGATGACCAACCCGAAGCTGCTGATCCTCGACGAGGCGACCGAGGGCCTCGCGCCGCGGGTGCGCGTCGAGATCTACCGCTGCATCGAGCAGCTCAAGGCCGAAGGCCTGTCGATCCTGGTGATCGACAAGGACGTGGGCGCGCTGACGCGCGTGGCCGACCGCCACTACGTGCTGGAGAAGGGTCGCGTGGTATGGAGCGGCAGCTCGGGCCAGTTGCGCGACAATCGCGTCGTGCAGCGCCGCTACCTGGGGGTCTGACCGGTCGTGAAATCGGGGTCAGAGCCCGATTTCCGGGAATTTGGAAAATCGGGCTCTGACCCCGATTTTCAGCCTTCCCGGGAGGAGAAATGCTCAAGCTCTACGGCCAGTACCGCTCGCGCGCGTTCCGCGTGGCGTGGCTGTGCAAGGAATCGAACATCCCCTACGAGCACCAC
>JBGQFF010000116.1:0-8105 GCA_041496745.1 Gammaproteobacteria bacterium
CCCTTTACCTTGTACTTGTCCGCCCCCTCCGTCCCTGACTTCGAATCCGCGTAGTAGATACACCTCACCGTCTCCGTCGCCTTGTCATACCCCGTGCACTTCACCACATACCCATAGCGCAAGCGCACTGTATTCCCCGGGTACAGACGAAAGTACCCCTTCGCCGGCACCTCCTGGTAATCCTCCCGCTCGATCCACAACTCCCCAGAAAAAGGCACCGGCCGCTTCCCCCATTCCGGCTTCTGCGGATGGTTGGGAACCTCGCATATCTCCTCCTGCCCCTCCGGGTAGTTCTCGATGACGAGCTTCACCGGATCCAGCACCGCCATCCGCCGCGGAGCGACCTCATTCAGGTGCTCGCGCATGCAGTCCTCGAGAACGGACAAGTCGATCATCTGGTTCGCCTTCGACACCCCGATGCGCTCGGCGAACATGCGGAACCCTTCCGGCGTATAGCCCCGCCGCCGCGCCCCCGCCAACGTCGGCATGCGCGGATCGTCCCAGCCGTCCACATGGCCTTCCTCGACGAGCTGGATGAGTTTCCTCTTGGAGAGGACGACGTGGGTGAGATTCAGGCGCGCGAACTCGATCTGCTGGGGCAGGGGGCGCTTCACCAGGCCGCCGTCGGCGAGCTTGTTGAGGAGCCAGTCGTAGAAAGGCCGCTGGTCCTCGAATTCCAGGGTGCACAAGGAGTGGGTGATGCCTTCCACCGCATCCTCGATCGGATGCGCGTAGGTGTATAGCGGATAGATGCACCACTTGTCCCCGGTGCGGTGATGCCTCCCGCGCTTGATCCGGTACAGCGTCGGATCGCGCAGGTTGATGTTGGGCGATGCCATGTCGATCCTCGCCCGCAGGATGTGCGCGCCATCCGGGTGCTTGCCGTCCCGCATCTCGCGCAACAGCGCCAGGTTGTCGTCGATCTTGCGCTCGCGGAACGGACTGGCCGTCCCCGGCTCGGTGAATGAGCCCCGGTTGAGCTGCACTTCCTCGGCCGACTGGCTGTCCACGTAGGCATTGCCGGAGGCAATGAGGTACTCGGCCGCCTGGTACATGAAATCGAAGTAGTCCGAGGCATATAAAGCCGTGCCGTAGTCGAACCCCAGCCACTTCACCATCTCGAGGATGGAATCGACGTACTCCTGTTCTTCCTTCTCCGGATTGGTGTCGTCGAAACGCAGGTTGCACTTGCCGCCGTAGAGCTGCGCCAGGCCAAAATTCAGGCAGATGGCCTTGGCATGCCCGAAATGCAGATACCCATTGGGTTCCGGCGGGAACCGCGTGACGATGGCCGAATGTTTCCCCGAGGCGAGGTCCGCCTCGATGATCTGCTTGATGAAATTCGAAGTGGAGGGCGGCTGGGGCTTGTTCACGCCTGCGATTCTACCGGCGCCGCGGTTTCCGGCGTCCGGGTAACATGCGCAGGCCATGAAAGCCGTAGGCTTCTACGAGTACCTGCCGATCGAGCACCCCGAGTCGCTGCTCGACGTCGAGGTCGAGGCGCCAGAGCCTTCCGGGCGCGACCTGCTGGTGGCGGTGAAAGCGGTGTCGGTCAACCCGGTGGACACCAAGCGCCGCGCCGCCGGCACGCGTCCCGCGACCGAGCTCAAGATTCTGGGCTGGGACGCGGCGGGCGTGGTGGTGGTGGCCGGGCCGGAGGCGAAGCTCTTCAAGCCAGGCGAAAAGGTGTACTACGCGGGCAGCAACCAGCGCCCGGGCGCCAACAGCGAGCTGCACCTCGTGGATGAGCGAATCGTGGGCCCCAAGCCTATCAACCTGTCGTTCGCCGAGGCGGCGGCCCTGCCGCTGACCACCATCACGGCCTGGGAGGCGATGTTCGAGCGCATGGGCATCTCGAAATCCGGTGCCGACACGGGCAAGCGCCTGCTGATCCTCGGCGGCGCGGGCGGCGTGGGCTCGATCGCCATCCAACTGGCGAAGAAGCTGGCGCGCCTCAAGGTGATCGCGAGCGCCTCGCGGCCGGACTCGATCGCCTGGGTGAGGGCGCTGGGCGCCGACGCCGTCGTGGACCACACCAAGCCGCTGCCGGAGCAGATGGCCGCCCTGGGCCTGCCCGAGGCGGACTACATCTTCTGCTGCAACAATGCCGAGCAGGTGTTTCCCGTGCTGTCCCGGCTGATCGCGCCGCAGGGCCGCATCTGCTCCATCGTGCGCATGGCCAGGCCGGTGGAGCTGTCGCTGCTGCAGGAAAAGAGCGTGAGCTTCTCGTGGGAGGGGATGTTCACGCGCTCGACTTTCCAGACCCCGGACATGGAAGCGCAGCATGGCCTGCTGGAGGATGCCGCCGGCCTGCTCGAGTCCGGCGTGCTGGTGACGACGCTCAGGGAGAGCCTGGGGAAGATCTGCGCCGCCAGCCTTAAGCAGGCGCACCAGCGCATCGAGCAGGGCCACATGGTCGGCAAGCTGGTGCTGGAGGGTTTCTGAGGAGGTTGTCATGAAGCGCAGCGATCTCGACAAGGCAGTCCAGGCAGGCATCCTGAGCGCCGACCAGGCCGAGCGACTGGTCGCGTTCTACGCGGCGGGCGCCGCGGAAACGCCGCGCTTTTCTTTCGTCCACGTCCTGTATTACCTCGGCGGCATGATCGCCATCGGCGCCATGTCGCTGTTCATGACGCTCGGCTGGGCGACCCTCGGCGGCTGGGGCGGCTTCGCCACCGCGGTGTTCTACGCCATCCTCGCGCTCGCGCTCACGCACTGGTTCCTGGAAAGGAAGGGCCTGCAGATCCCGGCCGGCATCCTGGCCACGCTCGCCGTGGTGATGGTGCCGCTGGCGATCTTCGGCGCGCAGCAGGCGCTCGGTGACTGGGGCATGGACAAGCCCTTCCGCCACTACCACGTCTACATCGACGGCCGCTGGCTGCTGATGGAGCTCGGTACCCTCGCGGTTGCGGCGATCCTGCTGTGGCGCTACCGCTTCCCGTTCATGCTGATGCCGGTGGCGGTGACGCTCTGGTACATGAGCATGGACCTCGCGCCGCTCTTGTTCACCAGCGACTGGCAGGACTGGGAGATCCGCAAGTTCATCTCGCTCTACTTCGGCCTGCTGTTCGTGGGGCTCGCCTTCTGGGTGGACATCCGCTCGCGCCACGCGCGCAAGGACTACGCCTTCTGGCTCTATCTCTTTGGCGTGCTGACTTTCTGGGGCGGGCTGTCTTCGATGAGCAGCGGCAGCGAACTGGGCAAGTTCGCCTACTGCATGATCAACCTGGGCATGATCCTCGTCGGCGCGCTGCTCGGCCGGCGTGTGTTCGCCGTGTTCGGCGGCCTGGGCGTGGCCGGCTACCTCGGCTACCTTGCGCACCGCGTGTTCAAGGACAGCCTGCTGTTCCCCTTCGCGCTTTCCCTGATCGGCCTCGCCATCATCGCGCTGGGCGTGCTGTGGCAGCGGCACGAAGCCGAGTGGTCCGCGCGCCTGAGGAACACCCTGCCGAAAGCCCTGCGCGAACTGCTGGAAGCCCGCGCCGCCTAGGCTACATCACCCCCAGCCGAGGACGAGGCGCTTCATTGTCTGCCCACTATCTTGCGCCAAGCGCGGAGCTTGTGCTCGTAGGACATGGAGGCATTGGCCGGACTCGTGGAAGGGAGGCGCGCGTAGGCAATGGAACCGGTGTTGATCGCCCCCGGCACATGCCTCTTGAAACAAGCCTCTGCCTTGGCGCCATTGAAGAACACCTGCTGGATCTTCCTGTGCTTGCGGAAGAACGTCCGGAAATCGTTCGCAACTTGCGCATCGCGCCCGATCATTGCGTCCAGGCTTCCTTCCCGCGTACATGACTGGAGCACATCCCAGAGTGCAATGCGAGCCGACTTCAGCGCTGCAATCCTGGCCGGGTACGGAGATGCTCGAGCGCACTGCAGGAGTTCGGCGATGATGCGCCAGAATGCATTTTGCGGATGTGCGTAGTACTGGCCCGCTGCCAACGATGCCTGTCCCGGCATGCTGCCCAGGATAAGGACCTGGGCATGCCTATCCACGATCGGCGCGAAACTATGGACACGCGCCCGTCTCATCTCGCCTGTGCTAGCGATCTTCGGCATCGCGCATGTCTTGGTCCATCAACGCTTCAAGGCCTTTCGACGTAATTGTGAAGGAACCGGGCCCCGTCGGTCTTGCCAGACCGAATGCACCAAGCTTGGCCGCGACATCCATTGGAATCGACGGCGCGTCGCGTTCCGCGTCTGCGGCGGCTTTCAGCTTCCGCAGCCAGTCAAAATCGTCCGTCGTCAGGCTCGCATCCATGCCCGGTTACGAAGTTACGCTAGGTCAGAAACGAGGTGCCAACGCCCGCGAGCACCAGCGCCAGAGCGATCAACGTCGGGACGATTGGTGTCTTCGCCTTCGGTTCATACCTGCGCAGCATGATGGTGACGTACAGAGTCGGCACGAGGGTGGTCGCCGTGATGGTCAGGGCAGCCCAGGGTGCCCAGGACTCTCCCCGATTCAGCGGCAACAGCAGCCAGAGCAGCGCGAGCCCGAATGTGGCAAAGCCACCGCCGACGATTCTGAGCATGCCAAGGATGATGGTTTGAACGCCGAGCTCAAGTTCAGACCAGGACTTGCCTGCGACAACAGCGTGATAGGGCATGAACTCCCTGGTAAGCAGGTAGCGAACGCCAAAAGAGATCGACAGGAGCGCGGCGAGCGACAGGAAGATAAGCGGGAGTTTGGGCACGGTATTTCCTGTCGGTGTTGAACGGGTCTAACGATTTGGTGAACGGCGGGCGTTCGCACGACGGCTGCAGCGCACGACGCTGATGGCCCGTCCGTTCCACCTGTAGTTAAGTGTCACTGCGACGTTTCATTTCCAATTCGACGAATACAAACTCGAAGCTATTCGGGTTCTTCACATTGTGTTCGATGCCGGCTTGGCGAGAAGTAACCTGACCGCGTTCGAGTGGAACGGTTACGTTTCCGTCTTTCGATTCGACATAAAGATCCCCTGACGTCAGATACACGACCGCGTAGTCGTGTTCGTGCCGGTGCCACCCGGTTTCCGACCCTGGTGGCATGCGCCATTCGGTTGCGATGACTCGCCCGTCCTCGAGCCGTGGTATAGCGGTGGCTGTCAGTGGTGCCTCCATAGTGACACTTAACGTGAAGTAGACAGCATAAAAGCCGGAATGCATTCCGCCTGCTTCGGGAATCTCGACCGTATTGTGCTTGAAATCACCGCGTTATCCGTTTGGCACGCATAAGCAGTGCTCTGCTCAATGGTATTCGCAGGACAACCAATGCACTACATCGCGCGGAACAGCTCCGCGAACACGCGGCTCACCGGGAGGGTCTCCTTGCGCCGGCGCAGCCGCAGAGTCACGCGGCCGGTGTCGTCGCGCATGGCCGCCGCGACTTCGGCCAGGTTGACGATGGTGCCGCGATGCACCTGCTGGAAACGTTTCGGCGGCAACTGTGCAAGGAGTTCCTTCAACGGCGTGCGGATCAGCGCCTCGCCCTCGGCCGTGAGGACGCTGGTGTACTTGTCGCTCGCCTGGAAGTAGCACACGTCCTCCAGCGGGATCATCTTTACCGTGTTGCCGGCGCCGGCCCGGATCTCGCGTAGCGTTTCAGCTGCCGGCGCTACGGCGAGAAGCTGACGCAGCTGCGCCGCGAGGTCCGGTGCGGCGCCGGCGCGGGCTTTCAGCCGCTTGACGGTCTGCGCAAGGCGCTGCGGCGCCACCGGCTTGAGGACGTAATCCACCGCGGCAAGCTCGAAGGCCTTGGTGGCGAACTCATCGTAGGCCGTGACGAACACGATCGCGGGCGCGGCATCCCCCATGCGATCGGCGATCTCGGCCGCGGCTTCCAGCCCGGTCATTCCCGGCATCTGGATGTCGAGGAACGCAAACTCCGGCTTCAACCGTTCTGCGGCATCCACAGCCTCCAAGCCATTCGGCACCACCGCCGCGACCTCCAGCTCCGGCCAGGCTTCCATCAGCGCGGCCTTCAGGCTCGCCGCGAGCAGCGGCTCGTCGTCGGCGATCAGCGCCTTCATCGCGGGATGCTGAGCGTCACCGTGTAGCCGCCGGCCGCGTTGGCGCCGGCCTCCACCTTCGCGCCCTCGTAAGCGGCGGCAAGGCGCTCGCGCACGTTCGCGAGGCCCACGCCGGTGCCGGCGGTCGAGCCGTTCGCCTTGCCGAGTCCCGTGTCCGCCACTTCCAGCACCAGCAGGCCGCCTTCCTCGCGCGCGCTCACCTTCACTTCGCCGCCCTCCACCTTGGGTTCCAGCCCGTGCTTGAGCGAATTCTCCACCAGCGGCTGCAAGAGCATCGGCGGCAGGTCGGCCTGCGCGAGCGACTCGGGCAATTCCAGGCGGAAGCGCAGCCGCTCGCCCATGCGCATGCCCTGCACCTCGAGGTAGCCGCGCAGCAGCGCGAACTCGTCAGCCAGCGTGCTGCGCTCGCGGCGCGTGGCGGCGAGCGTGGCGCGCAGGTAGTCGTTCAGGTGGCCGAGCATGGCGCGCGCGCGCCGCGGGTCGGTCTGGATCAGGGCGTCGAGGTTGGCGAGCGTGTTGAAGAGGAAGTGCGGCTCGATCTGCGCCTGCAGCATCTTCAGCTGCGCCTCGATGCGCTGGCGCTCCATCTCCGCGGCGCGGTGCCGGGTCCAGAAAAACCCAGTGCCGATGAACCCGGCGGTGACCGTGATGGCGAGCGCGGCCCAGCTGTTGCGCCCGGCAGTCCACGGCAAGCCCAGGAAAAGCGAGGCGAGGGCGCTGCCGCCGAGCCAGCCGCCGATCACCCCCGCCGCAATCATGCCGAGGAACGGCAGCCGCGGCGGCTTCTGCGCCGGCCAGAACAGGCGCCAGCCAGTGTGGATGAGGAGCAGCACCGTGAGGCCGATGCATTGCGAGAACACCAGGTTGTCGCCGAAGCTGCCGCCGTAGCCGACTAGCGACAGCAGCACCGCGATGACGGTGTTGAAGGCGGCGACGGCGAGGAGGGCGAAGGGAAAGCCTTGCATGTTGCGCGAAGCTTAGCGGGATTCCAGCTTCCTCAGTTCTTCCGCTTCCATCCGTTCGCGCACGCCGGAGTTGCCGAGCAGCACCACCGCGGCGTGGATGGCCAGACCGAGGCCCCAGCCGGCCGCGGGCCAGAGCGCCCAGGCGTACTGCGGCGTGGTCTGGCTCTGCACCAGGGCGAGGAAGGTGTTGACCGCGATGTACGCGGCGGCGTGGATGTAGAGCCCGATCTTCGCCTTGACGCGGCGGCGGGCAATGCGTTTCAGGTCTTCAGTCATGATGGTTTACCTCTTGCTGTCTAGTTGGCAAAGCGTTGGGACCAGACGCGAACGGCGCGCGCCGGGAACACGCCGCCGAGCAGGCCGTAGGCCAGGCTCGCGGCGAGGGAGAACATGCCGGCCTGGCGCAGGGCCGGGTCGATGCCGATGCAGACCGCGATCGCGTAGCGGACGACGAACACCAGCATCATCAGCGCCAGTGGCGTCCAGCTTCCCGGCACGCTGAAGCTGACGGTGGCCGGCGAATAGCGCACGCCTTCAGGGCGCTTCAGGGCCAGGCCGAGCCCGAGCGCGGCGGCCACGCCGATCGCCCAGACGCCGATCGCCGTCACGCCGAAGGCCTGCACCGTACCGTAGAGCGAAAAGCCGGTCATCCCTAGCGGGGCGAGTGCGAGGAAGTACTGGTTCACGCTGCGATTCCGCGTCTGCGACCAGCCGAAGCCGATGAGCGAGAGGAACAGCGTGTACACCCAGGTGGGCGTGTTGATGACGACGCGCTTCAGGACCTGCAGCAGGATCAGGTAGCCGTCCGGCTGGGTGAGGATGTGCTTCAGGATTTCGAGCAGCATGGCGCTTTCCTTGTGTTGATTGAGGACAGCGCCAGTTTCCCGGCACGGCGGAAGGCCCTCCACCGGTTTGCGACGAACTGCAGCCCGCCGCGACGGACCGCTAAACTGCGGGGATGAACAGCTAGGTCTTCTCCGGCTTGAATGCGGCCGGATCCAGATCGTGCCGCGCGAGCAGCGAATGGAAGTCGCCGCGGTTGCGCTTGGCGAGCCTGGCCGCCTGGGTGACATTGCCGTCGGTGATTCTCAGGATGCGCGTGAGGTATTCGCCCTCGAACCGGCGGCGC
>JBGQFF010000117.1:0-7999 GCA_041496745.1 Gammaproteobacteria bacterium
CCCGCGCCGACGATCACCAGATCGAATGGCGTTAAGCCGCTGACTGGATTAAAATTTGACATGCTTGGCGAATTAGCTCAGCTGGTTAGAGCAGCGGAATCATAATCCGTTTGTCCGGGGTTCGAGTCCCTGATTCGCCACCACCATTTCCTGCAATGATGCGCCTGCTCGCCGCCGCGCTCCTGCTGTGCGCATCGGCCACGGCGCTGGCGCAGCTGCGCACGGTGCCCGCGGACGCGAAGCGCGGCGAACTGCGCCACCTGCAGGACATGATCGTGCAGATCGACCAGAAGCAGGCGCGGCTTTCGTCCGGCGCCCAGATCCGCGACATCCATAACCGCCTCATGCTGCCTGCCGCGATTCCTCCCGGCAGCATCGTCAAGTACCGGACGGACGCGCAGGGCATGGTTTCCGAGGTCTGGATTCTGACGCCGCAGGAAGCTGCGCAGTCGGCGCCGGCCAAGTAGCGCCGCGCACTCGCATGGCCGGCAAGCTTTTCCTGCGCACCTACGGCTGCCAGATGAACGAGGTCGACTCGCGCATGATCGCCGACGTGCTCGCCGAGGCCGAAGGCCTCTCGCCTGCGGCGCGGCCCGACGACGCGGACGTGATCGTGTTCAACACCTGCTCGGTGCGCGAGAAGGCGCAGGAGAAGGTGTTCGCCGACCTCGGCCGCGTCAGGCACTTGAAGGCCGCCAATCCCCGCCTGTTGATCGCCGTCGGCGGCTGCGTCGCGAGCCAGGAAGGCGCCGGCATCGTCGCGCGCGCGCCCTTCGTGGACGTGGTGTTCGGGCCGCAGACCCTGCACCGGCTGCCGGAACTGCTCGCGCGCCGCCGCGACAGCGGAAAAGCGCAGGTGGACGTGAGCTTTCCCGAAATCGAGAAGTTCGACCACCTGCCGGCGGCGCGCGTCGAGGGCGCCGCGGCGTTTGTCTCGATTATGGAAGGCTGCAGCAAGTACTGCAGCTTCTGCGTGGTGCCCTACACGCGCGGCGAGGAAGTGTCGCGGCCGTTCGAGGACGTGCTGGCCGAGGTCGCCGCGCTCGCCGCGCAGGGCGTGAAGGAAGTGACCCTGCTCGGGCAGAACGTCAATGCCTGGCGCGGCGCCATCGACGGCGAGGCGGGCGATTTCGCAGAGCTGCTGCGCTATGTCGCCGAGATCGCAGGCATCGAGCGCATCCGCTACACCACCTCGCATCCGCGCGAGTTCACGCAACGCCTGATCGACGCGCACGCCGAGCTGCCGAGCCTCGCCCCGCACGTGCACCTGCCGGTGCAGTCGGGCGCGGACCGCGTGCTGGCGGCGATGAAGCGCGGCTACACGGCGCTTGAATACCGCTCGATCGTGCGGCGCCTGCGCAAGGCGTGCCCTGCACTGAGCCTGTCGTCGGACTTCATCGTCGGCTTTCCCGGCGAGACCGAAGCGGATTTCGCGGCCACCCTGCAGCTGGCGCGCGAGCTGGCGTTCGACGCCTCATTCTCGTTCCTCTACAGCCCGCGCCCCGGCACGCCGGCCGCGGAGTTGCCGGACCCCACGCCGCGCGAGCAGAAGCGCGAGCGGCTGCTGCGCCTGCAGGCGCAACTCGAGGCGCAGGCCGGCGCGGCGAGCATGGCGATGGTCGGCAGCACGCAACGCGTGCTCGTCGAAGGCCTGTCCAAGAAGAGCGCCGCCGAGTTGGCGAGCCGTACCGCGAACAATCGCGTGGTGAACTTCGCGGGCGACGCCGGCCTGCGCGGGCAGTTCGTCGACGTGCGCATTTGCGCCGCGCTGGCGCACACGCTGCGCGGCGAGTTGATCGATGCCGCCTAAACCCGTCGAAGTGCGCCTCGACCCGGTGGACAACCAGCGCCTGGCGCGCCTGTGCGGCGCGCTCGACGCCAACCTGCGGCAGATCGAATCCGCGCTCGACGTCTGCATCGCGCGCCGCGGCGCCCGCTTCACGGTGCGCGGGCAGCCGCAGCAGGCGGCGCGCGCCGCGCACGCCCTCGAGCACTTCTACGGCAAGGCAACCGATGAACTGAGCGTCGACGACGTGCAGCTGGGGTTGACCGAGCTGTCGCAGGGCAAGGCGCCGGCGGGCGAAGAGGACGGGCCGCAGCTGCTGACGCGGCGCGCCGACCTGCACGGCCGCACCCCGCGCCAGGTGCAGTACCTCGAGCACATCCTCGCGCACGACATCTCTATCGGCATCGGACCGGCCGGCACGGGCAAGACTTACCTTGCGGTGGCCTGCGCGGTGGACGCGCTCGAGCGCGACAAGGTGAAGCGCATCGTGTTGGTGCGCCCCGCGGTCGAGGCGGGCGAGCGCCTGGGCTTCCTCCCCGGGGACCTCGCACAAAAGGTGGATCCCTACCTGCGGCCGCTGTACGACGCGCTCTACGACCTGATGGGCTTCGACAAGGTGGGCAAGCTCCTGGAGCGCGGCACCATCGAGCTGGCGCCGCTCGCCTACATGCGCGGGCGCACGCTGAACCACGCCTTCGTCATCCTGGACGAGGCGCAGAACACCACGCCGGAGCAGATGAAGATGTTCCTCACGCGCATCGGCTTCGGCGCCAAGGCGGTGGTCAACGGCGATGTCACGCAGATCGACCTCGGACGCGGGCAAAAGAGCGGCCTGATCGAGGCGCGCCGCATCCTCGACGGGGTGCGCGGCATCGCGTTCACCGAGTTCACGGCCGCCGACGTGGTGCGCCACCCGCTCGTCGCGCGCATCATCGATGCCTACGAAAAGGATTCCCGCGATACGCCCCCGAAGTAGCGTCGCGGTGCAGCGCGCGGTGCGCGCCGCGCCGCCGGCACCGCGGCTGCGGGCGTGGGCGCTGGCTGCCGCGCGCGCGGGCAGCGAGATCACGCTGCGCGTGGTCGGTGCCGCCGAAGCACGCACGCTCAACCGCGCTTTCCGCAAGCGCGACTACGCCACTAACGTCCTTTCCTTCGCCTACGAGAAACGGCGCGGCGACATCGTGCTGTGCCACCCGGTGATCGCGCGCGAAGCGCGCGCGCAGCGCAAGACGCTCGCCGCGCACTACGCGCACCTCGTGGTGCACGGCGTGCTGCACCTGCACGGGCTAAGCCATGTTCGCGCGCGCGATGCGCAACGCATGGAGCGCGCCGAGATCCGCATCCTGCGCCGGCTCGGGGTGCCCGACCCCTACGCGGTAAAATGACCCCCTGCGCATGACCGACCCTTCACGACCCAGCCTGCTGGAACGGCTTTCGGCGCTCCTGCTGCGCGAGCCCGAGGACCGCGAGCAACTGCTCGCGCTGCTGCGCTCCGCCTACCAGAGGAACCTGCTCGACGCCGACGCGCTGTCGATGATCGAGGGCGCGCTGACCGTCTCCGAGATGCCGGTGCGCGACATCATGGTGCCGCGCGCGCAGATGGACGTGATCGACGTCAACGAGCCGGTGGACAAGTTCATTCCCCAGGTGATCGCCACCGCGCACTCGCGTTTCCCGGTGATCGACCAGAACCGCGACGACGTCATCGGCGTCCTGCTGGCCAAGGACCTGCTGCGGCACTACGCCGGCGAGGAGGAGTTCAACGTGCGCGAGATGCTGCGCCCGGCGGTGTTCGTGCCCGAGTCCAAGCGCCTCAACGTGTTGCTGCGCGAGTTCCGCGCCAGCCGCAACCACATGGCCATCGTGGTGGACGAGTACGGCGGCGTAGCGGGACTCGTCACCATCGAGGACGTGCTGGAGCAGATCGTCGGCGACATCGAGGACGAGTACGACTTCGACGAGGCGAGCGACAACATCCTGCTCGAGTCGAGCGGCCGCTACCGCGTCAAGGCCCTGACCCAGATCGCCGACTTCAACGCCGCCTTCGGCACCGGCTTCTCCGACGAGGAGCACGACACCGTCGGCGGCCTGGTCATCGCGCACCTCGGGCGGCTGCCCAAGCGCGGCGAGTTCGTGGTGATCGACGGCCACAAGTTCCAGGTGCTGCGCGCCGACAGCCGGCGCGTCTACACCCTGCTGATCGACAAGCCGAAGTGAACTGGCGCCGCCACCTCGTCGCGTTCCTCGCTGGCGCGGCGATGGTGCCGGCTTTCGCCCCTCTTGAGTGGTTCGCGCTCGCGCTGGCCGCGCTGGCGGTGCTCATCCATCTCTGGCTTGGCGCCCAGGGCCCGCGCGCGGCGGCTTGGGCCGGGTTCTGGTTCGGCATGGGCATGTACCTCGCGGGCGTGTCGTGGGTGTACATCAGCCTGCATCGCTTCGGCGCCATGGCGGCGCCGCTCGCGGCCTTCGCCACCCTCGCTTTCTGCGCGGTGCTCGCGCTCTACCTGGCGCTCGCCGGTGCGCTGCAGGCGCGATTTCGCGCGCCGCCCGCGGTGCGCGCAGCGCTCGTCATCCCGGCCCTGTGGACCCTCGCCGAGTGGCTGCGCGCGACGCTGTTCACCGGCTTTCCCTGGCTGTCGCTCGGCACGGCGGCGATCGATACGCCGCTCGCCGGCTTCGCGCCCCTGGGCGGCGTGGTTGCGGTTTCCTTGGTCACCGCCGCCGCGGCCGGATTGCTGTGGTGCATCGCGCTCGGGCAGGCGCGTTGGGCGGCGGCCGCGGCCTTTGCGCTGCTCGGCATCGCTGGCGCCGGCATGCGCGGTGTGGAGTGGACGGCCCCTGCGGGCGCGCCGTTCGAGGCGAGCCTGGTGCAGGGAAACGTCCCGCAGGATCTGAAGTTCGACCCGGCGCGCTATGCGCGCACGCTGGAGACCCACGCGCGGCTCGCCGAAGCCAGCCGCGCGCGGCTCATCGTGCTGCCCGAGACCGCGGTGCCGCGCATGCTGGACAGCGTGGACCCTGCCTACCTCGCGCGCCTGGAAGCCGCCGCAAAGCGCAACGGCGGCGACCTGCTGCTCGGCGCGCCCACCCGCGCGGCCCCCGGCGCGTACTACAACAGCGTCGTCAGTTTCGGCGTTTCTCCGCGGCAGCTCTACCACAAGGTGCACCTGGTGCCCTTCGGCGAGTTCGTGCCGCCGGGCTTTGGCTGGATTGTCAGGGTGCTGTCCATCCCGCTGGCGGATTTCTCACGCGGCGCGGCCGACCAGAAGCCGCTTGCCGTGGCAGGCCAGCGCGTCGCGGCCAACGTCTGCTACGAGGACGCCTACGGCAACGAGCTCATCCGCCAGCTGCCCGAGGCGACGCTGCTGGTGAACGTCTCCAACGTCGCCTGGTTCGGGGATTCGCTCGCGCCCGCGCAGCACCTGCAGATCGCGCGCGCGCGCGCGCTCGAGACGGGGCGCATGCACCTCACCGCCACCAATACCGGGGTCACGGCGGTGGTCGGCCGCGACGGGCGCGTGCTGGCGCGGCTCGCGCCTTTCGCGGAGGGCCGCCTGGACGCTGAGGTGCAGGGCTACTCCGGAGCCACGCCCTACGTGCGCTTCGGCGACTGGCCGGCACTCGCGGCTTGCGCAATGTTGCTGCTCGGCGTCGCGCTGGTCGCGTGGACGAGACGCAGCCGGTAACATCCCGCCCGCGATGCTCACCTTCCAGCAGCTGATCCTGCGCCTGAACGAGTTCTGGGACCGTCAGGGTTGCGTGCTGCTGCAGCCCTACGACATGGAGATGGGCGCCGGCACCTTCCACACCGCGACTTTCCTGCGCGCCATCGGCCCCGAGCCCTGGAACGCCGCCTATGTGCAGCCTTCGCGCCGCCCCAAGGACGGTCGCTACGGCGAGAACCCCAACCGCCTGCAGCATTACTACCAGTACCAGGTGGTGATGAAGCCCTCGCCCGCCGATATCCAGGAGCGATACCTCGCCTCCCTCGCGGCGCTCGGCATCGACGCGAAGGAGCACGACATCCGCTTCGTCGAGGACGACTGGGAGTCGCCGACGCTGGGCGCCTGGGGCCTTGGCTGGGAAGTATGGCTGGACGGCATGGAGGTCACCCAGTTCACCTATTTCCAGGAAGTCGGGTCGCTCGCCTGCAAGCCGGTGCTGGGCGAGATCACCTACGGCTTGGAGCGCCTGGCGATGACGCTGCAGGGCAAGGAATCCATCTACGACCTGGTGTGGACCCCGGGGGTCAGCTACGGCGATGTCTATCACCAGAACGAGGTCGAGCAGTCGCGCTACAACTTCGAGCTTGCGAACACCGGCATGCTGTTCAAGCACTTCGAGGACTACGAAAAAGAGGCGCAGGACCTGATCGAGGCGCAGTGCGTGCTGCCCGCCTACGAGATGGTGATGAAGGCCTCGCACGCCTTCAACCTGCTCGATGCGCGCGGCGCGATCTCGGTGACCGAGCGCGCCGCCTATATCGGCCGCGTGCGCTCGCTGGCACGCACAGTGGCGCAGGCCTACTACGACTCGCGCGAGAAGCTCGGTTTTCCCATGGCGCGGAACTAGGCGATGGCGAAGAAAGCCGCCGCCGCGCCGCGGGCAGAGACGCTGCTCGTCGAGATCCTCACCGAGGAGCTGCCGCCGAAGGCGCTGGATGCGCTGGGGCGGAGCTTCCGGGACAATCTCACCAACGATCTCGAGCACGCCGGCCTGCGCACAAGCGAGAGCACGTCGCGTTACTTCGCCACGCCGCGACGCCTGGCCGTCTCCATAACGCACGTGCGCCCTGAGGCCGCCGAGGTGCGCGACAAGGTGCTCGGGCCCTCGGCAAAGGCTCCGGAGCAGGCGGTGTCCGGCTTTGCCCGCAAGCACGGGGTCGACACGGTGCAGCTGATCAAGATCGAGACGCCGAAAGGCACCGTCTACGCCGTGGAACGCACGCTGCCGGGAATCCTGCTTGCCGACGTACTCGCCCAGCGGGTCGAGGCGGCGCTCAAGGCCTTGCCGATGCCCAAGGTGATGCGCTGGGGTGACGGCGAAGCACAGTTCGTGCGCCCGGTGCACGGCCTCGTGATGCTGCATGGCTCGAAGCTGATACCGGGCACCGTGCTCGGCCTGGAGTCCGGCAGGAACACGCGCGGGCATCGCTTCATGGGCAAGGCAAAAATCGCGCTCGACGACGCGGGAGAGTACGAAGTGAAGCTGCGCGACCAGGGCAAGGTCATCGCGGACTTCACGCAGCGCCGCGCCGAGATCGAGCGCCAGCTTCAGTCACAGGCGAGAGGACTTGGGGCGGAGCTCGGCGAGTACCGCGGACTGCTCGACGAGGTTACCGCACTGGTCGAGTTTCCGAGCGTGTACGCCGGCGGGTTCGACCTGGCGTTCCTCGAAGTGCCGCAGGAGTGCCTGATCCTCACCATGCGGCAAAACCAGAAATACTTTCCGCTATTCGATGCCGGCGGAAAACTGCTGCCCAAATTCCTGATCGTGTCCAACATGCAGGTCGCTGATCCTCGCCATATCGTGGACGGCAACGAGCGCGTGGTGCGCCCGCGGCTGGCGGACGCGCGCTTTTTCTACAACCAGGACCGCAAGAAGCCCCTGGACGTTCGCGCCCTGGAGTTGAAAAAGGTCGTCTACTACCGTGATCGGCTCGGTAGCCAGGACGACCGGGTGCAGCGCATTACCTCAATTGCGGTAAGGATTGCCGCCGCGCTTCACGCAGATGTTTCAGTGGTAACGCCGGCTGCGAAGCTGTGCAAAGCAGATCTATTGACCGGTATGGTCGGGGAGTTCCCGGAATTGCAGGGAATCATGGGGCGGTACTACGCGCTGCACGACGGCGCACCGGAAGAAGTCGCAAACGCGATCGAGCAACACTACTGGCCTCGCTTTGCTGGCCACAAGCTTCCGGAGAAGCTGGAGTCCTGTGTGGTCGCGCTTGCCGACAAGCTCGAAACGATCGTCGGCATGTTCGGCGTCGGCCAGCAACCGACGGGCGACAAGGATCCGTTTGCACTGCGCCGCAACGCGCTCGGCGTAGTTCGCATCCTGGTCGAGAAGAAGATCGAGACCAGTCTGCTCTCGCTTGTCGATCTCGCGATCGGCGAGATGCCGCAGAACGCAAGGCCGGACTGGGCTGTGGTGGTCGACTTCCTGCTCGAGCGCGCAAAGAGCTATTTCCTCGAGAAGGGTTACTCGGTGAAG
>JBGQFF010000118.1:0-7954 GCA_041496745.1 Gammaproteobacteria bacterium
CTCCGCATCCTCGGCGTCCACCTCGGTGGAGGTGGGTGCCCGCCGCCCCAGCGCCATCAGGTAATTCTTGGCGGTGTTGATGCCGATGCGGTACAGCCACGTATAGAACGCGCTGTCGCCGCGAAACGCGGGAAGCGCCCGGTACGCCTTGATGAACGCTTCCTGCGTCACATCCTCCACCTCTGCCGGGTCGCGGATGAACCGTGCCAGCAGCCGGCCCAGCTTGCGCTGGTACTTTTCCACCAGCAGCTCGAAGGCGCGCTTGTCGCCGCGCTGCGCGCGCTCCACCAGCTGCTGGTCGATTTCGCGGTCAGACATCGCCGCCACCCAACGCTACCCGGCTGCAACGCCTATGTGCCACAGACACTGACCTTTTGAAATAGTTCGGCGGCCAAAGCCGCCGGTTGCTCAGGCAGCGGGTTGCGGTGCCGCCACGCCGGGCACCCGCCCCCACAGCGCCCAGATTCTGAGGCGCCGGAAGTCGCCCGCGGAAAGCATATCCCGGGCCACCAGCAGGGTACGCCGAGTGCGCCTCTCAAGGGGCAAAGTCACCCACCAAGGACTGACGTTGCGTCGCGCGGCGACAGGCCCCTCCAGCAGGCTGCCGTCCGCCAGCCCCAGCACCGCCAGCCCGCCGGCGTAAAGCTCGACAAAGCGTACGGAATGCGCGGAACGCAGCAGCGCCCGGTCCCAGGCGGTTGCGGCGCCCAGCGCCACGAGCAGCGTTGCCAGCGCCCCGCCCCAGACTCCGGGCAGCACGGCCACTATGCAGCCTGCCGCAAACGCATGGGACAACAACAGCGCGCCTGCCAGTGCCCGCGAGGCCCGCAACTCCAGTCGCAGGAGGGGCTTGCCGTTCAAATGCGGCCGAACACCAGCGTGCCGTTGGTGCCGCCAAAACCGAAGTTGTTCTTGACAGCGTAGTCGATCTTGAGGTCCCGCGCCGCGTTGGCGCAGTAGTCCAGGTCGCACTCCGGATCCTGGTTGAAGATGTTGATCGTGGGCGGGGACACCTGGCGGTGCACCGCCAGCGCCGTAAACACCGACTCGATGCCGCCTGCGCCGCCCAGCAGGTGCCCGGTCATCGATTTGGTGGAATTCACCACCAGCTTCGCCGCGTGAGCGCCAAAAGCCAGCTTGATGGCCTCGGTCTCGTTCTTGTCTCCCAGCGGCGTGGAAGTGCCGTGCGCATTCAGATACCGCACCTTGTCCGGGGCCAGGCGCGCGTTGGCGAGCGCCGCCGCCATGCAGCGCCGCGCACCGTCGAGGTCCGGCGCGGTCATGTGAAAGGCGTCGGAGCTCATGCCGAAGCCGATCAGCTCGCAATAGATCCGCGCGCCGCGCGCCTTGGCGTGCACGAATTCCTCCAGCACCAGCACGCCGCCGCCCTCGCCGAGCACGAAACCGTCCCGGTCCTTGTCCCACGGACGGCTGGCGGTGGCTGGGTCGTCGTTGCGCGTGGACAGGGCCCGCGCCGCGGCGAAACCGCCGACACCCAGCGGCGAGATGGTCGCTTCCGCCCCCCCCGCCAGCATCACGTCCGCGTCGCCATATTCAATTATGCGCGCCGACAGCCCGACTGCGTGCAACCCCGTGGTGCAGGCGGTGACCACGGCGAGGTTCGGCCCCTTCATGCCGTAGAGGATCGACAGGTGCCCCGAAATCATGTTGATGATCGATGCGGGGACGAAGAACGGCGAGATGCGGCGCGGTCCGCGCTGCACCAGTTCGCTATGCGTCTCCTCGATGCGCGGCAGCCCGCCGATGCCGGAGCCGATGTTGACGCCGATGCGCTCGGCGTTGGCCTCCGTCACCTGCAGGCCGCTGTCCTTCCACGCCTGGATCCCGGCCGCGAGACCGTAGTGGATGAACGTGTCCATGTGCCGCGCTTCCTTCGCGGGCAGGTACGCGGCAATGTCGAAGCCCTTCACCTCGCCGGCGATGCGGCAGGCGAACGCCGCCGCGTCAAAGCGGGTGATCGGCCCGATCCCGGGTTTCCCCGCGACCAGGTTGCTCCATGCTTCCTCTACGGTATTGCCGACCGGGCAGACGATGCCCAGGCCGGTGACGGCGACTCTGCGGCGCTGCACTTAGGACTTCGAATGGGCCTTGACGTAGTCGATGGCCTGCTGGACGGTGGTGATCTTCTCAGCCTCCTCGTCCGGGATCTCGGTCTCGAATTCCTCCTCCAGGGCCATCACCAGTTCCACGGTGTCGAGAGAATCGGCGCCCAGGTCGTCGACGAACGAAGACTCGCTCTTGATCTCCGCTTCGTTGACTCCGAGCTGTTCGGCGACGATCTTCTTCACGCGTTGTTCGATGTTTTCCATCTTCTGCTCCTTCCCTGTAGGGGCCAAGCGGCGGCCCGGATTTTACCAAATCGGCGCGCAGTCTCTCACGCCATGTACATGCCGCCGTTCACGTGCAGCACGCAGCCGGTGACGTAGGCGGCCGCGGGCGAGGCGAGATAGGCGACTGCGGCGGCGATGTCCTCCGGCGCGCCCAGCCGACCCAGCGGAATCTGGCCGAGCAGCGCAGCGCGCTGCGCCTCCGGCAGCGCCCGCGTCATGTCGGTGTCGATGAATCCCGGCGCGACGCAGTTGACGGTGATGCCGCGGCTGCCCAATTCGCGCGCCAGCGACTTGGCCATGCCCACCACGCCCGCCTTGGCCGCCGCGTAGTTGGCCTGGCCCGGGTTGCCGGAAGCGCCAACCACGGAGGTGATGTTGATGATGCGCCCCCAGCGCGCTTTCATCATGCCGCGCATCACCCCCCGCGACAGGCGGAATACCGCCTTGAGGTTGGTGTCGATGACCTCGTCCCACTCCGCGTCCTTCATGCGCAACGCGAGGTTGTCGCGGGTGATACCGGCATTATTGACCAGGATCAGAATATCGCCATGCTCTTTTTGCACCGCCTCGACGAGCGCGTCGCAGCCCGACGCGTCGCGCACGTTCAGCAAGCGGCCTGCACCCTTGATGCCGGCCTGCGCCAGCGCGTTACCGATGTCCGCTGCGCCAGTCTCCGAAGTCGCCGTGCCGATCACGGTGGCGCCCTGGCGCCCGAGTGCCAGCGCGATGGCGCGGCCGATGCCGCGCGTGGCGCCGGTGACCAGCGCAAGTCTTCCCTGCAGCATCATGCGGCCCCCTTGAGCCCGGCCAGCGCCTGCTCGAGTGAGGCCTTGTCGGCCAGCGTATGGACCTGCAATCCACCGTCGATGCGTTTGCTCATTCCCGCAAGCACCTTGCCGGGACCGCACTCCACGACATGGGTCACGCCCATGGCGCGCATTTTCCGGATCGTCTCCACCCAGCGGACCGGCGACGCCGCCTGACGCACCAGCGCGTCCTTGATCTGGGCAGGCTGCCGGCGCACCGCGACGTCCACGTTGTTGACCAGGTCGATTTTCGGTTCGGCCACCGCGACGCTTTCCAGGTAGCTGCGCAGCTTCTCTGCCGCCGGTCGCATCAGGCTCGAATGAAACGGCGCGCTGACAGGAAGAAGCAGCGCGCCCTTGGCGCCCCGCGCCTTGCACGCCTCCATCGCCCTCGCCACCGCAGCCTTGTGGCCGGCGATGACGATTTGCCCGGGCGCATTGAAGTTGACCGCTTGCACCACCTCACCTTGCGCCGCCTCTTCGCATGCGGCGCGCACCTGTTCGTCGCCGAGATTGAGGATCGCCGCCATCGCGCCCTGGCCTTCCGGCACCGCTTCCTGCATCGACTGCGCGCGGTACCTGACCAGCGGCAGGCAATCGCGGAAGGCGAGCGCCTCGGCCGCGACCAGCGCTGTGTACTCGCCAAGACTGTGGCCGGCCACCACTTCAGGCTTCGGCCCGCCCAGCGCGCGCCAGGCGCAATATGCCGCATAGCCGGCGGTCACCATCGCCGGCTGCGTATTCACCGTGAGGTTGAGCGCCGCCCCCGGCCCTTCATCGAGCAGTTTGACGAAATCGCCGCCCAGTGCCTCGCCGGCGCTTTGGCGCACCTCGTCAACGCCAGGCAGCCCCGCATACGCCTGCAGCATGCCCAGCGATTGCGAGCCCTGCCCCGGAAATACCATCGCCAGTTTCATCGCCCTACATCGTCGCGAGAGTCGCGCCCCAGGTGAATCCGCCACCCACGCCTTGCATCATCACGCGATGCCCGGGGCGGATCTTCCCGGCGCGCACGTATTCATCCAGCGCCAGCGGCACCGAAGCGGCGGAAGTGTTGCCGTGGTGGTCCACCGTCACCACCAGCTTTTCCCTCGGCAAGCCGAGCTTCCTGGCAGTGGCCTCGAGGATCCGCACATTCGCCTGGTGCGGGAGCAGCCAGTCGATGTCCTCGAGGCGCATGCCGGCTGCGGCCATGGTCTCGCGCGCCACCTCGTCGAGCACTTTGACCGCGAATTTGAATACTTGGCTGCCCTGCATCTGCAGGTAGGGCGAGCCGACGATGCGGCCGCCGCAGACGTTGCCCGGAACCGAGAGGATGTCCGCATAGCTGCCGTCGGCGCGCAGCACGGAAGCGTGCAGCCCCGGCTGCGCGCCGGCGGCCAGCACCACCGCACCGGCGCCATCGCCGAACAGGACGCAGGTGCCGCGGTCGTTCCAGTCCAGGATGCGCGAGAACACCTCGGCACCCACCACCAGCGCGGACTTGTGGGTGCCGGCGCGGATGAAATTGTCGGCGGTGGCGAGCGCATACACGAACCCGCTGCACACCGCCTGCAGGTCGAACGCCGGGCAGTTCGCCACGCCCAGCTTGGCCTGCAACAGGCAGGCGGTGCTGGGAAACACGAAATCCGGCGTCGAGGTCGCAACAATGATGAGGTCCACGTCCGCCGCTTTCATGCCCGCAGCCGCCAGCGCCGCGCGGCTCGCTTCGAGCGCTAGATCGCTGGAGGTCTGCGACTCGGCGGCGATGTGGCGCTGCACGATGCCGGTGCGTTCCCGGATCCACTCGTCGCTGGTATCCAGGCGCGCCGCGAATTCCGCGTTGGTCACGATGCGCGGCGGCAGGTAGCTCCCGGTCCCGACGATGCGCGAGTAGATCATTCACCGACCGCCTGCGCCGCCGGCGACGCGGACTGCATCTGCGCCATGCTCTGCGAAATGCGCCGGATCACGTCGTTGCGCACTTCTTCCACCGCCCGCTCCAGCGCCTTGCCGAACGCGTAGGCATCGGCCGAACCGTGGCTCTTGATCACCACGCCGCGCAGGCCGAGCAGGCTGGCGCCGTTGTAGCGGCCCGGATCCATGCGCCGGCGCAATGCCTTCAGCACTGGCAGCGCCACCAGCGCAGCGAACTTGCGAAAGGGATTACGCGAGAACTCCTGCCCCAGGAACGCGACGATCATCGTAACGACACCCTCCGACGCCTTGAGCACGGCATTGCCGACGAAGCCGTCGCAGACCACCACGTCGGTGGTGCCCTTGAAAATGTCGTCGCCCTCCACGTTGCCGTGGAAATTGAGCCCGCTGTCGCGCAGCAGGTCGGCCGCCCGTTTCACGGTGTCGTTCCCCTTGATGTCTTCCACGCCGATGTTCAGCAGCCCCACCGACGGCCGCTCCTTGTGCTCCACCGCCGCGACCAGCATCGCGCCCATCACGCCGAACTGCATCAACTGCTGCGGCGTGCAGTCCACGTTGGCCCCCAGGTCCAGCACGTAGGTCCAGCCGCCGCGCATGTTGGGCAGGACCGTAGCGATGGCGGGGCGGTCAATCCCGGGCAGCGTTTTCAACACGTAGCGGGAAGTGGCCATCAAGGCGCCGGTATTGCCGGCACTGACGCAGGCATGAGCCGCGCCGCTCTTCACCAGATTGACCGCCACGCGCATCGAGGAGTCCTTCTTGTAGCGCAGCGCCTGCGCCGGCGGCTCGTCCATGCTCACCACTTCGCTGGCGTGTTGCAGGCGCAGCCGCGGCCCGGCCGCCGCGCCGCGCTTGGCGAGCTCCGCTTCGAGCGCCTCGCGCTGGCCGACCAGGATGATGGCGACGTCCGCATGGCCGCGCTGCATTTCGAGCGCGGCTGGGACCGTCACGTGGGGGCCATGGTCGCCCCCCATGCAGTCGATGGCGACGGTGATTTCCATCGAGCCTAGGTCGCCCGTGCAGCGGGCGCAGGACTCGGGCGGGCGAGAAGTTACTCGCCCTTGGCCTTGGCGACCTTCTTGCCGCGGTAATAGCCGGTCGGGCTGACCTGGTGGCGCAGGTGCACCTCGCCCGTCGTCGGCTCTACCGCCAGCGGCGGGTTGGTGAGGAAGTCGTGTGCGCGGTGCATGCCGCGCCTCGACGGGGATTTCTTGTTTTGCTGGACTGCCATGATCAGGCTCCTCTCAAATTCGGTTTTTGCCGCGCAGCATGCCGCGCAGCCCTGCGAGCGGCGTGTGCCGCGCCTCCGGCGCGTCGCTGCCCTGCGCCGGACAATTCCCATGCCGCGGCGCGTAGGGCAACGCCAGCAGCAATTCGTCTTCTACCAAGTCGCGCAACGCCATGTCCTTTTGCGCCACGATCCACTCCGGACCCTCCACGCTGATCGGCTCGGCGTCGATCTCCGCCTGCGACGCCGCCAACAGTAGCGTAGCCTCGGCGTGCACCGCACATTCGACCGCCCCCAGGCAGCGTCGGCAGGTCAATCGCAGCGTTGCCGAAGCGCGCAATGCGAGTTGCGGCCGCCCGTGGGGGTCGCAACTACCCTGCACTTCGAATTCGACTGCGCCCGCATTGTCATGCAACTCTTCGCGCAACCGGGGCAAGACGTTCACCGGCCAGGCGCCGCGCAGGCTGCCGCCGGCCGCCGCAAACCCGAAGCCGTCGATCAGGGGAAACCGCGCCGGCTGCTGCGGCATGAAGGCGCGAATGATATCATTGCCGAAAAACCGTGTCAAAACAAAGCCATGCCTGAGCCACGGCAACTAGTCCTCGCCTCCACCTCGCGCTACCGCCGGGAGTTGCTGGGGCGCCTTGCACTGCGTTTCGAGTGCGTCGACCCGGGCGTAGAGGAGAAAGCGTTGCCCGCGGAGGCCACAGCCGATACCGCAGCGCGCCTCGCGTTGCTCAAAGCACGCGCGGTCGCCGCACGCTTTCCCCACGCACTGATCGTCGGCGCGGATCAAGTGGCTTCCTGCGACAGTGCGATCCTCGACAAGCCCGGCACGCATGCCAATGCCGTGCGCCAACTCACCGCAATGAGCGGCAGGACGGTCCGCTTCGACACCGCGCTGGCGGTCCTCGACGCTCGAAGCGGAGCGGTGAGCTCACGTGGGGTTCCCTGCCTGGTGCACTTTCGCCGTCTCAGCGCCGCGCAGATCGAAGACTATCTGCAGCGCGAACAACCCTATGACTGTGCCGGCAGCGCCAAATCCGAAGGGTTGGGCATCGCCCTGATCGCGCGCATCGACGGTGAGGATCCGACCGCGCTGATCGGGCTGCCGCTGATCGCGCTGACCGAGTTGCTGGCGCTGGCCGGGATGCCGGTATTACGCGGATGAGACCCGCCCTGTACCTGGTGCCCACGCCGCTCGGCGGGCCGGCCGCGGAAGCGCTTTCTGCCACGGCCGCGGAGACTGTGCGCTCGTTGCGCGATTTCGCCGTGGAGAACGCCAGGAGCGCGCGCGCTTTCCTCGGCGCGCTGGGCATGCCCTGCGCCATCCGCGAACTGGGCATTCAGGAGATCGCGGGCGATGCGGCCGCCCTGCTCGCCCCGCTGCGCGCGGGCCGCCCGCTCGGCGTGCTTTCCGAGGCCGGGTGCCCAGCGGTGGCGGACCCCGGCGCTGCATTGGTTGCCGCGGCTCACGCCGAAGGCTTCCGCGTGATTCCGCTGGTCGGCCCTTCCGCCCTGCTGCTGGCGCTGATGGCCTCCGGCCTGGAAGGCCAGCGCTTCGCGTTCTGCGGCTACCTGCCGCGCGACAAACAGGCACGGGAAGAACGCATCCGCGCGCTCGAGCGGCGCTCGCGCGCCGGGCGCGAGAC
>JBGQFF010000119.1:0-7855 GCA_041496745.1 Gammaproteobacteria bacterium
GGTGGCTCCCCGACCAGGGCTCGAACCTGGAACCTGCGGATTATCTGCCGGCCGCAGGCATTGCACTGTAGCAGGCGCCGCCCCTGCATTGCACAGTAGCTGGCGTGCGCACACTCCGAGCAGGATATCTTGTTGGATTGGCACCCTGTTCTCTGCCATCGCGTATCTCTTTGAAAAATCGAGCGATGCCAGCGTGCGGCCCTACTGGCGCGCCCAAGGATCCTCATTGGGGATCTTATTTCTGAATTGGGTAGGACTTGGATGTTGCGTGGCTCATTTGATCGGCAGTAGACTGCGACGCCTGCTTCGACGCCGGGCAGAGCATTGCGGCTGGGAGACGAGCGCGTCAGGTTCGCCGGCCCGCCGGCACGCACCACCCAAGATAGGGGGCACGCCAATGGCACTTTCCCGCATTCTCTCCGCACTCACAGCTTTGCTCTTCGTTGCCGGAGCTTCGACCATGGCGCGGGCCGACACGTCGTCGGTCAAGGGGCCCGCGCCGGTGGTGGTGAAGAAATCGGGCGCGCATTGCAGGGACGACCGAAACTGCATCAACCGGTATCATTACGCAATTCCGTCGGTCGCGCGGATAAAGCCTGGCCGACTCTTCGTGATCGAGACGCGCGATGCGCTCGATGCCGACTTCACCTTCCAGTCGAAGCCCGAGGACGTGGCGGCCGCGAACCTCAACCTCGTGCACCCGCTGACAGGGCCGATTTACATCGAGGGGGCGAAGCGGGGCGACGGGCTCGCGATCACAGTGGTGGACATTGCGCCTGACGATTTCGGTTACACGACGATCGTGCCGGGATTCGGGTTCTTGCGGGACGTATTCAAGGATCCCTTCATCGTCCACTGGAACCTGACGCGCCTCGAAGCGCGTTCGAAGGACCTCCCGGGAATTGCCGTTCCCATGCACGCGTTCATGGGAACGGTCGGTGTCTTGCCGGGGAAGCCGGAGCTCGAGACATGGCTTAAGCGGGAGCAGGCGCTGGCCGATGTAGGTGGCGCCGTACTGACGCCTCAGCCAGTCGACGCCGTGCCGGCGGATCTCTGTGGGCCCAACGGCAAGTATAAGAGCGAGTGCATACGCACCATTCCGCCGCGGGAGAACGGCGGCAACCTTGATACCAAGCAAACTGTGGTCGGCACCACGCTGCTATTCCCTTGCTACATCGACGGCTGCGGGCTCTTCGCCGGTGACGTCCACTATGCTCAAGGCGACGGCGAGGTGGCGGGAACGGCCATCGAGATGGGCGCCAGGGTCACGCTCAAGGCCGAGGTGATGAAGGGCATGGGTTCGTTGCTCAAGACTGCACACTTCAAGGGCGGCGCGCAACTGAAGGAGCTCGCCCCGTCGAGCTTCTACGCCGTTACGGGGCTTCCGCTCAAGCCCGAGGGCGAGGTGCCCGTTTTCGCGACCTACCTTGATGGCAAGCGCGTCGCTCCGCTCGCCAACCTCTCCGAGGATGTCAGCCTCGCGGCGCGAAACGCCGTTCTCAACATGATCGACTACCTGGTCACAGCGAAGGGACTGACCCGCGAGCAGGCCTACGTGCTGACGAGCGTGGCCGTGGATCTCAGGATCGCCCAGCTGGTCGATATTCCGAATCTGGGCGTCACGGCGATTTTGGACAGCGGCGTGTTCGAGCGGCAGTAAGCAGACTCGACCCCCATCATTTGCGTAAGCCCGGATGCCGGGAAGGCGGTGAGGGCCGCCGCCCCGGCAGCGGCTCGCCGCCCTCTTCCGGTCTCGGCGAGCAGGAACGTCGCGAGTTTCTGACGTTGGTTTCAGGCGCGGCGGCCGCGCTCGTTCTCGCCGCGTATAGCCCGCTGCTCGCCGCGGACACTGACCGGCGCCGGAATGCGGTCGGGCTGCAGCTCGCCGATTTGAGCCCGGACCGCAATTGGCCGGTCTACCGGCGCTACCGCCTATTGATCGTCGGCCAAGGCGACGATGCGAGGGGCATGGCCCTTGCGCGCGCGGTAGCGGAGACGCTGGCGCGCTTTCTTCCTACCTCGCGTGCGCAGTCGACTCGCGCGAGCGATAGCAGACGCGTTGGAGTGCTCATTGCCACGAATCAACAAGACGTCGCAATCATGACGAGGAAAAGCGCAGAGGCGCTCTTTTTCGGCAAGCCCCCCTTCGTCGATCTCGGCGTTTCGCCGCTCCTGGCCATCGTCTCGTTTGGAAGCCACCTTCTGGTCTGCCGGCCAGATTTTCTGGCCCGCCACGCCTATCTCGTTGCGAAGACCTTGTCGGAGCACGAAGACGCGCTTCCCGTGCCAGCCGGCTTGCCCGAGGCCGCTGTCCCAGCGCACCCGGGGGCGCGCGCCTTTTTCGCCGGTGAAAAGATCCCCAATGACTGACCCCACGCTCACGGCGCGCCTGCCCGGTTTCGTGTTGGGGGTCGTTGTCGTGGTTTTCCTCTTTATGGCGTTCGGTTTCCGCTCGTCGGTTGCCCACGAAACCATCGACACGCAGAGGACGAACGCGCTCCTCGCCGCCGCCGATGAGGCGCTCGCGCACGCCGAATCGGCCGCCATGTCCGGGCCTAAGGGCGAGGCGCGGTTCGCGCTCGGCTTGGTGCTGGCCGAAGCAGCCGATATCCTTAACCGCGATCTCGCGGCACACGGCGGGCGGCTCGCATTCAACGCCGAGCATTTGCTAAAGGCTCTTGCCCAACGAGACTTGGCGCCCCGCTTCGACGAGGTGATCGGGCGCTATCGCACGCCGCGTGCCTCGCTCGAGGAAGCCTTGCGCCTTTCACCCAAAGCGCCTTATGCGCTGCGCGCGCGTTTCGAGCTCCTGAAGGCCGCATTCTACGAGAGCTTCGATATCAATCCCCTCGCGCTCGTCGGCGTCGGGTTCGACGAGCTCGAGCGCCAGATCGCCGAGTCCAAAGCTTTGGCCTCGGCTCTGTCGAGCCCGGAAGACGCCGGCGAGGCGGCGTTCATCCAGGCCGTCGACCTCGCGCGCGCGGCGAGGCTCGCACCGAGCGAGGCGGTACGCGCGCAATACCGGCGCCGGGCCGACGCCGCGCTGAAGAACTTCGCCGAGCACTACCCTGGCAGCCTCAAGGCGGCCACCGCCGATACCCTGCGCCGGATGATTGCGGAAGACGGCGGGTGATACCGAACTGATCGTCATCATTCTTTTCGGCTCCCTGCGCGGCGCGAGAGCGGATCAGGCCGGTGGCGCCAATAGCGTGCGTTGCACCAGCCAATAGAGCCCCAGCGCGAGAATTACGCTTGAGCAGGTGTATACGAACACCGGGCTTTGCCCGGATCTCCCCGAACGGGCGCGATGCCGTTCGCCAAGGCGATCAATCCATAGCAGCAACGGCACCGCGATACAGACGATCGCGGCCTGTCCGATTTCCACCCCCAGATTGAATGACACCAGCACCGGCACGATCGACCCCTTCGGTAGCCCGAATTCGCGTAGCGCGCTCGCGAAGCCGAAACCATGGATGAAGCCGAACAGAAACGTGATGCGCCAGCGTTTCACGATATTGCGGACGAAGAAATTCTCGGCGGCGACGAAGGCGATGCTGACGGCGATCAAAGGCTCCACGATAGAGGACGGCAGCACGACGATGTCGAGAACTGCGAGGGCTAGGGTGACCGAGTGTGCGACCGTGAATGCGGTCACCACTTTGATGAGCGGCAACAGGCGCCGGCCCCAAAGAATGACCGCAAGCAGGAAGGCGATATGGTCGTAGCCGAGGAAGATATGCTCGATGCCCGCCGCCACGAAACGCGCGGTCACCTGCCAGATCGACACGCGCCCGCCGCCGAGCTCTGCGTGCCGTGATTTCTCGTCGAACACGAGCGTACGCTCGCCCCCGGCGCCCGTGATCACCGCTACGTGGCGCGCTGTCGCGTCCACGGCCTCGAACAGTGTGATCCGGTAAGTGAGCGGCGAGCCGTCATCGGGACAGGTCCACGCCAGCGATACCAGCACGTGGGTGCCGATCGCGCGAGCCCGGCCGGAATCAGGCGTGCAGCGCTCGCCGCCGGCGCCGACGCTCGCGTGCTCGATGACGTAACGCGTCAGCCTCGGGCCGTTGAGCGCCAGCGCGACCGGGTTGACGTCGCCTGAACGCTCCTCTGCGATGCGCACCCCGGTTGCTTTCTCGAAGTCGCTCCCCAGGGCATTGACCTCGACCGCGACGCGGCGCCCATCAAGGTCGATGCGCGAGGTGCTGACGCCGGCCTGGTGCGCGCCGACGGCGCCCGCCACGCCGATCGCCACGAGGCTCGCGAGCCCCACGATCGTGCGCCGGAATCTCAACGTGGCGCGGACAGCGCGTCGAGCAGCGCGCGATCGAACGTATGGCGCTTGAGCGCTGGCTGACGGTGCTTTGCAGGGGAAAGCCGCAAGCGGAGAAGCGCTGACGTTACTGCAACGGTACCGTAACGGAACGGAAGGCCGGGCTTGAGGACTTTCAGATGCGCAGCGCAAATATTTGAATAAGTGGCTCCCCGACCAGGGCTCGAACCTGGGACCTGCGGATTAACAGTCCGTCGCTCTACCAACTGAGCTATCGGGGATCCGGAAGGGTCGCAATTCTACCGGATTACCTTGGCGATGGCGTCGGCGACATAGCCGATGTTCTTCGCGTTGAGCGCGGCGACACAGATGCGGCCGCTCTCGATGGCGTAGATCGAGAACTCCGTGCGCAGGCGCTCCACCTGGGCCTTGCTCAACCCGGTGTAGGAGAACAAGCCTCGCTGCTTGAGCACAAAGCTCCAGTCGGACCCGGGCACTCGCTGCTTGATTCCCTCCGCCAGCGCCTTGCGCATCGCCTTGATGCGATCGCGCATGCCGCCGAGCTCCTGCTCCCACAACCGCCGCAACTCAGGCGTGGTGAGCACGCGGGCCACGATATCGCTGCCATGGGTCGGCGGGTTGGAATAATTGGCGCGCACGATGCGCTTGAGCTGCGACAGCGCCCGCGCCGCCTCGTCCGGGCTGCCGGCCACCAGGCTGAAAGCGCCGACGCGCTCCCCGTACAGCGACAGCGACTTGGAGAACGAACTCGACAGGAACACCGGGGACGTGGCCCCCGCAAACAGTCGCGCGGCATAGGCATCGGTATCGATGCCGTCCCCGAAGCCCTGGTAGGCGAGATCCAGAAACGGCACCAAGCCGCGCGCCTGCACCACGGCCAGGACATTGCGCCACTGCTCCTCGCTCAGGTCCACCCCCGTGGGGTTGTGGCAGCAGGTGTGCAGGACCGCGATCGCTCCCGCGGGCAGCGCGTCGAGCGCCGAGAGCATCGCCTCGAATTTCAGTCCGCGCGTCGCCGCGTCGTAATACGGATAGGCACTGACCTTGAAGCCGGCTCCCTCGAAGAGGGCCCGATGGTTCTCCCAGCTCGGGTCGCTGATCCAGACCTGCGCCTGCGGGCTCAGTTGCTTGAGGAAATCGGCCCCGATCTTGAGGCCGCCCGTGCCGCCCAGCGCCTGCACCGTGACCACGCGCTTTTCCTTCAGTGCCGGGGCATCCGCCCCGAACACCAGCGCCTGCACGGCCTGGTCGTAGGACTGCAGGCCGTCGATCGGCAGGTAGGGCCTGGGCGCGCCCTGCAGCGCCTGCTGCTGCTCCACCTGGCGCACGCAGGCGAGCAGCGGCACCTTGCCGTTCTCGTCGTAATACACGCCCACCCCGAGGTTGACCTTGCTCGGGTGCTTGTCCGCGACGTAGAGCTCGGTGATGCCGAGGATCGGGTCCTTCGGCGCCATCGGCACTGCGGCGAGGAGGGAGGGTGAGTGAGGTGCGTTCATCGTGCTAGCATCGTTCGTTTCTCCAGCCGAAATTCTACCCGTGGCGCTGACATTCCCCAACAGCCCCTTCCGGCTGCACCAGCCGTTCGCGCCGGCGGGCGACCAGCCGGAGGCGATCGACAAGCTTGCCGAAGGCGTGCGGGACGGCCTCGCCTTCCAGACCCTGCTAGGCGTCACCGGTTCGGGCAAGACCTACACCATGGCGCACGTGATTTCGCGCCTCGGGCGCCCGGCGCTGGTACTGGCGCCCAACAAGACCCTCGCCGCCCAGCTGTACTCCGAGTTCCGCGAGTTCTTTCCCGAGAACGCGGTGGAGTACTTCGTCTCGTACTACGACTACTACCAGCCCGAGGCCTACGTCCCTTCGCGCGACCTGTACATCGAGAAGGACTCCTCGATCAACGAGCACATCGAGCAGATGCGCCTGTCGGCGACCAAGTCGCTGCTGGAGCGGCGCGACGTGGTGATCGTGGCCACCGTGTCGGCGATCTACGGCATCGGCGACCCTGCCGAGTACCACGGCATGATCCTGCACCTGCGCGAGGGCGAGAAGAGCTCGCAGCGGGACGTCATCGCGCGCCTGGTGGCGATGCAGTACGAGCGCAACGACATCGACTTCCGGCGCGGCGTGTTCCGCGTGCGCGGCGACGTGATCGACGTGTTCCCCGCCGAGCACGCCGAGCACGCGGTGCGCATCTCGCTCGGCGAGGACCGGATCGAGCGGCTGCAGTTGTTCGATCCGCTCACCGGGCGCGTGCTGCACGCGCTGCCGCGCTTCACCGTGTACCCCTCGAGCCACTACGTGACGCCGCGCGAAACCACGCTGCGCGCGGCCGAGGCGATCAAGGCGGAACTGCGCGAGCGCATCGTGTTCTTCCACCAGGCCGGACGCCTGGTCGAGGCGCAGAGGATCGAGCAGCGCACGCGCTTCGACCTGGAAATGCTCGCCGAGCTGGGCTTCTGCAAGGGCATCGAGAACTACTCGCGCCACCTCTCCGGGCGCAAGGCGGGCGAGCCGCCGCCGACGCTGATCGACTACCTGCCGCGCGACGCGCTGATGATCATCGACGAGAGCCACGTCACCATCGGGCAACTGGGCGGCATGTACAAGGGCGACCGCTCGCGCAAGGAAAACCTGGTCGAGTACGGCTTTCGCCTCCCCTCGGCGCTGGACAACCGGCCGCTGCGCTTCGACGAGTTCGAAAGCGTGGTGCGGCAGACGGTCTTCGTCTCGGCCACGCCGGCCGGCTACGAGCGCGCGCAGTCGGCGCAGATCGTGGAGCAGGTGGTGCGCCCGACCGGGCTGGTGGACCCGCAGGTGACCGTGCGCCCGGCCGCGACGCAGGTGGACGACCTGATGTCGGAGATCCATGACCGCGTCGGCAAGCACGAGCGCGTGCTGGTGACCACGCTCACCAAGCGCATGGCCGAGGAGCTCACCGAGTACCTGGCGGAACACGGCATCAAGGTGCGCTACCTGCACTCCGAAGTGGAAACGGTCGAGCGCGTCGAGATCATCCGCGACCTGCGGCTGGGGGAGTTCGACGTGCTGGTGGGCATCAACCTGCTGCGCGAGGGCCTGGACCTGCCCGAGGTGTCGCTGGTGGCGATCCTGGACGCCGACAAGGAAGGCTTCCTGCGCTCGGAGCGCTCGCTGATCCAGACCATCGGCCGGGCGGCGCGCCACATCAACGGCAGCGCGATCCTGTATGCGGACGTGATGACCGATTCGATGAAGCGCGCGATCGGCGAGACCGAGCGCCGGCGCAACAAGCAGCTCGCCTACAACGTGCAGCACAAGATCACGCCCATCGGCGTCACCAAGCGCATCAAGGACATGCTCGAGGGCGTGTACGACGCCGGCGAGGCGGCCGCCGAACTCAAGGCGGCGCAGGATGAAGCGCGCTACGAGGCGATGAGCGAGAAGCAGATCGCCAGGGAAATCCGGCAGCTGGAAAAGGACATGATCGGGCACGCGCGCAACCTCGAGTTCGAGAAGGCGGCCGCAATGCGCGACCGGCTCGCGGAGCTCAAGAAGCGCGTGTTCGGCGTCGCGCTGCAC
>JBGQFF010000120.1:0-7811 GCA_041496745.1 Gammaproteobacteria bacterium
AACAGCGCCGCCGCACGATCCTGCAGCCGATTGACCGTGGGGTCGTCGCCGAACACGTCGTCGCCGACCTCGGCCTCGGCCATCGCCCGGCGCATGCCGGCCGAGGGGCGCGTGACGGTGTCGCTGCGCAGATCGACCCGCTTATGTGCCGCGCTGGTTGCTGCCATCCTCCCTCCTCTTGATACACTCGCCGTTCGAGGGGCCGGAGGGCCCCCGCCACTTTCTGGAGGAGACCATGATAACCAAACGCAAGCTCGCCATTGCCGCGCTCGTCGCCGGCGCATTCGCCGCGTCGCAGCCGGCCTCGGCGCAGACCACGCTCACGATGTCCTCGTGGGTGTCGCCCGCGCACCACCTGACCAGCGTGGTGCTGCAGGGATTCGGCGACGAGGTCGAGAAGGCTTCCGGCGGCCGCCTCAAGTTCCAGATGCTGCCCAAGCATCCTTCCGCGCCTCCCGGCACCTTCGACGCGGTGCGCGACGGCCTGGTGGACGTGTCCTACGTCACCGCCAGCTACACGCCGGCGCGCCACGTGCTGCCGCTGGTCGCCGAGCTGCCCGGCGCCGGCAGCACGGCCGAGATCAACTCGGTGGCCTTCAGCCGCCTGCACTGGAGAGAGCTGGACAAGGCGGGCGAGTACAAGGGCGTGAAGCTGCTCGCCGTGTTCACCCATGGCCCGGGACAAATGTTCAACACCAAGCGGCCCATCAAGAGCCTCGCCGACCTGCAGGGCATGAAGATCCGCACCGGCGGCGGCATCGCCGAGGCGATGGCCAAGGCGTTGGGCACCTCCGCGTTCGTCAAGCCGGCGCCCGAGTCCTACGAGCTGCTCAGCTCGGGGATCGCCGACGGCGTGTTCTTCCCGCAGGAGTCGATCGTCTCGTTCAAGCTCGACTCCCTGATCAAGTACGCGACGCTGTTCCCGGGCGGCTTCTACAGCTCCTCGTTCGGTTTCTTCATGAACGAGGACAAGTGGAACAAGCTGGCCAAGCAGGACCAGGACACGATCCTCAAATTCAGCGGCGAGTATCTCGCGCGCCGCGCCGGCAAGTCCTGGGACAACGTCGACCGCCTCGGAAACGAGGGCATGAAGAAGGCCGGGGTGCAGATCGAGGTCCCCAACGCCGCGCTGATCAGGGACATCCAGGCGAAATCGCGGCCGGTGATCGACAACTGGATCGCGGAAGTGAAGGCCAAGCGCAACATGGACGGCGCCGCGCTGCTGAATCAGTTCCACGCGGAACTGAAGACCGCGGCCTCCGGCAAGTAGCCGGCCGCGTCCGGGGCAGGCAAGCCGCCCGCCGGAACCCCCGGCGGGCATTTTTTTCTCCGGCAAGCACAGCGCCATGAGCATGAGCGGATTCGAAAAGAAGTGGGAGCAACGGGTCGATGCGGCGCTCGGCCTCGCCGCGTCGGCCATCCTGATGGTGCTGATGCTGGTCACCTTCGTCGACGTGGTGTCGCGCTACCTGTTCAACTGGCCGCTGCGCGGGGCCTTCGAGGTCACCGAGCTGATGCTGCTGGTGCTGATCTTCGCCGGCCTGCCGCTGGTGTCGCATGCCGACGAGCACGTCACCATGGATTTCATCGACCACATGCTGCCGCCGCGAGTGCTGCGCCTGCTGGAGCGCGCGGTGCACGCGATCTGCGCCGCGGTGCTGATGTTCCTTGCCTGGCTGGTATGGCTCAAAGCGGGCAAGATCGCCGCCTACGGCGATACCACGGACGTGCTGCGCGTCGCGGTGGCGCCGTTCGTCTACTTCATGACGGCGATGATCGCGCTCAGCGCCTTGGTGCATCTGGTCAAGGTGTTCATCCTGCCGCAGCAGCGGCGCGGGCCGCAGGTCACCACCTGAGCGGCCATGACTGAAGCGCTGATTGGTCTCTTGGCGATGATGCTGCTCGCGTTCGTGCGCATCCCGATCGCGCTGTCGATGGGCCTGGTCGGCATCGTCGGCTACGCCTACATGCGCGACTGGAACTGGGCGGTCGCCTTCGCCGCCGCGCAGACCAAGGTGTACGAGACCGGTCGCAACTACACGCTGTCGGTGGTGCCGCTGTTCATCCTGATGGGCAACTTCGTCACCCGCGCCGGCATGTCGCAGGAGCTGTTCCGCACCGCCAACTCCTTCATCGGCCACTTCCGCGGCGGGCTGGCGATGGCCACCATCGCCGGCTGCGCCGGCTTCGGCGCGATCTGCGGTTCCTCGATCGCCACCGCGGCGACCTTTGCCAAGGTCGCCTATCCCTCGATGAAGAAGTTCGGCTATGCCGACTACCTGGCGACCGGCTCCATCGCCGCGGGCGGCACGCTCGGCATCCTGATCCCGCCCTCCACCATCATGGTGATCTACGGCATCATGACCGAGACCAATATCGGCAAGCTGTTCGCCGCGGGCGTGATGCCGGGCGTGCTGGCTACGATCCTGCTGTGCCTCGCAGTGCAGTTCATCACCTGGCGCGACCCGCTAGCGGGGCCGCGCGGCAAGCGCATGCCGTGGCGCGAGCGCTTCGCGACGCTCAAGGGGATCGGCTGGTTCGCGGGCGTCGGCGCGGCCCTGCTGCTGGCGGTGCAGGTGCGCCTGCTGCCGAGCGACGACGCGGCAGTGATCGGCGCTTTCGCCGTGTTCGGGCTGGCGATGATCTACAAGGGCGTCACCAGCGTGATCGCGCTGTTCGTGCTGGTGATGGGCGGCATCTACGGCGGCGTGTTCACCGCCGTAGAAGGCGCTGCGGTCGGTGCCGTCGGCGCCATGCTCTTCGCCATGGCGCGCGGCGTGCTGAGCTGGAAGGCGCTGTACGCCTCGCTGGTGGAGAGCGCGCGCACCACCAGCATGCTGTTCCTGATCCTGATCGGCGCGCTGATGTTCGCCGAATTCGTCAACATCACCACCATGCCGAACGACCTCAAGGCGCTGGTGTCGCGCTTCCAGCTGCAACCGATCATGGTGGTCGCGGCGATCATGGTGATCTACGTGATCCTCGGCACGGCGATGGAGGAACTCTCCATGATCCTGCTCACCGTGCCGATCTTCTTTCCGCTGGTCGTGCACCTGGGCTTCGATCCGATCTGGTTCGGCATCCTGATCGTGTGCGTGGTCGAGATCGGGCTGATCAGCCCGCCGGTCGGCATGAACCTGTTCGTGCTGGCCACGCTGCTGCCCGAGGTGCCGACCAGGACGGTGTTCCGCGGCGTGATGCCGTTCGTCGCGGCCGACTGCATCCGCCTGGCGATCCTGGTCGCGTTTCCGGTGATCTCGCTCTGGCTGCCGGGGATGATGAAATGAACCCGCGCGACCGGGCCTACTTCAAGGAGCGCGTCGGCCGCGAGATGGACGAGGACCTCAAGGTCCCGCAGCTCTCCACGCCCGAGACGCTGGCCGCCGCCTGCCGCATCCTCGCGCGCGAAGGCCACGAGTCGGGCCTCGCCGGGCAGGTCACCGCCAAGGGCGAGCAGCCGGGCACCTGGTGGACGCTGCAGTTCGGCTACGGCTTCGAGGAAGCCACGGCCGAGCGCATGGTGCTGGTGGACGAGGACCTCAAGCCGCTCAAGGGCGGGCGGCCGAACCCGGGCGTGCGCTTCCACGTGTGGATCTACTGGAAGCGCCCCGACGTGAAGGCGATCATCCACACGCACGGGCCGCATGCCTCCGCGCTCGCGGCGACCGGCAGGCCGCTGGCGATCGCGCACATGGATTCCTCCATGCTGCATGGCACCGCGCACCTCGCCGAATGGCCGGGCGTGCCGGTGGCCGACGACGAGGGCCGCATCATCTCCGGCGCGCTGGGCGGGGCGAAGACCATCCTGCTCGCCAACCACGGCTTGCTCGCCACTGGCGGCACGGTAGAGGAAGCGACTTACCTCGCGGTGTTCTTCGAGCGCGCGGCGCGTACGCAATTGCTCGCCATGGCGGCGGGGGGAGTGAAGGAAGTGAAACCCGAACTCGCCGCCGAGGCGCGCGAGTTCCTGCTGCAGCCCTCGATCGTGCGCGGCACCTTCGCTTACTGGGCGCGGCGCGCGGGCTAGAGCTGCACCTTGCTGCCGAGCTCGATCACGCGGTTGGCGGGCAGGTTGAAGTAGTCGGCGGCGTTGCCGGCGTTCCTCGCCATCGCGGCGAACAGGCGCTCGCTCCAGCGCGCGAGGCCCGATCCCCGGCCCACGGGCACCACGGTCTCGCGGCTGAGGAAGAACGACGTGCTCATCATGTCGAACTCCAGGATGCGGCGGCTGGTGGTGGTGAGGTCGTAGGCGACGTCGGGCTTTTGCGCGAAACCATAGTGAAGCGTCATCTTCCAGAAGCCGTGCTCGAGGCGCTCGAGCTCGATGCGGCGCTCGGCGGGCACGGCGGGCTCGTCACCGACTTCGACCGTCAGGAACACGACGCGCTCGTGCAGCACCTTGTTGTGATTGAGGTTGTGCAGCAGCGCGTGCGGCGTGGCGTCCGGCGTGGCGGTGAGGAACACCGCGGTGCCGGGGACGCGCGTAGGCGGCTCACGCATCAGGGACGCGATCAGCTGTCCGAGCGGCACGGCGGACTGGCGCATCCGCGCGAAGAGCAGCATGCGCCCGCGCCGCCAGGTGAACATCACGGCGAACACGGCCGCCCCGAGCGCGATCGGGAACCAGCCGCCGTCGAGCACTTTCAGCATCGCCGCCGAGAGCAGCGTCGCGTCGATGAGGAAGAAGAATCCTGTGGCCGCGAGGCACAGCCACAGGGGATAGCGCCAGCCATAGCGCAGGACGAAGAAAGTGAGGAAGGTGGTGGCGAGCATGGTGCCCATCACCGCCACGCCGTAGGCCGCAGCGAGCCTGGAGGACGAGCGGAAGCCGACCACCGCGCCGAGCACCGCGGCGAGCAGAATCCAGTTCACCGCCGGCACGTAGATCTGGCCGACGGTCTGCGCCGAGGGATGCAGCACGTTCATGCGCGGCAGGAAGTCGAGCTGGATCGCCTGATGCGTGATCGAGTACGCGCCCGAAATCGTGGCTTGCGACGCAATTACCGTCGCTGCGGTGGCGAGCGCGACCATCGGGTAGAGCGCCCAGGACGGGAACGCGAGGTAGAAGGGGTTCTCCAGCGCTTGCGGATCGGCGATCAGCAGCGCTCCCTGGCCAAAATAGTTCAGCACCAGCGCCGGCGCCACAAGGCCGAACCAAGCGATGCGCACCGCCTTCGCGCCGAAATGGCCCATGTCGGCGTACAGCGCTTCCGCGCCAGTGATGGCGAGCAGCACTGCGCCCAGCACGACGAAGGAGGCGAAGCCGTGGCCGGTGACGAAGCCGGCCGCGTGCGCCGGGCTGAGCGCGGCGAGCACGCCCGGGTTCTTCACGATATTCCACGCGCCCGAGGCGCCGAGCGCGAGGAACCACAGCGCGCACACCGGCCCGAACAGCACGCCCACGACTCCGGTGCCATGGCGTTGGATGAGGAACAAGGCGACCAGCACGCCGGCTGCGATCGGTACGACGTATGGCTTGAAAGCGGCGGTGCCCACTTCCAGGCCTTCCACCGCCGATAGCACCGAGATCGCCGGCGTCAGCACCGCGTCGCCGTAAAACAGCGACGCGCCGAACATGCCGACCAGCAGCAGCGGCGCGCGCCACTGCGGATGCTCGCGGATCGCGCTCGAGGCGAGCGCGACCAGCGCCATGATGCCGCCCTCGCCCTTGTTGTGGGCGCGCATCACCAGGACCACGTACTTGAGCGACACCACGATCATCAGGATCCAGAAGATCGTCGAGAGGCCGCCGAGGATGGTGGCGTGGTTGAGCGGGATGCCGTGCGCCGGATTGAAGGTCTCCTTCACCGCGTACAGCGGGCTGGTACCGATGTCGCCGTAGACGACGCCGAGCGCGAGGAGCGTGAGTGTGGCGGTGGAAGGGGAACGGATGGGCTGCACGGTGCGCGCGCAAACTACTCTGGCGACTGGGGAAACTCAATTTTAACGCCGTCTTTACGCCCCCGGCCCTAGATTGCCGGGCTGGCCAATCGAATTTGGGGCTGCTCATGGACCTGATCTACCTGCTGCTCGCCGCTGGGCTGTTCGCCCTCACTGTTGGCCTGGGGCTGCTGTGCGCCCGCCTGATGGAGAAGAAATCATGACCGGAATCCTGTGGTTCGCACTGCTGCTCGTGGTGGGGCTCGGCGCCTACCTCTTCTACGCCCTGCTGAACGCGGAGGACTTCTAGATGAACGCGTTCCTGCAACTCGCCTTCTACGTCGCCGTGCTGCTGCTGCTGGCGAAGCCGCTCGGCGCCTACATGGCGAACGTCTACCAGGGCCGCACCCGGTTCCTCGCGCCCCTGGAGAATCTCGTCTACCGCGTCGCCGGCGTAAAGCCCGAGGACGACATGGACTGGAAGCGCTACCTGTGGGGCGTGCTCTGGTTCAACCTGCTCGGCTTCCTCGCCGTCTACGTCCTGCAGCGGCTGCAGGACGTGCTGCCGCTCAACCCGCAGAAGATGGGAGCGGGTTCGCCCGATTCTTCCTTTAACACCGCGGTGAGTTTCGCCACCAACACCAACTGGCAGGGCTACGGCGGCGAGTCCACCATGAGCTACGCAACCCAGATGCTGGGGCTGAGCGTGCAGAACTTCCTCTCGGCCGCGACCGGCATGGCGGTGTTGATCGCGCTCGCGCGCGGCTTTGCGCGCAAGCAGGCGAGCGGCATCGGCAATTTCTGGGTCGATGTCACCCGTTCCACGCTCTACATCCTGCTGCCCCTGTCGCTGCTGCTCGCCGGCGCGCTGGTCACCCAGGGGGTGGTGCAGACCTTCGCCCCATACAAGACGGTGACGCTGGTGCAGCCGGTGCAGTACGCGGAAGGCAAGGAAACGAAGACCGCCACCGAGCAGACGTTCCCGCTCGGGCCGGCTGCCTCGCAGATCGCCATCAAGCAGCTCGGCACCAACGGCGGCGGCTTCTTCAACGTCAACTCGGCGCACCCGTTCGAGAACCCGACGCCGCTGTCCAATTTCCTCGAAGTGCTGGCGATCCTGGTGATCTCGGGAGCGCTTTGCTACACCTTCGGGCGGATGATAAGCGACACGCGCCAGGGTTGGGCGCTGCTCGCGGCGATGACGGTCGTATTCGTGGCCTTCCTCGCGGTTTGCGTCCTGTCGGAGCAGGCGGGTAACCCGGTCCTCGCCAAGCTCGGCATCGAGCAGCCGCTCGGCAACATGGAAGGCAAGGAGGTGCGCTTCGGCGTCGCCAACTCGGCGCTGTGGGCCACCGCCACCACCGCCGCCTCCAACGGCTCGGTCAACGCGATGCACGACTCGTTCACGCCGCTTGGCGGCCTCGTGCCGATGGTGCTGATGCAGCTCGGCGAGATCATCTTCGGCGGCGTCGGCTCCGGGCTCTACGGCATGCTGATCTTCGCCATCGTGGCGGTGTTCATTGCCGGCCTGATGGTCGGACGCACGCCGGAATACGTGGGCAAGAAGATCGAGGCCTTCGAGATGAAGATGGCCGCGCTCGCGGTGCTGTTCCCCTTCGCGGTGGTGCTGATCGGCACCGCGGTCGCGGTGGCGGTCGAACCGGGCACCGCCGGCATGGCGAATCCCGGCGCGCACGGATTCTCCGAGGTGCTGTACGCGTTTTCCTCCGCCGGCAACAACAACGGCAGCGCCTTCGCCGGCCTGTCCGCCAACACGCCGTTCTACAACTCCGCGCTCGGCATCGCCATGTGGGTATCGCGCTACTGGATCATCGTGCCGGTGCTCGCCATCGCGGGCAGCCTCGCGCGCAAGAAGCTGGTGCCGGCGGGCGCGGGCACGCTGCCCACGCACACGCCGCTGTTCATCGGCT
>JBGQFF010000121.1:0-7657 GCA_041496745.1 Gammaproteobacteria bacterium
CCACTGCTGGCGCGCGGCGCTGGCCGCCGCCATGATCGGCTCGAGGCCGATGCCCTCGAGCGTTGCGGCGACTTCGCGCATTTCCGCGGCGCGCCGCTTGCCGTGGCTGACCACGCGCTCGATCATGTAGCCGGAGAGCTTCTCCCAGTCGATCCCGGGAAAGGTTTTCTCGAGCGAGGCGAGCACGCGCGCCTCCACCTTGTATTCGCTCGCCGCGAGCATGGACTCGAGCAGCAGCGCTTCCAGCCCCTTCACCACGATCGAGCGGAACATCTTGATCGCCGAGGCCTGCCCGACCTGCGCCGAGATGAGTTCCATCTTCATGCCGAGCGCGAGCGCGCGCGGCGCGAGCGCGGAGGCGCCGGGGCCGCCGATCAGGCAGGGCACCTTGTGCATGTACGGCGCCACCGGCGCCATCACCGCCACGTCCACGTACGCGGCGCCAGTGGGCGCGAGGAGCGCCGCGGTCTCGATCTTGCGCCCCGGCGACACCGAATTGATGTCGAGGAACAGCTGGCCTTTGCGCAGGCCCGGCAGGCAGGAGCGCGCCGCCTCGAGGCTGGAGCTCGCGGTCACGGCGAGGAACACGAGGTCCGCCTCGCGCACCGCGTCGGCGTGATCGCGCGCGATGGCGACGCCGAGCGCTTCGGCTGAGCCTTTCAGCATGCCGCCGTTCGCCGGATCGTCGAACAGGATGTCGTAGGCGCGAATCGCCGGCTTCGCCTCGCCCAGCAGTCCGCGGCTGATGGTCTGGCCGGCTTCGCCGAAGCCGATGAACGCGATCCGCTGCGTCATTTGGCGTGCGGCGTGGTGTCCTGCCCGGGCGGCGGGTTGGCGATCGCGGCTTCGAGCGAGGCCTCCTCGCGCCACTCCTGCGGCGGCCGCACGCGGCCGTCGCTGCCGACCTGGTCGAGGCCCCAGTAGATTTCCAGGAAATGGTTGTCCGGGTCGCGGAACTCGACCGCCACCTGGCAACCCGCACGGCGCCGGCCGTCGAAGTCGATCTTCACGTTGCGGCTGCGCAGGTGCTCGCGCGCGCGCAGCACCTCCTCGAGCGTCGCCACCTCGAACGCGAGGTGGTGCAGCTCGCGCGCCGACGCGTCGCCCTGCGCGCCGCCGACGAGCGCGAGGCAATGGTGGTCGGTGTTGCAGCGCAGGAACACCATGCCGCCCTGCATCATGGTGTCCGGGTACACGTCGGAGACTTGAAAGCCGAGCACGCCGGTGTAAAACGCCACCGAGCGCTGCAAGTCCTTCACCTTGAGCACCACGTGGCCCAGCTTCGCGATGCCGAACGGCAGCCCGGCGGGCGGCGCCATGCGCCGCAGCGCCTCGGCGGCCGGGTTCCTCAGTCCTTCGAGATCAACGACGCCACGCGGCATGAACTTGGCCTCCTCGAATCGCGGCAGTTTGGCACAATCAGGTGCGTGAACGTCTCCGAAGTCATGGTGCGGTACCTGAAGGCGGCCGGCATCGGCCACGTTTTCGGCTATCCGGGCGACCCGAACATCGAGTTCATGGAAGCGGCGCGCCGCGCGGGCATGCAGTTCGTGCTCGGCCGGCGCGAAGGCACCGCGGGGCTGATGGCGGAGGCCTACGGCTTCCTCACCGGGCGGCCCGGCGTGTGCATGTCCACGCTGGGGCCGGGCTCTTCGAACCTGGTGAACGCAGTGGCCAACGCCTGGCTCGACCGCGTGCCGATGATCGCGCTCTCCGGGCAGATCGAGCGCAAGCGCGAGCAGACCTTCACGCACCAGGTGCTCGACCACAACCGCCTGTTCGCGCCGGTAAGCAAGTGGGCCGCCCACGTCGCGCCGGATACCGTCGGCGCCGTGATGCGCAAGGCGCTGCGCACCGCGGTGGCCGAGCGCCCGGGCCCGGTGCACATCACGACGCACGCCGACGTCGTGGACGCGGAGGCGAAGGACGACGCGGTGGTGCTGCCGCCGCTGCAGGCGCTGGCGTTCGGCGCGGATGCCGGCGTCGCGCGGCGCCTGCGCAGGGCGAAAAAGCCCGTGATCCTCGCCGGCATCGCCGCGCAGCGCGCGGGGGCACACGCTGCGCTCGCGCGGCTCGCCGAGGAGGCCGGCATCCCGGTCGTGGTGTCGCCCATGGCGAAGGGCGTGCTCCCCGAGGACCACCCGTACTACGCCGGCACCCTGGACATGGCGTGCAACGCCCTCATGTGGGATTTCCTCAAAGGGTGCGACCTCCTGCTCGCGGTCGGTTTTGACGCGGTCGAGCTGATCAAGCCCTGGACGCTCTCGCTGCCGACCGTGCACATCGACGCGGTGCCGAACACCGACCAGATCTACAGCGCCGACACGGAGCTGGTCGGCGACATCGCCGCGATCCTCGGCGGCATCGCGGCGGCCTGGAAAGGCGAGCCCAGGTGGACGGCCGCGGCGGTCAAGCGCCACCGCGAGGCGCTGCGCGCCGCGTACTACGCCGGCCGGGTGAAGGGCAGGCTCAATCCCACCGACGTGATCGACGCGGTGCGCGAGGCGCTGCCGCGCGAGGCGATCGCGACCAGCGACGTGGGCTCGCACAAGCTGCTCGTCGGGCAGGGCTGGAGTGCGTACGAGCCGCGCTCGGTGCTGATGAGCAACGGGCTTTCCTCCATGGGCTACTCGCTGCCCGCGGCGATCGTCGCGCAGCTGCTCAATCCGGGCCGGCCGGTGGTGTGCTTCGTGGGCGACGGCGGCCTGGCGATGGTGCAGGGCGAACTGCGGCTCGCCTCCAGCCTCGGCCTTCCCCTGCTGGTGGTCGTGTTCTGCGACGGGAGCCTGAACCGCATCGAGATCAAGCAGGCGAAGCGCAAGTACCCGAGCTGGGGTACGCTCTTCGAGCCCACCGACATCGAGCGCCTTGCGCAGTCGATGGGCTGCGAGGGCGCGAGGGTGGACAGCGCCGCGCCGCTGCAGCGCCTGCTCGCGGGCAAGCGGCCGCAGGGCCGGCCTCTGGTCATCGGGGCGCGGATCGACCCGGCGCAGTACACACAACAATTCTGAAACGGAGGAGTGCCGATGACCCGAATTTTCGTGGCAGCGCTGGCTGCCTTGCTTTCTTTCGCGGTGCATGCGCAGGGCTGGCCCACCAAGCCTATCCGCCTCGTAGTCCCGTTCGCCCCCGGCGGCACCAGCTCGATCGTCGCGCGCAGCGTCGCGGCCGAGATGTCCAAGGGCCTCGGCCAGGAGGTCTACATCGAGAACAAGGGGGGCGGCGGCGGCAACGTCGCGATGCAGGACGTCGCGCGCGCCGAGCCCGACGGCTACACGTTGATCATCGGACACATCGGCACGCTCGCGGTGAACCCGTTCATGTTCGAGAAGCTGCCGTTCGACACCAACGGCGATTTCACGCCGGTGTCGCTGCTCGCCAAGGTGCCGAGCATCTTCGTGGTGCATGCGGACGTGCCGGCCAAGGACCTGCGCGAGTTCGTGGCGCTGGCGAAGAAGCAGCCCGGCAAGCTGTTCTACGGCTCGGCCGGCAACGGCAGCGCCGGGCATCTCGCGTTCGAGTACCTGAAGCTGGTCGCGGGCATCGACATCGTGCACGTGCCTTACAAGGGCACCGGCCCCAACCTGATCGACCTGGTCGCCGGCCGCACGCAGGCCACCGCCGCCGGCACGCCGCCCCTGCTGCCCCACGTCAAGTCCGGCAAGCTGCGGGTGATCGCGGTGGGCTCGCCCCGGCGTCTGTCCATCCTGCCCGACGTGGGGACGGTGGCGGAGCAGGGTTACCCGGGCTTCGAGACCACGCAGTGGTATGGCTTGAACGCGCCGGCGAAGGTGCCCGCCGCGATCATCAAGCGCCTGGCCGACGAAGCTGCGAAGGCGGCAAAGAATCCCTCGGTCGCCGAGCGCTTCGCGGTGGACAACGCCGAAGCGGTGGGCTCGACGCCGCGGGAATACGCCGATTTCATCGTTAAGGAGCAGGCACGCTGGAGCGAAGTGGTGCGCAAGGCCGGCATCAAGGCGAACTGATGGACCTGGGCCTCGCCGGCAAGACGGCGCTGGTCACGGGCGCTTCCGCCGGCATCGGCCGCGGCATCGCGCTCGCGCTGGCCGCCGAAGGCGTGCGCCTCGCGGTGACCGCGCGCAGACGCGACCGGCTGGAGTCCCTCGCGCAGGAGGCCGGCGCGAAGCTGGTGGTCATCGAATGCGACTTCATGCAGGAGGATGCGCCGCGGCGCATCGCCGAGGCCGCGCTGCGGGGCCTGGGCGCGGTGGACATCCTGGTGAACAACGCCGGCGGCTCGCGCGCCTTCAAGCTGGATGCGAGCGAGGCGCAATGGGAAGAGGCGCTGACCCTCAATTTCACACGCCAGAGGCAGCTCGCGCACGCGCTGCTCGGCCAGATGATGGCGCGCAAGTGGGGCCGCATCGTCAACATCACCGGCAAGAGCGAGCCCGAGGGCATCAACGGCGCGTTCGCCGCCAAGGCGGCGATGCACGCCTGGGCGAAGGGCCTGTCGCGCGAGGTGGGTAAGCACGGCATCACCGTCAACTCGATCCCGCCCGGGCGCATCCTGAGCGAGCAGATCGAGCGCAACTACACGCCCGAGGTCCGCGCCTGGCAGTCGGAGCACGAGATCCCGGTCGGCGAGTACGGCAAGCCCGAGGACATCGCGAACCTCGTCTGCTTTCTCGCCTCGCCGCGCGCGCGCTACATCACGGGGGCGGTGATCCCGGTGGACGGCGGCCTGCGTCGGTATCAGTTCTAGCGATGGCGCACGTCGTCGAGCGCTTCGCTTCCTGGGCCGTGCAGTTCCGCGCCCAGGCGCTTGCGCCGGAGGTGCTGCACCACGCCAAGCGCGCGGTGATCGACCTGCACGCGGCGATGATCTCGGGCGCGGTGGCGGCGCCGGCGACGCTGCTGGAGAAGGCGCTGGCGGAAGAGCTCGACCGCGGCGAGGCGCGCCTCGCGCTCGGGCGCAAGGCCACGGTGCGCGCCGCGGCGCTGATCAACGGGGCGACGGCGCATACCACGGAAGTGGACGACATCTACCGTGACGGCATCTACCACCCCGGCGCACCGACCATCCCCGCCGCGCTCGCGCTCGCCCAGGCGCACGGCGCCTCGGGCGTCCAGTTCCTGCGCGCGGTCGTCGTGGGCTACGAGATTTCCACGCGCATCGGCGCGGCGATGGGGCGCGCGCACTACAAGTACTGGCACAACACCGGCACCATCGGCTGCTTCGGCGCCTGCGCCGCGGCGGCGGAACTGTTGCAGCTCGATGCTGTGCGCTTCGCGCACGCGCTGGCGACGGTCACCACGTTCTCGGCCGGCCTGCAGCAGGCGTTCCGCATGGATTCGATGTCCAAGCCAATGCATGCGGGCCGCGCCGCGGAAGCCGGTCTCACCGCGGCGCTTGCCGCGCGCGAAGGCGTTACGGGCTCGCTCGACGTGATCGAAGGAGACGCGGGCTACGGAGTAGCGATGAGCGACGGGCCGGACTGGGACCAGGCGCTCGCCACGCTGGGGCGCGACTTCCACATCACGCGCATGACCTTCAAGAACCACACCTGCTGCGGCCACACGTTCGCCGCCATCGACGGCGCGCTGGCGCTGCAGGCGAAGATGGGCCTGGCCGCGAAGGACATCCAGCGCGTCAAGGTCGGCACCTACAAGGCGGCGCTCGACGTCGCCGGCTACGAGGAGCCGCGCACCGCGGCCGAGGGGCGCTTCTCGCTCAAGTACGTGGTGGCGACCGCGCTCACGCACGGCAGCGTGCGCTTCGCGGCCTTCGAGCCGGACCGCCTGGGCAACCCCGCGACGCGCGACCTGATGCGACGCGTGGACGTGGCCGTGGACCCGCAGCTCGACGCCGCCTTTCCCGCGCAGCGCGCGGCGCGGGTCGCCATCGAGTCGCGCGACGGACGGCGCGAGGAGTTCCTGCAGCCGACGCGCATCGGCGATCCCGACGCGCCGTTGTCGGATGCGCAGCTCGACGCGAAATACCTCGAGCTCGCCGGGCCGGTGCTCGGCGAGGCAAAGGCGAAGGAACTGCTCGGCCGCTTGTGGCGCCTGGAAGCGCTGAAGTCGCTGCGCGCATGAACCTGGCGCAAGCGCTGTTCGCGCCGCGCGCGGTGGCGCTGGTCGGCGCCTCGGGCGACGCCGGCAAGAATACCGCGCGACCGCAGCGCTACCTGAAGAAGCACGGCTACGCGGGGCGCGTGGTGCCGATCAACCCCACGCGCCGCGAGGTGCTGGGCGAGCGCGCCTACGCCAGCGTGGCCGACGCGCCGGGCGACATCGACCACGTCTTCGTCATGGCGCCGGGCAACGCGGTGGAACAGGCGCTGGAGGACTGCGGCAGGCGTGGCGTGCCGGTGATGAGCGTCTTGAGCGACGGCTTCGCCGAAGCGGGCGCCGAGGGCGCGGCGCGGCAGGCGCGGCTCGCGGCGCGGGCGCGCGAACTCGGCGTGCGCCTGCTCGGCCCCAACAGCATGGGCGTGGTCAACCTGCCGGGCCACCTGGCGCTGACGGTCAACGCGGTGCTCGAGATGGATTCGCTGCCCGCGGGCACCACCAGCTTCGTCTCGCAGAGCGGCACCATGATCGGCACGGTGCTCTCGCGCGGCGCGGCGCGCGGCCTGGGCTTCGCCAAGATGGTGTCCCTCGGCAACGAGGCGGACCTTCGCGCGGGCGAGGTGGTGGAGCTGCTCGCCGCGGACCCGGAAACACGCGTGATCCTGCTGTTTCTCGAGACGGTGCGCGATGCCCCCCGGCTCGCCGCCGCCGCGCGCGCGGCGCATGCGGCCGGCAAGCCGGTGGTGGCCTACAAGCTTGGCCGCTCCGCGCTCGGCCAGGCGCTGGCGCGCTCGCACACCGGCGCGATGGCGGGCAGCGACGCCGCGATGGACGCGTTCTTCCGCGATTGCGGCATCGTGCGCGTGGACATGCTGGAGACGCTGGTCGAGATTGCGCCGCTGCTCGCCGGGCGCAAGCCGCCGCAGCTCACGCGCGCCCCGCGCGTCGCGGTGGTGACCACCAGCGGCGGCGGCGCGGCGAGCGTGGTGGACCGCTTGGGGCTGCACGGCATCGAGACCGTGGCACCCGGATCGGACGCGCCGATCATCGATCTCACCATGGCCGCGACGCCGCAGAAGTACGCGGCGGCGCTCGACGCCCTGATCGCATCCCCCGAATGCGACGGCGTGCTGGCGGTGGTGGGATCGTCCGCCCAGTTTCACCCGCAGCTCGCCGTCGAGCCGATCCTCGCCGCCAAGCGCACGGCGAAGCCGCTCGCCGCGTTCTTCACGCCGCACGCCGAGCGCTCGCTCGCGCTGCTCGGCAAGGCGGGCATCGCGGCGTTCCACACGCCCGAGGCCTGCGCCGACGCGTTTGCCGCCTATTTCGCCTGGCGCGCGCCGCGGCAGGCGCCGCAGCTGCCGCCGGTCGTGTTGCCGCGCGCGGCGCCCGAACTCTTCGCCTCGCTCGGCATCACGGTCGTGCAGTCGCAGGTGGCGCAGGCGCCGGACTTCGCCCACACCGTGCCTTATCCGGTCGCTGCAAAAATCCATTCGGCCGACATCGCGCACAAGACGGAAGCCGGAGGCGTGATCCTCGGCATCCGGGACCGGGGCGAATTCATGGAGAAGGCCAGGAGCTTGCGCAGCCCGCAGGTGCTGGTGCAGAAGATGGAGTCCGG
>JBGQFF010000122.1:0-7513 GCA_041496745.1 Gammaproteobacteria bacterium
GCGCCAGGCGATGGGAGAGCGCGCCGCCGGTCCGGCGAGGAGCGGAACCTTCTGCATACGCGGACAGCGCGCCGGCGCCGGCGGCTAGCGCGGCCCGGGCGTCGGGCGCACGCTGCTATCCCAGTACACGCGCACGCTGCGCGTCACGCCGCGCAGCACTCCGCCGTGGCCCAGTTCGGGGCAGACGCGCATGCGTACCACGAACTCGGCGACGAACATCGCGCCCACCAGCGGCAGCGTGAGCAGGTTGGCGAAGATCGACCACGCCGGCAGCGGCGCGAGCAAGAACAGCAGGCTGGACGCCGCCACCATCGCGGCGCAGAACGCGGCCCAGGCCAGGGTCACGCGGCGGGAGTACACCAGCGCGCGGTGGCTCAGCGTGCCTTCGACGACGCGCGCGAAGCGCGTGCACAGGGCTTCCTGCCCGGGGCGCAGGCTGGCGCCGAACGCGGCGCCGAGGGCAAGGAACATGGCGACGTGCTGCAGGTAGTACACCCAGGCGGTATTGCGCTCCAGCAGGCCCCAGTAGCGCCAGGCGAGCCCCGCGAGGAGCGTGCAGCCGGCGAGCGCGAGCAGCCGGTGCGCCGAGCGCCAGGCGATGACCAGCCCGAGCAGTGCCCAGGGCGCGAGCGAGGCCAGCGCCCCCAGCGCGGTGGGCTCGCGCGCCGTGGTGAGCAGGTGCGCGAGCAGCGCGTAGCCCAGTGCGAACGCGATCGGCAGCGCGAGCCAGCCGCCTGTGCGCCCGGGCTTCACTTCGTGCGGTTCTGCGCGATGAAGCGGGCGAGGTTGGACAGGGAGCCGAAAATCACCGCGTTGTCCGCGTGATCGGAGCGCAGCCGCACGCCGTAGCGCCGCGACACCACCAGCGCCAGCTCCAGGATGTCGATCGAATCGAGGCCGAGTCCCTCGCCGTACAGCGGCGCCTCCGGCGCGATGTCCGCAGGCGGCACGTCGAGGTTGAGCTCGGTGGCGATCAGCCCGGCCAGCTCCTGCACAAGGGCCGGGTCGGCGGCGGGGGTGAGTTGCGCGCTCCGTGGAGGGGTGGACATGGCTGCGCCCGGGAGTTTAGCGGCTGCTCCGGTCCCGTACAATCAGCCGCGCGCTCATGACTTGCCGGCCGCGACGCGCTCGAGCAGGGCCACCAGCTCGCCGCAGTTGCGCGGCGGCGCCGCGTCCCGGTCCACCGTGACGCCGAACTTCTCCTCGATCTCGAACATCAGCTCGAGCAGCGACAGCGAATCCACGCCGAAGCTGGAGAGCTCGGCGGCGGCATCGGCGCTCTTCAGGTCGATGCCGAGGTGCTCTTCGACGAAACGGTAGGCCGGTGCGGCGTCTTGCATGGGGCTACCCGCCTGCCGCCTTGCCGATCTTCTGCACCGCTTTGCGCAGGCGCGTGGCGTCGGCGACCCAGAAATCCTTGAACTCGGGCGCGTCGAGATAGCTGATCGGCGTGCCCACCTTGGCCATCGCGCCCACGAACTGCGGATCGGCTACCGCGGCGCGCACCGCGGCGCGCAAGACATGCTGCACGTTCGCGGGGACCGCGGCGGGCGCCACGACCGCGGACCAGATATAGAACTCGACGTCCTGGTAGCCGAGCTCCTTGAAAGTCGGCAGGTCCGGCATCAGGTCGAGCCGCTTGGCGCCCCAGCCCGCAAGCGCGCGCATCTTGCCGCCCTGGATCTGCCCGACCGCCGCCGCGGGCCCCGAGGCGAGCGCCTCGACCTGCCCGCCGAGCAGCGCCGTGACTGCCGGCCCGCCGCCCTGGTAGGGCACGTGGAACAGCTGGATGCCCGCCGCGCCGGCGAACATCTCCATCGCCACATGCAGCGTGCCGAAGATGCCCGAGGACGAGTAGTTGATCTTGCCGGGATTGGCTTTCGCCGCGCCGACGAAGTCCTGCACCGTGCGGTAGGGGCTGTCGGCGCGCACCACCAGCACCGTAGGGTCCGCGGTCACCAGGGCGATCGGCATGAAATCGGAGATCTGGTAGGGCGCGGGCTTGCCCTGAAGCGGGTCGGACTCCGGGAAGATCGAGATCGACGACAGGGTCATGAGAATGGTGTAGCCGTCGGGCGCCGCCCTGGCCGCCGCGGTCATGCCGATCGCGCCGCCGGCGCCGGTGCGGTTGACGATCACCACCGGTTGGCCGAGCGCCTTCTCCATCGACGCAGCGAGCGGACGGCCGACGATGTCGGCGACGCCGCCGGGCGGGAAGGGCACGATCATGCTGACCGGCTTAGTAGGGTAGCTCTGGGCCTGCGCGCCGAACGCGAGCACGGCGAATGCTGCGGCAATTGTTTTTCTCATGTCCCGGTTCCTCCTCCTGGAATGCCTGCGAGCACGTTGCGAAAACCCGCATCCACGTACAGTACCTCACCCGTGACGCCAGCGGCGAGATCGGACAGCAAGAACGCGGCGGCGTTGCCCACGTCCTGCGTGGTGACGTTGCGCCGCATCGGCGCATGCTCCTCGACGAACTTGAGGATCTTGCCGAAGCCGGCGATGCCCGAGGCGGCCAGCGTCTTGATCGGTCCGGCGGAAATGCCGTTCACGCGGATGCCGCGCGGGCCGAGGCTGGCCGCGAGGTAGCGCACCGAGGCTTCCAGGCTCGCCTTGGCCAGACCCATGGTGTTGTAGTTGGGCACCACGCGATGGGCGCCGAGGTAGGTGAGCGTCACGAGGCTCGCCTTGCGCCCTTGCATCATCGGCAGCGCGGCCTTGGCGAGCGCCGGAAAGCTGTAGGACGACACATCGTGCGCCACGCGAAACGCCTCGCGCGACAGGCCGTCGAGGAAATCGCCGGTGATCGCCTCGCGCGGCGCGTAGGCGATGGCGTGCACCAGGCCGTCCAGGCCGTCCCAGCGCCTGCCGAGGTCCGCGAACAGCCGTGCGATCTCCTCGTCGTTCGCCACGTCGCAGGGCAGGGCGATGTCCGAGCCCAGCTCGCGCGCCAGGTCCTCGACGCGCTCCTTGAAGCGCTCGTTCTGGTAGGTGCAGGCGAGCACCGCGCCTTCGCGCCGCGCCGCCTTGGCGACGCCGTAGGCGATCGAGCGGTTGCTGAGCAGGCCGGTGATCAGGATCCGGCGGCCTTCGAGGAGCGCCATGGTGTGGCGATTATACTTGCGCGATGCGCCTGCTTCTGTTGCTGGCGTTCCTAGCCGCCGGGTGCACCGACGTGTGGAACGATCCCTACTCTGCCTCGGATCGCGGCAAGAATATCCTTTACTCGGCGTTTACCGAGCGCCCCAAGCACCTCGACCCGGTGCAGTCCTACAGCGAGGACGAAGCGCTTTTCACGCAGCAGGTGTACGAGCCGCCGCTGCAGTACCACTACCTGAAGCGGCCCTACGAGCTCGTGCCGCTCGCCGCCACCGCGGTGCCGCGCCCCGAGGAGGTCCAGGGCGGCAGGTTCACGGTCTACACGATCCACATCCGCCCCGGCATCCGCTACCAGCCGCATCCCGCGTTCGTGGCGCAGAACCACGCGCTCCCACCCGAGCGCGTCGCCGCTCTCGACAGCCCCTACCAGCTGCCGCTTGGCACGCGCGAGCTGACCGCCGACGATTACATCTACCAGATCAAGCGCCTCGCCAGCCCGCGCCTGCACTCGCCGATCTTCGGCCTGATGTCCGAGTACATCGTCGGCCTGCCGGAACTCGCCGAGCAGCTGAAGAAGTTCGACACGCGCAAGGGGGACTGGCTCGATCTGCGCAAGCACCGGCTCGAGGGCGTGGAAAAGGTGGACGAGCACACCTACCGCATCAAGCTGAACGGGCGCTATCCGCAGTTCGCCTACTGGCTGGCGATGCCGTTCCTCGCGCCGGTGCCGTGGGAGGCGGAGAAGTTCTTCCAACAGCCGGGCATGGCGGAGAAGAACTTCACGCTCGACTGGTGGCCGGTGGGCACCGGCGCCTACATGCTTACCGAGAACAACCCTAACGCGCGCATGGTGCTCGAGCGCAACCCGAACTTTCGCGGCGAACCCTATGCGGCGGCGGGCGCCCCGGGCGACGCCGCCGCGGGCCTGCTCGCCGACGCCGGCAAGACCATGCCGTTCGTCGACCGCGTCGTGTTTTCGCGCGAGAAGGAAAGCATCCCGTATTGGAACAAGTTCCTGCAGGGCTATTACGACTCGTCGGCGATCCCGAGCGACACCTTCGACCAGGCGGTGCGCGTCTCGGTGGGCGGCGAGGTCGGGCTGACGCCGGAGATGCAGGCGAAGGGCATCCGCCTGCGCACCTCGGTGGACACCAGCATCCGGTACTTCGGCTTCAACTGGCTCGACGCCGTAGTCGGCGGCCCGTCCGAGCGCGCGCGCAAGCTGCGCCAGGCGATCGCCATCGCCGTCGACTGGGAGGAGTTCATCTCCATCTTCCTCAACGGCCGCGGCCAGGTGGCGCAGGACCCGCTCGCGCCCGGCATCTTCGGCCAGCATGCGGGACGTGCCGGCATCAACCCGGTGACGCACGTCTGGGAGCAGGGCCGCCCGCAGCGCCGCCCGCTGTCCGAGGCGCGCGGGCTGCTTGCCGAGGCGGGCTACCCCGACGGCCGCGACGCGAAGAGCGGACAGCCGCTGGTGCTGTACCTCGATACCGTGGGCAGCGGTCCCGGCGACAAGCCGCGCTTCGACTGGTGGCGCCGCCAGTTTGCGAAGATCTCCCTGCAACTCGAGATCCGCGACACCGACTATAACCGCTTCCAGGACAAGATCAGAAAGGGCAGCCAGCAGCTTTTCATCTACGGCTGGAACGCGGACTACCCCGACCCGGAGAACTTCCTCTTTCTCCTGTACGGGCCGCAGGCACGCGTGCGCACGCAGGGAGAGAATGCCAGCAATTACGTGAACGCCGAATACGACGCGCTGTTCGAGCGCATGAAGAGCATGCCCAATTCTGCCGAGCGCCAGTCGGTCATCGACCGCATGGTGGACATCGTGCGGCGCGATGCGCCCTGGATCGGCGGCTACCACCCGGTGACCTACGGCCTGTCGCACGCTTGGGTGATGAACGGCAAGCCGAACAACATGGCGCGCAACTACCTGAAGTATCTCCGCCTGGACGTGGAAAAGCGCGCGGCGCTGCGGCGCGAATGGAACCAGCCGGTGCTGTGGCCGGCGCTGCTGATTCTGGCGCTGCTGTTCCTGGGCGCGATCCCGGCCTTCGCCAGCTACCGGCGCCGCGAGCGCATGGCGGCGAAACCCGCCTGATGCTGGGCTATATCATCCGGCGCACGCTGTACGCGATCCCGATCCTCGCCGGCATCAACCTGCTCACCTTTGCCCTGTTCTTCCTGGTCAACACGCCTGACGACATGGCGCGCATGCAACTCGGCGTGAAGCGCGTCACGCCGGATGCGATCGCGAAGTGGAAGGCCGAGCGCGGCTACGATCGGCCGCTGTTGTGGAATGCGCCGGCCGCCGGAACAAAGAAGTTCACCGACACGATCTTCTTCGACAAGTCGGTGAAGCTGTTCGCCTTGGACTTTGGCCGCGCCGAAGACAATCGCGATATTGCCAATGAGATCCGCACGCGCATGGGGCCGAGCCTGGCGCTCGCCGTGCCGGTGTTTCTCGTCGGGCTGATGGTGACCATCACCTTCGCGCTGGGCGTGGCGTTCTTCCGCGCCACCTACCTCGATTTCTGGGGCGTGATCCTGTGCGTGGCGATGATGTCGATCAGTTCTCTGTTCTACATCATTGGCGGACAGTACCTGATCTCCAAGCTGTGGCACCTGGTGCCGATCTCGGGCTACGAGGGCGGCGTCGACGCCGCGAAGTTCCTCGCGCTGCCGGTGCTGATTGGTGTCATCGGGGCGTTTGGCAGCAGCACGCGCTTCTATCGCACCCTGTTCCTCGAGGAGATGGGCAAGGACTACGTACGCACGGCCAGGGCCAAAGGACTGGCGGAAAGCGCGGTCATGTTCCGCCACGTCTTGAAGAATGCGCTCATCCCCATCCTGACCGGGGTCGTGGTGGTCATCCCGACGCTTTTCCTCGGTAGCCTGATTACGGAATCGTTCTTCGGCATCCCGGGGCTTGGGAGCTATACGATCGACGCCATTCAAGCGCAGGACTTCGCCATCGTGCGGTCCATGGTGTTCATCGGCTCGGTACTCTACATCGCAGGGCTGCTGCTCACCGACATCTCCTACACGCTGGTCGATCCGCGCGTAAGGCTCGACTAGCGTGCCGGTGGTCCTCGCTACCGATTTCCTAGTGTGGCTGCTGGTGCTGGCGGTGGCGTCCTTCGCCTGGTACAGCCGCCGCCGTGCGCACCTCGCTGCGCCCTGGGCGCGCGTATTCCGCAGCCGCACCGCGGTGGCCTCGGCCGTGGTTCTTGCGTGCTACATCCTGTTGGGCCTGCTCGATTCGCTGCACTACCGGCCGGCGCTGCCGGCGCGGGACGCCGGCGCGCCCGTGGCCTACTCGGTGGAGGCGCGCTCGCTTCTCGATCTCGGGCTGACGCCACTGCGCGAGCACTTCGAGAAGACCTATTCGGCGCCGCTCGCCACGCGGCTGTTCCAGAGGGAGCAGATGGCGCTGCCCGATGGCCGGACGGCGCGCGATTTCCCGCGCCTGCACCATGGCGGCGCGCAACTCGGGGCCGAAGCTGATCGGGGTAAGGACGTTGCCCTGCGCGCGCTGGCGGGGCTCGCGGCGGCCTTCGCACTGTGGTCCGTGGCGCTGCTTTGCGCGCGCCGCACGCTCGTTCGGCGCTGGCCGAACGTGCCTTGGGGCGCAGCGGCCGCGGCGCTGGGCGCGATTCTCGCGTTGGCCGGGCCGGCCGCGATGCTCGCCGACGGCTTCCACGTTTTAGGGACCAACCAGGTGGGGCAGGATGTGCTCTACCAGGCGCTGAAAAGCATCCGCACCAGTCTCGTCATCGGCACGGTGACCACGCTGGTGCTCCTGCCCCTGGGAATCACGGCCGGCCTCGCCGCGGGCTATTTCAGGGGCTGGGTGGACGATGTCATCCAGTACCTCTATACGACGCTCAATTCGATTCCCGGCGTGCTGCTGATCGCCGCCTTCGTGCTCATGCTGCAGGTGTTCCTCGACAACCACGGCGACTGGTTCCCGACCACGGCGCAGCGCGCCGACATGCGCCTGCTCGGCCTGTGCGCGATCCTCGGCCTGACCAGCTGGACCGGCCTCGCGCGCCTGCTGCGCGGCGAAGCGCTGAAGCTCAGCGAGCTCGAGTACATCCAGGCGGCGCACGCTTTCGGCGTGTCGCACGCCCGCATCCTCGCGCGCCACATCCTGCCCAACGTCGCGCACATCGTCATCATCTCGCTGGTGCTGGATTTTTCCGGTCTGGTGCTCGCCGAGGCGGTGCTGTCTTACGTCGGCGTTGGGGTCGATCCGTCCACGATCAGCTTCGGCACCATGATCAACGCCGCGCGCCTGGAGATGGCGCGCGAACCGATGGTGTGGTGGTCGCTCGCCGCGGCCTTCGTCTTCATGTTCGCCCTGGTGCTGGCGGCGAACCTGTTCGCCGACGCGGTGCGCGAC
>JBGQFF010000123.1:0-7406 GCA_041496745.1 Gammaproteobacteria bacterium
CCTCGGCGTCGTCCATGCGGTAAGCATCGAGCACGGGGTAGGCCCGGCCGGTCATTTTTTCCATTTCGGCGAGCACCTCGGGGATCACCCGCCGCGCGGCCTGCATCGCCTGCGAGAGCTGGACCTTGTTATTGATCAGGTCCGGGTCGTTCATGTAAGGGCCGAAGGTCGCAGGGTGCTCGGTGTCGAGCGGCGAGGGGAAATCCGGCCGCTTGCCGAGGAAGCTGCGGATCGCCTCCACGTCGTCGAATACGTGGATGCGCCGCTTCTGGTGGCTGGTGATGAAACCGTCGTACGCCACGAGCACCGGCAATCGCACATCGCGATGCTCGCCGATCTTCACGGCTGCAAAATTCAGGTCATACACTGCCTGCGGGTCGCGGGCGCAGAGCATGATCCATCCCGTGTTGAGCGCGTAGTAGATGTCGGAGTGGTCGCCGCGGATGTCGAGCGGCCCGGAGATCGCGCGCGCCGCGATGTTGAGCACCATCGGCACGCGCGTGCCTGCCTGGACCGGAAGCTGCTCGAGCGCATAGAGCAGGCCCTGCGAACTCGTCGCATTGAGCACGCGCCCTCCGCCGAGCGCAGCGCCGTAGCAGATGCCGGCGGCACCGTGCTCGCCGTCGCCGGCGATCATCACGATGTCGTGCTCGCCATTGGCCCCCATTTTCGAGAGGTTCTCGGCGACCTCGGTCGAGGGCGTGATGGGGAAGTAGCCCATGAGGTGAAAGCCGATGTCGCGCGCAGCGAGCGCCGCGGCCTCGTTGCCGCTGCGGAATTCGAGCTTCTGCCGCGCGAAGCCCGGGGGGCGGATTTCCACCGCGCGGGCGGGGGCTTCCTGCATCCGGGTCGTCATGAACTGCACCTCATCCGATGAGATCGGGGAACAGCGGCACGCGCAGACGGTTGGCGAGCCCCGGCGTTTCCTTTTCCGTCGTCAGCGCGCCACTCGGGCAGGACTCCACGCAGCGCTGGCAGCCCTTGCAGTAGCGATAGTCAACGCCCATCAGTTCGCGCTCGAACCTGCCGCCCTCCTCGCCATCGCCCCAGGCGAGGCAGTAGTCGGGGCAGACGAGATCGCATACGCCGCAATGGATGCACTTTTCGCGGTTCAGCACCGGGATCAATCCGGTGCGCGAGGCAGTAAGGTCGTTCCATGCCATGTTTCCCGGCTCGGGGATGATGCCGCCTGTGGGCTGCGTCTCGTATCCCCACGCCGGTTCGGAGCGGGCGACCGGCAGGTCGCCCTCGGCACGCCCGACTCCCGAGAGTTCCTCGAAATCCGCGGCGCCGCGCCGGAACGCGCGCTCGTTCGAGGCGACCGCCTCCGGGTGCCTGCCTGCAAATTCCTCGGACAGCGCCTCCAGGATGATCCCGGGATCGAGGAACGGGAGTTGCCCGCAAAGCGTGCCGAGCAGCACCGCGTTCGGCCGCGACTTTTCCTGCATCGCGATGCCAAGGGCGTCGACGCGGATCACGCGCGCCGTGCGTGGCAGCGCCGCAAGCATTTCGGGCACCGGGCCCGGCGGCGCATTGAAGAGGAAAGTGCCGTCCTGCAACAGCCCGGCGAGCGTTGCCGGGTTGTGCAACAGGGCCGCGTGGAAAACCACGATCACGTCCGGGGTTTCGACCGGCGCGCTGGTGCGGATGGGCCGATCGCTTGGCCCCAGGCGCACGTACGAGCGCACCAGCGAGCCCTTCTTTTCGGATCCATAGGAGGAGAAATGGGCACCGTTGAGGCCCATCCTCAGCACGGCCGCCGTCGCCAGCACCTGCCCTGCGGCGTGGGCGCCCAGGCCTCCAACGGACTCGAAGCGGATCTCGAAGAACCGTTTGCGGTTCGGCAGCGATACGCTGTTGCCCATTCTATGACTTGTCATGGGGCATTCTCGACCGGGGTTGCCGGGTTCACTTTAACCCAGATCAATCCGGCCGCTCAGGAAAGCAGGTGATCCTGAAGGCCAAATCGCTTGCCAGCGAGCACCCTTTTGTCCATATTACCGCTCGCGCGGCGCAGGGCGCCGCGAACCCTGGAGGAGGGAAGATGACAGCCAAGAGCAAACTGGCGCTGGCGCTGGCCGCGGCGTGCTTCGCCGCCGCGAGCGCGAGCGCCCAGACCGTCAAGCTCGGCGTGGTGCTGCCGTTCACGGGCGTGGGTGCCGAGTTCGGCCAGCAGGTCGACCGCGGCATGCAGATGTTCATGAAGCTCAACCCGACCGCCTTCGGCCCCTACAAGGTCGAGATGGTGAAGCGCGACTCGAAGAACCCGAGCGGCGCGGAAGCCAAGACCGCGGTGCAGGAGCTGATCGCGCAGGACAAGGTGGACATCCTCGCCGGCTTCATCTACTCGCCGGACGCGATCGCCTCCGCGCCGCTGGTGACGGAAGCCAGGCGCCCGATGGTGGTGATGAACGCGGGCACCGCCTGGATCACCAACCTCTCGCCGATGATCGCGCGCGTGTCGTTCTCGATGTGGCACTCGGGTTTCGCCATGGGCGAGGCGGCGGCGAAGATCATCAGGGCGAAGACCGCGGTGGTGGGCTACACCGACTTCCCGCCGGGCAAGGACAGCCTGGACGCGTTCAAGCGCGGCTTCGAGGCCAACGGCGGCAAGGTGATCGACGCGATCCCGATGGGCGGCCCCGGGCAGGTGCCGGACTTCACGCCGTTCTTTCAGCGCGCCAAGGACAGGAAGCCCGACGTGTTCTTCGTTTTCGTGCCGGCGGGCGACCACGCGGTCAGCGTGGTGAAGACCTACGGCGCGCTCGGCATGCGCCAGGCCGGCATCAAGCTGATCGGGCCGGGCGACATCACCCAGGACATCAAGCTGCAGAGCATGGGCGACGACGCGGTGGGCCTGATCACCATCCACCACTACAACGCGGACCTGGACAACGCCGCCAACCGGCGCCTGGTCGCGGCCTGGAAGCAGGAATACGGCGCCAGCGCGACCCCGGACTTCATGGGCGTCCAGGGCTACGACGGCATGGCGGCCATCGCGCACGTGGTCACCACGCTCAAGGGCCGTGTGGATGCCGAAGGCGCGATGCAGGCGCTCAAGGGCTGGAAGTACGACGCCAGCCCGCGCGGGCCGATCATGATCGACCCGGTGACGCGCGACATCGTGATGAACGAGTACCTGAGCGAGCTGGTGAAGGTGAACGGGCGCCTGGTGCAGAAGAACATCGGCATCCTCAACGCCGTGAAGGACATGTGCAAGGAGCTGAAGGAAGGGCGTTGCAAGTAAGCACGCCGGCCCGCCACTCCGCGCCCACCACGCCGCCGCCCGCAATGCAGGGCGGCGGCTTTTTTTCTGCATGGACCTGATCAGCATCCTGCTCGGCGGGCTCGCTTCCGGCATGGTGCTGTTCATCGTGTCGGTGGGCCTGTCGGTGACCATGGGCCTGATGGGCTTCGTCAACCTCGCGCACGGCGGTTTCGCCATGCTCGGCGGCTATGCCATCGTGCTCGGCATGCGCCACTGGGGCCTGCCGTTCCCGGCGGCGCTGGCGCTGGGCTTCGCCGCGGTCGCCGCGTTGTCGGTGGTGCTGGAGCGCGCGCTCTATGCGCGCCTGTACCGCGCCACGGAACTCGACCAGGTGTTGTTCACGATCGGCCTGGTGTTCGTGATGATCGCGCTGGTGACGCTCGCCGTCGGCCCGGAGTCGCAGCGCGTGGTGCTGCCGGCGTGGCTCGACGGCCAGACCGACCTCGGCTTCATCCGCTACCGCACCTACAGCCTGGCGCTGATCGCCTGCGGCACGCTGCTGATGCTCGCGCTGTGGCTCGGCTTCGAGCGCACGAGGATCGGAGCGCGCATACGCGCGGCCGTGGACAACCGCCGCATGGCCGAATCCGTGGGCGTGGACGTCGGGCGCCTGTTCACCCTCACCTTCGCGCTGGGCAGCGGCCTCGCCGCGGCGGGCGGGGGCCTCGGAGCGGAGATCCTCGGCCTCGATCCGCAGTACCCGCTGCGCTACCTCGCCTACTTCCTCATCGTGGTGGCGGTCGGCGGCCTGGGCCGCGTCACCGGCGTGTTCTTCGCGGCGCTGCTCATCGGCGTGCTCGATTTCGTGCTGAAGGTCGAGTTTCCCAAGGGCGGCACGATGTTCATCTACGCGCTGACGCTGATCTTTCTCCTCGCGCGACCGCAAGGCCTGTTCGGAAAGCGCGGCACGTGAATCCGCAGGCGCTCCCCGCCGTGCGCGAGCTCGCGCTGCGCCACCGCCTGCAATGGTGGGAGGCGCTGCCCTGGGTCGCAGGCATCGCGGCGTTCTTCCTGTTCCCGAACTACCTCGCCTTCGGCACGCAGGTGCTGATCACCATCCTGTTCGCGCTGTCGCTCGACCTGGTGCTCGGCTACGCCGGCATCGTGACGCTCGGCCATGCGGCCTTCTTCGGCGCCGGTGCCTACACGGTGGGCATGCTCGCCGCGCATCTGGGCTGGACCGAGCCGCTCTCGGGGCTCCTCGCCGCCGCGCTGGTGGCGGGGGCCATCGGCCTGGTGAGCGGCTGGGTGGTGCTGCGCACGCATGGCCTCACGCTGCTGATGCTGACCTTGTGCACCATGGCGCTGCTGGAGCAGGCGGCGAACATGTTCTCCGGCTGCACCGGCGGCTTCGACGGCATGCCCGGCCTGTCGTTCCAGCCGATCCTGGGACTGTTCAAGTTCGACGTGCTGTTCTTCCGCACGCAGTACCTGTATGCGCTGGCGGTGCTGTTCGCCTGCTTTGTCCTGGTGCGGGTGCTGGTGTATTCGCCCTTCGGCCGCAGCCTCACCGGCATCCGCGAGAACCTCCTGCGCATGCACGCGGTGGGCGCGCCGGTGCGCGCGCGCCAGGTGCTGGCGTACGCCATCTCGGCGGCGCTCGCCGGCGTCGCCGGCGCGGCATTCGTGCAGGCCACCGGCTACGTCAACCTCGCGGTGCTCGGGCTGGAGCGCGCCACGGGCGTGCTGATCATCCTGATCCTCGGCGGCTATGGGCGCCTGTACGGCGCTTTCGCCGGCGCGATCGTCTACATGGTGCTCGAGCACACGCTGTCCAAGGCCTACCCGACCGCCTGGCAGCTGGGCCTCGGCCTGACGCTGATGCTGGTGGCGCTCTACGCGCGCAACGGCATCCTTGGCCTGGGCGAGGCACTGCGGCGGCGCTGGAGCGCGCGATGAGCGTCGCTCTGTTGGAAACCCAGGGGCTGTGCAAGAGCTTCGGCGCGCTGGACGTCGCGCGCAGCATCGACTTCAGGCTGGAGGCCGGCGCGCGCCAGGCGCTCATCGGCCCGAACGGCGCCGGCAAGACCACTTTCGTCAACTTGCTCACCGGGCTGCTGCAGCCCTCCAGCGGCCGCGTGCTGCTCGAAGGCGAGGACGTGACGCGGCTGGCGCAGGCGAAGCGCGTCAAGCGCGGCATCGCGCGCACTTTCCAGATCAACCAGCTGTTCCGCGGCCTCACGGTGCTGGAGAACGTGTGCATCGCGGTGGCCGAGCGCATGGGCGCGGGCGGCGGCATGCTGCGGCCCGCGGGGCGGCGCACGCAGGTGGTGGAGGAGGCCACGCGGCTGATCGGCTTGCTCAAGCTCGACGCGGACGCCGGCCGGCGCGTCGGCGAGCTGCCCTACGGCCGCCAGCGCCTGGTCGAGATCGCCATCGCGCTCGGCCTCAACCCGCGCGTGCTGCTGCTCGATGAACCCGCGGCCGGGATCCCGAGCGCGGAAAGCCACATTCTGCTCGAGGCCATCGCCGGGCTGCCCGCGGACAGCGCGGTGCTGATCATCGAGCACGACATGGACCTGGTGTTCCGTTTCGCGCAACGCATCACCGTGCTGGTGAGCGGGGCGATCTTCGCCGAGGGCACGCCCGCCGAGATCGCCGCCAACCGCGAGGTGCGCGCGGTGTACCTGGGAAGCGCGCTCGATGCCTGAGGCACTCAAGCTGCGCGGCCTGCGCGCCGGTTACGGCGAGACGCCCGTGCTGGACGGCATCGAGCTCGCGCTGGCGCAAGGCGAGAGCCTGTCCCTCATCGGCAGGAACGGCGTGGGCAAGTCCACGCTGCTTGCCACGGTGATGGGCCACACCACGCTGCACGCGGGATCCATCGAGCTTGCCGGGGCGCGCATCGAGGCGGCGCCGCCGCACCGGCGCGCGCTGGCGGGATTGGGCTACGTGCCGCAGGAGCGCGAAATCTTCCCGTCGCTCTCGGTGCGCGAGAACCTCGAGATCGGCGCGCGCCCCGGGCACTGGACCGAGGAGCGCGTGTTCGAGCTGTTTCCCAACCTCGCGGAGCGGCTCGGCCACGGCGGCAGCCAGCTCTCCGGCGGCGAGCAGCAGATGCTGGCCATCGCGCGCGCGCTGCTCACCAACCCCTCGGTGCTGCTGATGGACGAGCCCACCGAGGGCCTCGCGCCGGTGATCATGCAGGCGCTGGTGCGGGTGCTGGCGCGGCTGCGCGCCGCGGGCGGCCTGTCGATCGTGCTGGTGGAGCAGAACAGCCGCGTGGCGCTGGATTTCTCGGAGCGCACGGTGGTGATGGACAAGGGCCGCATCGTCTACGACGGCGCCTCCGAGCGCCTGCGCACGGACCCGGAGTTCCTCGCCAGGCTGGTGGCGGCGCAGTGACTCAGCGCGCCGCGCGCGGTGCCGCGGCCGCCACTCCCGTCTTGCGCTCGAGATGCACAACCCATAACCGGGCGAGCGCTGCGGCGCCCGCGCTGCCCGGTACCGCCTTGAAGCTCTCGATGGCTTTCGGGTTCTTGTCGGCCAGGTGGTAGGCGTAGCCGAGATGCAGACGCCGGTCCTCGGCGTTCTTCAAGCGGGCCGTGCGCACACCGCGCTCCATCATCTCGAGCCCCTTGTCGTAGTCGCCGTTGAGGATATGATTGAATCCGGCGTTGAACAAGGCGTTGCCGTCTGCCGCGGTACCTGCCTGCGCGTCGTCCTGTGCGCGCGTTTTCCGATCCTCGGCAAGGTCCTTGGCCGCCATGGCCCGCAGACGTCCGTGCCGGTCGGCCTCTGGTCCGCTGCCGAGCAGGTTCGCGGCGTAGCCCCGCTCGAGTATCTTGCTCGCTTCGCCGGGCAGCCCCTCCTGCAGCGACAACTGCGCCGCTTCAATGTACTCGTTCGCCGTGCGCATCGAGCCGGTGGCGAGCTTCAGGCGCGCCAGATCGAGCGTGAGGCGCCCGGGCAGCCGCGAGCGCGTTTGCAGGAGATGGATCGCGGCGAGCCAGTAGTCCCGCTTCGGATAGTAGGCGATGAGCTTTTCCAGCGCGGCGGCATAGGCGGCATCGTCGCGCTGCTTGAGCGCCGCGTCCGCGAGCAGTTGGAGTTGCTCCTCCGCGGGAGTTGCGCCGGCCTGCTCCTGGTTGCGCACGTCCACCGCGATTTCCCGGGCGGCACGCGCGAAATCGCCCCC
>JBGQFF010000124.1:0-7345 GCA_041496745.1 Gammaproteobacteria bacterium
ATGCAAAACCCGCGCACCGGCGGTCTAGCCCTCCGGTGATCGCATGACCCGCTGGCACTTGGTCGCTAGCAAAGCCTGCGGCTGGCTCGCCGGGCTGTCGCTCGCGGCGATGATGCTGGTCACGGTCGCGGACGTGGTGCTGCGCGCCGCGGCCAGCAAGCCGCTCCGCGGCACTTTCGAGATCGTCGAGCTGCTGCTCGCCTGCACCTTCTTCCTCGCGCTGCCCGCGTCGTTCCTGCGCGACGAGCACATCGTGGTGGACATCGTGGACGGCATCGTGCCGCGCCGCGTGCCGCTCCTCAAGCGCATCGCCCTGGTGCTGGCAGTGGTGCTGCTCGCGGCGATGGCCTGGCAGGGATGGATCGCCGCACGCGACTCGGTCGCGTTCAATGACGTGACCTCCGACCTCGGCCTGCCGCGCCTGTGGTACTGGATCCCGGTGCTCGCCGGGATGATCGGCGCCTGCCTCGCCGCCGCGGCGATGCTCTTCCGCGGCAACGGCGGGCGATGAGCGTCGCGGCGATCGGCATCGCGGGGGTGCTCGGGCTGCTGCTCCTGATCTTCGCGCGCGTGCCGATCGCCATCGCGCTCGCGGTCTCCGGGCTCGCCGGCTACGCCGCGCTCGACGGCTGGCCGATCGCGCTGAAGATGCTCGGCTCGGTGCCGTTCAACCTGGCAAGCGCGTATTCGCTCTCGGTGATCCCGCTGTTCATCCTGATGGGTGCGGTGGCCTCGCACGCCAATATGGCGAAGGAGCTGTTCGAGGCCTCCAACGCGGTGTTCTCCGGCGTGCGCGGGGCGCTCGCGAGCGCGACCATCGGCGCCTGCGCCGCCTTCGGCTCGATCTGCGGCTCCTCCATCGCCACGGCGGCCACCTTCTCCAGGGTCTCGATCCCGGAGATGCGCCGCTTCGGCTACGACGCGGGCTTCGCGGCAGGCGCGGTCGCCTCCGGCGGCACGCTCGGCATCCTGATCCCGCCCTCGGTGATGCTGGCGGTGTACTCGATCGTCGCCGAGCAGCCGCTGCCCAGGCTTTTCGCCGCGGCGATGGTGCCGGGGATCGTGCTCGCCGTGCTCTACGTGATCACGGTGAGCATCACGGCGCGCCTGCGCCCGGGCCTGATGCCCAAGGCGCCGTCGCTGCCCCTGGCGGAGCGCGTGCGCGCCCTCGGCAAGATGTGGAAGCTGGCGGTGCTCTTTTTCTTCGCGGTGGTGGGCATCTACCTCGGCTGGTTCTCGCCCACCGAGGCGGCGGGGGTGAGCGCCTTCGCCGCCATCGTCATCGCCTTCGCCACGCGCGCCATGACCTGGCGCGCGCTGGCGGACGCGCTGCTCGAATCGGCCTACGCCACGGCGATGATCTTCTTCATCGTGGTGGGCGCCTTCATCTTCGCGCGCTTCATCGTGCTGACGCAGTTCCCGACGATCCTCGCGCAGGCCGTCAATGACGCGGGCCTCGCGCCGGCGTGGATCCTGCTCGCGGTGACGGCGCTGTATTTCGTGCTCGGCACCTTCCTCGACGAGGTGAGCACCATTCTCGTCACCGTGCCGGTGACGCTGCCCCTGGTCACCGGCATCGGCTACGACGGCATCTGGTTCGGCATCTTCGTCACCGTGATGTGCACCATCGGCCTGATCAGCCCGCCCACCGGCATGACGGTGTTCGTGATCCAGGCGCAGCACCCGGAGATCCCGGTGGCGCGCATCTACCTCGGCACGCTGCCGTTCCTGGTGGCGGACTTCGTGCTCGTCGGCTTGCTGATCGCGGCGCCGGGGCTGGTGTCCTGGCTGCCCGCGCTGCTGAAGATATGAAGGAAATCCTCGTCGCCGGCGGCGGCATCGGCGGCCTCGCGGCGGCGCTGGCGCTCGCCCGCAAGGGCAGGCGCGTGCGCGTGCTGGAGAAGGCGCCGGAGTTCGGCGAGATCGGCTACGGCATCCAGATGGGGCCGAACGTGAGCCGCATGCTCGAGCGCCTGGGCGTGCTCGAGGCGATCGAGGCGCACGCCTTCTTCCCGGAGGCGCTGATTCTGGCCGACGCGCTCGACAACCGGGAGATCACGCGCATCACCGTCGGCAAGTTCTTCCGCGAGCGCTACGGCTACCGCTACTTCGTCGTGCATCGCCGCGACCTGCACGGCGAGATCCTGAAAGCCTGCCGGCAGCGCGGCGAGATCGCGCTGGAGACCTCGCGCGGCGTGGCGGGCTTCGAGCAGCGCGCGGACGCGGTGCTCGTGCGCTGCGAGAACGGGACGCAGGTCGAAGGCGCGGCGCTCGTGGGCGCGGACGGGCTGTGGTCGCCGACGCGGCAGGCGGTGATCGGCGACGGCGCGCCGCGAGCGGCGGGCCATTTCGTGTACCGCGGCGTGGTGCCGATGGACGAGATCACCGACCGCAGCCACGCCGACGCGATGACCATCTGGGGCGGGCCGGGCATGCACGTGGTGCAGTACCGGCTGCGCGGCGGCACGGTGATGAACAACGTCGCCACCATCGCCAGCCGGCGTTTCCACAAAGGGGAGAAGGAAGCCGGCGCGCCGGACGAGCTGGAGGAGATGTTCGCGCGGGCGCACCCGCAGGTGCGCGACATGCTGCGCTACGTGTCGCGCGAGCGGCACTGGGTGCTGCACGACCGCGACCCGGCGACCAACTGGTCCAAGGGGCGCGTGACGCTGCTGGGCGACGCGGCGCACCCGACCCTGCAGTACCTCGCGCAAGGCGCGCAGATGGCGATCGAGGACGCGGTGGTGCTCGCCGACAAGGCGGCCGCGGCGGGCGATGACCTGGAGCCGGCGTTCGCGGCCTACCAGCGCGAGCGCATGCACCGCACCGCGCGCGTGGTGCTCAGCTCGCGCTTCTTCGGCGAGTACCTGCACGTGGACGGCGGCGCGCGCGAGCTGAGGAACGACCTCGCCCGCCGGCGCGACCCGCAGAACTGCTGGGAAGTGGACTGGCTCTACCGGGGCGTCTGAAAATCGGGGTCAGAGCCCGATTTCTTTTCGGCGACTAAATCGGGGTCAGAGCCCGATTTCGGACGCCCGGGTCGGCCGTGCCTGAGTTTCCGCCCGAGGTCGATTTCCAACGTGGCCTTGAACGCTTCGCTGCCGAGCGGCAGGCCGCTGTGACCCGCCTCGCGGATTCTCTTCAACTCCGAGGCGTCGAGCCCGTTCTCGAACAGGTTGCGGTAGGCCTGCACGCGATTGGCCGGATCCTCGCTGAGTGCCAGGTACTCCGCGTGCGGCGTCACCAGCGGGTCTGTCCTGAGCCCGGCGTTCGCCCGATGGCTCGACCACGGGTAGTCAGCAGGCTCGCGCACCATTTGCGCTCGCAGCGGATTTTGCTCGATGTACCGGTAGCAGGCGAGCGCGTAGCGCGCGGACTCCACGAGGAAAGACCGGTATCTCCCTTCCCACAGAGTTCCCGATCGCCCGTAGGCGCGATTGAAATGCTGGACATATCTCTGTCCGAGATTTCTCATCAGCACCGTGCACGAATCGGGCGAGGGCGGAGTCAGCAGCAAGTGAACGTGATTCGTCATCAGGCAGTACGCGTGCACCTCGCAGGCCAGCTTGTCGGCGAGCTCGCGCAGATGCAATAGGTACAGCATGTAGTCGCCGTCCCGCCGGAAGCAGTCCGAGCGGTTGTTGCCGCGCTGGGTAATGTGCACGGCGACATCTGGCAGGATAAATCTAGGGGGACGGGGCATGAGGATAGAACGGCGCCCAGGTCGCGCCGTTGACAGAAATCGGGCTCTGACCCGGATTTCCTCGCCAGAAATAAATCGGGCTCTGACCCCGATTTAGCCCCAAACTTCTCTCGCGACCTCGACAACGAGTTGCAATTTCCGCCACTGCTCGTCCTCGCTGAGGGCATTGCCGTGGTGGGTGCTGGCGAAGCCGCATTGCGGCGAGAGGCACAGATTCTCCAGCGGCACGTATTTCGCCGCCTCGTCGATGCGGCGCTTGAGCGCGTCCTTCGACTCGAGCGCGCCGGTCTTCGTCGTCACCAGCCCGAGCACCACTTTCTTGCCCTTGGGCAGCAGGCGCAGCGGTTCGAAGCCGCCCGCGCGCTCGCTGTCGTACTCCATGAAGTAGCCGTCCACCGCAGTGGAGAACATCGCCTCGGTCACCTCGTCCTGGTAGCCGCCCGAGGCGAACCAGGCGCTGCGGAAGTTGCCGCGGCAGGTGTGCATGGTGACGCTCAGGCCCTTGGGCCGGTCCTGCAGCGCGCCGTTGATCGCCGCCGCGTAGGTGCGGTGCAGCGTCGCCGGGTCGTCGCCGTTGGCGCGGAAATTCTCGCGCACCTTGGGATCGCACAGGTAGGCGAAGCTCACGTCGTCGAGCTGCAGGTAGGTGCAGCCCGCCGCGGCGATGTGCGCGATCGCCTGGCGATACGCCGCCGCCGCGTCGACCCAGAATTCCTTCAGGTCCGGGTACGCCTCGCGCGAGATGGCGTTCCTGCCGCCGCGGAAGTGCAGCGCCGCGGGCGCGGGGATGGTGAGCTTGGGCGTCTTTTTCGCCGCCGACTTGAGGAAGGCGAAGTGGTCCGTGAAGATCGGCTTCGCGCAGCGCACCTTGCCGGTGATGGTGGCCATCGGCGGCACGTCCCCGGCCTGGAAGGTCATGCCCACCGCCTGCTTCAAGGTCACGCCCTCGATCTGCTTGACGAAGTCGAGATGCCAGTAGTCGCGGCGCAGCTCGCCGTCGGTGATCGATTCCAGCCCTGCGGACTCCTGCTTCGCCACCACGGCGCGGATGCAGCGGTCCTCCACCTCTTTCAACTGCGCGGTGCTGATCGCGCCGGCCTTGGCTTTCTTGCGCGCCTCGGCAAGCTCCACGGGGCGCAGAAGGCTGCCGACCTGGTCGGCGCGGAACGGCGGCTTCATGCGTGCGCCTCCTCCTTGAGCGGCATGTGCCGCAGCCACTTCTGCACTTCCTGCGGATCGGAGAACAGCGTTTCCAGCTCGGTGCGCGCCTCGGCCTCGGTCTGGCGCACCGACTCGATCACGCCGCGCGCCGAGCCGCTGCGGTCGGTGGCGAGCTCCAGGCGGATGCCGAAGGGGTCGAGGAAGTAGGCCGACCAGAAGCGCCCGCCCAGCGGCACCGGGCCGATGACGTGCACGCCGCAGCGCTTCACGCGCTCGAGCATGGCGTCGAACTTGTCGGGCGGCACGTGAAAGGCGACGTGCTGCATGCCGCCGACGTGGTCGCGCACCTGCTTCGCCAGGCCCTTCGGGTACTCGAACACGGCGAACAGCGAGTCGTTGCCCATGTCGAAGAAGTAGTGGCGCAGGTTCTCGTAGGGCGGCTGCCAGCGGTCCGCCTCGAAAGGCACGCGGCGCGCGTGCACCAGCTGGAATCCCATCACGCGCGTGTAGAAGTCCATTGCGGTGGGCATGTCGTCGCTGACGATGGCGAGATGGTCAATGCCGCGCGTGTGCATGGCTCTTCTCCTGCAACGAGGCGATGAAAGGACGCACGGCGGCGAGGAAACCGGGCGGGTTGTCCACCGCGAGGTTGTGGCCGCCATCCACTTGCGCGAGCTGGATGCGCGGGTTGGCGGCTTTCACTTTCGCCGCGGTTTCGGGCGCGAACAGGTCCGAGCGCGCGCCGCGGATGACGAGGGTGGGCACGCGCAGCTCGCCGAGCACCTGCCACATGTCCACGCCGAGCTTCGGCCGCTCGCCGGTTTCGAGGGCTTTCCTGGACTGGTCGCGGAAGTGCGTGTCGCGCTTGATGGTGAATCCGCCCGGCACCGGCTTGAGGTAAGCCTCGAAGCGCGCGCGCTTCTCAGGACCGGCCTTGAAGCAGGCCATCGCCTCTTCGATCGTGGCGAAGACGTCCGGCACGCCGGCGACGCTGGTTGCCACGCGCTTGGAGCCGGCGGGCGCGTTCTCGGGGGAATAGTCCACCAGCACGAGACCCGAGACGCGCCGCGGGTTCTTCGCGGCGAAGTACGCGGAGTTCCGCCCGCCCATCGAGTGGCCCACGACGATCGCCTTGTCCCAGCCGAGGTGGTCCATCACCGCGCCGAGGTCGCCCGCCATCGCCGGCACCGAGTAGTCCTTGGCCCAGGCGGAATCCCCGAAGCCGCGCATGTCCATGCACACGCAGTCGCCTGCCAGTGCGGCGGCCGCGTCGAGCCAGTCATACGAAAAGTAGGAAAGCCCGTGGACGAACAAAATCTGGGTCTGCCCCCGATTTACACGGCGGTAGGAGAGCTCGACGTCTCCGGACATGCAGCGCTCGGCCATGGGGCGATTCTAATCAGTTCGCGGTGAACCTGGAGTTGTGAACTTTCGACAGAGGCCGCGCGAGCGGCAGGATTCCGCGTTAGGTTGCGAACTGCAATGGAGCGCCCGCAACTCATCCGCCTGATGCTGGTCGCCGACGACCGCGCATTCGCCGGCTGGCTGCTGCGCGTGCTGGAACAAGCCGAGCCCGGATCGATGCAACTCGTGGGCGCGATCGCTTCCGGCGACGAGGCGTCCGCGCGCGCAGCGGCAGCGCGCGCGGACGTGATCATGTTCGACATCGAGGCGGGCGGCATCGCCGCCATCGCGCGTCTCGGTGCGCAGTGCGCGGCGCCCATTCTGATGCTCGCCGCGGAGTGCGACGCGGCGGCCCGCGCGGGGGCGGTACGGGCGGGTGCGCGCGGCGTCGTGCTCAAGCACGATGCGCCCGAGACGATCCGCAAAGCGGTGCGCAAGGTGAAGGACGGCGAATTGTGGCTCGACCGCATCACGACCGGGCGCCTCCTCGAGGAGCTGCTCGCCGGCGCCCCGCGGGCGACCGGGCCGGCGGCCATCGGCAGGATCGCCAACCTGACGACGCGCGAGAGCGACGTCGTGCGCGCCCTGGTCAGGCACGAGGGCGCGAGCGGCCGGGCGCTCGCGGCGCGCCTGCGCATCAGGGAGCAGACGCTGCGCAACCACTTCTGTTCGATCTACCGCAAGCTCGGCATCCCCAACCGGGTGGGGCTCGTCGCCTACGCCACCAGGCACCGCCTTGACGGCGCAGGCTGAGGCTCTCGCCCGGCTCGTACTGCGCCCCCGATGATCAGCCGACCCGCACGGGGAGTTTCCTGAATCCCCTCGCGCGCGTCGCCGAGCTTGGGCCTGAACTCCGCCTTCCTTCGGGCATACTACCGCGATGCAAAGAATTCCCAACGCCGAGTTCGAAGGCGCGCTTAAGCAGCGCCTAGAGGAACTCTGGGGAAAGCCGCCGAACCTTTACCGCGCGCTCGGCAACCATCCGGCGCTGTGTGCGGCGTGGACCGAGTTCGCGCGCGCCATCCGCTACGACAGCCGCAGCCCGCGCGAGCTGCGGGAACTCATGATCCTGCGCGG
>JBGQFF010000125.1:0-7208 GCA_041496745.1 Gammaproteobacteria bacterium
GCGAGATCCTCGGCAAAGATCGCTTCGGCTTCCGCCTTCTTGTCCGCAGCATGGCGCATGCGCTCTAGCGCCCAGGACAGGTTGACTGCAGTGGGCCGGCTCTTCGCCAGCACCTCGTACGAGGATTCCTTCGGCTCCAGCGCGATGCCGAACGCCGCCGCGCAGCCGATCGCCGGCGCACCGCGCACCACCATGTCGCGGATCGCCGCCGCCACTTCGGCGGCGGTCCTGCACTTCAGGTAGACAATCCTGTCAGGCAGAAGCCGCTGATCGAGCAGCTCCAGCGCATCGCCGGTCCAGCGCAAGGCCTGGACGTTCACACCAGCTTTTCCGTGCCGCCGTCCACCGGCACCTGTGCGCCGGTGGTTTTCGCGAACAGCGGCCCGCACATCTCGGCAGTGAGCTCGGCCACGTCCTTCGACGACACCTCCGTCTTCAGCAGGTTGTTCCTCTTGTACTGCTCGACGGTGAGGTTGTAGGCCTTGGCGCGCGAGGCCAGCACTTCGTCGGTCCACAACGCCGTGTCATACACGGCGTTGGGGTGAATGGTGTTGATACGAATGCCGTCCTTGGCCCATTCCAGCACCGCCACGCGCGCCAGCTGGTTGAGCGCCGCCTTCGATGCCGAGTAGGCGGCGGCGCCCATTCCCGGCGCCGGCACGTTCTTCGAACCGATCACCACTACGCGGGCGCCGCGCGGCGCGAGCTTGAGCAATGCGTGACTCGCCTGCATGACAAGGAGGTTCGCCTCGACGTTCACCGTCATCGCGCTCTTCCACATCTCGGCGGCGATGTCCTTGATCGCCTGGGAGGAGGGGAAGATGCCGGCGTTCAGTACCAGCATGTCCACGCCGCCGAAGCGCTTCGTTGCGGCGTCCATCGCGGCATCGATGGCCTTGGGATCCGTGAGGTCGCAAACGATCCCGAGGTAGTCTGCACGCTTGAACAGGCCTTCGATCGCTGGGTTGCGGTCCAGCCCCACCACCGCCGCACCGCGCTTGAGGAACGCCTCGACGCAGGCCTTGCCGATTCCGGACGCCGCGCCCGTGACCAGCGCCACTTCCCCGGCGAATGCGGGGGCATTGCCTGCCTTCTTCAGCTTTGCCTGCTCCAGATCCCAGTACTCGATATCGAAGGTGTGCTTGGCGTCCAGCGCTTTCCAGCCGCCCAGCGCCTCCGCGCGCAGGATCACATCGATGGTGTGTGCATAGAGATCCTCGACGATGCCCGTGTCCTTGGCCGTGCGGCCGAAAGCGGCGAGGCCCAGTTGCGGATCGAGCGCCATGCGCGGCGCCGTATCGAGAATGGTCTTGGGCTCCTTGGCCTCCTTCGCATTGCTCTCGAAGTAGGCGCGGTAGGCTGTGCCGAATCCGGCCACGTCGCGACCGAGCATCGGCAGCGGCTTGGTGCGGATCACGTGATCGGGAGTCGCCGGGCCGCTCTGCGAGATGCGCGCCACGTCGGGGTGGCGTGCAAAGCCGATGAAGCGCGGCGCGTCGTTGCAGCGGCAGAGCAGGGGAAACCCCGCCGCGCGCGAGACGTCGTGCCGCAGCTGTGCCGCCTCCTCGCGCTTGAATGCGGGCGCGGACGTGAACGGCAAGACGATGCTCCAGGCCTTCTTCGCTTCCAGGTAGCGCTCGGCCATCGATACCAGCTCGATCATCAGCTCGTAGGACTCGCGTGCGCCGGCGGCAAACGAGAACACGCCGTGCGAGAGCAGCACCATGCCCACGGTGTTCTTCGTCGCCTGCTTGGGGAACTCGCGCGCGCAATACGCCGCGAGGTCGAAGCCGGCCATGATGTAGGGAATCACCACCACCTTGCCGCCGTAGATGTCGCGGATGCGCTGGTCGCCATCCGGCGCGTTCGATACCGACAGCACCGCGTCGGCGTGCGTGTGGTCCACGTACTTGTGCGGCAGGATGGCGTGCAGGATGGTTTCCACGGAAGGCGCCGGCGCGCCGGCACGCAAGGTGTGCGTGGCCAACTCGTTGACCATTTGCGGATCGGACAGCGCGGGCAGCGAAGCGAGCCGACGCACGTAGTCAAGTTTCACCGGGGCGAAGCCGGGCGCCTCGATGGTTTCCAGGTCCCAGCCGCTGCCCTTCACGTAGAGGATGTCTTGGTCCTCGCCGAACAGGTTCTTCTCGCGCAGCTTGACCGAGGTATTGCCGCCGCCGTGCAGCACCAGGGACTTGTCGCGCCCGAGCAGGCGGGAGGTGTACACGCGCAGCCCGAGCGGGCCGGAAAACTTCGCCGCCTCGGCATCGTTCCACAGGCTTTTCATGGCGCGAATTATACTTTTGCGCAATGCTCCGCATCGAACTGAAGGACTGGAATGCGGCGCGCGCCGAGGCGAGCCGCATCCGCCTGACGGTGTTCGTCGAGGAGCAGCGCGTGCCGCCCCAGATCGAGATCGATGACCAGGACGCCGTGTGCGTGCACGCGCTGGCCTATGCGGGCGGCAAGGCGGTCGGAACGGGCAGGCTGCTGCCCGACGGGCACATCGGGCGCATGGCGGTGCTCAAGCAGAGCCGCTTCCTCGGCGTGGGCGGCGCAATCCTCGAGCGTCTGGTGGAGGAAGCTCGCCGCAGGGGGATGCGGGAGGTGGTCCTTTCAGCTCAGACGCACGCGCTTGAGTTCTACCGCAAGCACGGTTTCAGGGAGGAGGGGGAGGTCTTTGAGGAGGCAGGCATCCCGCATCAGGAGATGCGGCGCATGCTGAATTCGTAGCGCAAAGTCGCCTCGTCGCCGCCGTCGCTGCCAAAGGTACGCTCGGCGAAGCCGATCTCCTCTCCGTGCATCAGCACGCTCGAGCAACGGGTGCCGTAACGCTCGTTGACGATCTTCGCCTTCTCAAGAACGGCGAACAATGGTTCCACGGACACCGGGCAATCCCGGAAGCGCTGCTTGTGTTCCTCGACTTCCGGCGTGTCGAGCAGCAGGTTGCCCAGCCCGTACCAGCCTGGCTCGAGCCGCCGGGGCCCGCCATCGCGATTCGACAGCCACCAGAGCTCCACGCCGTCCGAGGCCAGCAGATTGAAGCCGCTGTAGGCCGTCTTGCGTTGCGCCAGTTCAGGCACGCCGACGCCCTCGAGGTAGCGCGTGACAAGCGCGCCGCGCGACTGCGCCGCGCCGGGCTCCGTGCCGCCCCGGTAGTTGGTGACCGCGGCAAAGCGCCCGCCGCGCGACACGCCCATCCAGGTGCCCCCCGCCTGCAAGTCGCGGCCGGCGAGGACCTCGGGTTTGTCGTCCCAGAACGTTGCGCGCGCTGCGGGACGGCCGTGAAATTCGTCGCGGTTGGCGGCCACGACGAGCGGGAAGCGCGCGTGCGCCTTCCACGCGACGAGGATCAGGCACATACGAAGCGCTCGACGTGGCGCTCGAGGCCGAGTTTCGCAGCCTCGCGCTCGAGCAGCGTCTCGAACGCCCGTTCGTCGCGCACGTCCTCGTAAACTTCCATGTAGGTCGTCGGCGCGTCGCGCCGGCGCATCCAACGCCCGCGCACGCCTGTGGCCGCTTCGATGCTGCGGAACAGCTGCCGGATCTGTTGCTGCAACGACGCAACCCGGCCCGCTTCGACCCGGTAGTAGACGTAGTAGCTGGTCACGCCGCGTAGGGCAGGGGCAGCAACTCCAGCTGCGGCCCGCCGCCGGCGCCGAGCCGGATCGGGCTGGCGCTTTCCAGCGAGCTGATCTGCACGACGGCCAGCAGCTCGGTGCCGCCTTCGGGCGCCGGCGCGGCATTGACCACCGTGCCGCTCGCCTGGCCGGGCAGGTCGGCAGCGTACAGATCGTTGCCCGGCGTCGCCGCGGCAGCGACGCGCGCGCGCACCATGCGGCGCTTGAGCACGCCGCGATACTGCGTGCGCGCCACGATCTCCTGGCCCGGGTAGCAGCCTTTCTTGAAATCGACTGCACCGAGACGCTCGAGATTCACCATCTGCGGCACGAACAGGTCCTGCGTCGCCTGGACCACCTGCGGGCGGCCGCTGCGAATCTCCTCCAGCGCCCAAACCTCGTCGCCGCTGTCGCCCAGCGCCCGCTCGCGCTGCGCCGCCGTCACCATGAGCAGAAAGCGCTGTTGCGCGATGCGGACGACGACCGTGTCGGCAGCCTGCGCGACCGCGAGGTCCGCGGCCGGAACGGGCATGCCCAACGCCGCCAGTCGCCCTGCGGCGCCCTGGCCCCACAGCCCGAGTTGCACCCAGTCCGCGCTGGCGTCCGCCAGCTTGACCTTGGCGCGCAGGATGAACATCGACAGGCGTTTGGCGACGGCCGGCGCAAGGTCGCGCGACAACTGCAGCAGGAAACCGCGCGCGTATGGCACCACGAGCAAGGTCGCCAACAACCTTCCCTTCGCCGAACACCAGCCGGCGTAGCGCGCGCGATCCGGCTCCAGGCCGGTGATGTCGGAAGTGAGTTGTGCATGCAGAAATTCGCGCGCGTCGTCGCCCGTGCACGACAGCATGCCGAGTTGCTTCAATTCCGCCGTCGCGTGGGAAACCTTGGTGTCCATCGTAGAATGCCTGCAGGGATTTTATTCCGATTCCGCGTTGACCTACGTACGGCTCATCCTGGCGCTGGCGTTCCTCGGGCTTCTCGCCGCGGCAGGCTACGGCGCGTGGTACGTGACCACGCCCGTGCAGGTCGCCGCGCTCCCTCTGCAGTTCGAAATTCCGGCGGGCAGCGGCTTGCGTGCCGCCGTGCGCCGCATGGAGCAGGCCGGCGTCGAGGTGCGCCCGCTGCAATTCGAGCTGCTGGCGCGGGCGCTGGGGCGCGAGCCGGAGATCAGGGCCGGCTACTACGAGATCACTGCGCCGGTGACCCCGCTGGAGCTGCTCGACAAGCTGGCGCGTGGCGAGGTGATGCAGGCCGAACTCCAGCTGATCGAGGGCTCGACCTTCGGCCAGCTGCGCGCGGCGCTCAACGCCAGCTCGGTACTGCGCCACGACACTGCGGGCTTGAGCGACGCGGAATTGCTCAAGCGCGTCGGCGCAAGCGAGTGGCATCCGGAAGGGCTGTTTTTTCCCGACACCTACGTCTTCGCGCGCGGTGCCAGCGATCTCACCGTGCTGCGGCGAGCCTACCGGGTCATGCAGAAACAGCTGTCGCAGGAATGGGCGCAGCGCACCGCAAACGTGCCATACCGGACGCCGTACGAAGCACTCATCATGGCGTCGATTGTCGAGAAAGAAACAGGCAGGGCAGAGGACCGTGAGCAGATTGCCGGGGTGCTGGTCAACCGGCTGCGCATCCGCATGGCGCTACAAACCGATCCCACGGTGATCTACGGGTTGGGCGAGAGATTCGACGGCAACCTGAAAAAGGTGCACCTGAAGACGGACGGTCCCTACAACACCTATACGCGCCCCGGCTTGCCGCCGACTCCGATTGCGCTCCCAGGCCAGGCATCGCTACGCGCTGCCCTGCGGCCGGCACCAACCAGCGCCCTTTACTACGTTTCCCGGGGCGACGGCACCAGTCAGTTCTCGCGCACCCTCAAGGAGCACAACCGGGCGGTGTCACAATACCAGCCGAAACCGAAACCGAGACACCGTTGACCAGGGGCCGCTTCATCACGCTCGAAGGCGTGGACGGCGCCGGCAAGTCCACGCACGTGGCGTGGATAGCCGAGCGGCTGCGCGCGCGCGGCCATGCGGTGCTGGTGACCCGTGAGCCGGGAGGCACGCCGCTCGCCGAGCGGCTGCGCGAGCTGGTGCTCGCCGAGTCCATGGATCCGATCGCCGAGACGATGCTGCTTTTCGCGGCGCGGGCGGACCACGTGCAGCGGGTGATCGACCCGGCGCTGCGGGCCGGTACCTGGGTCCTTTGCGACAGGTTTACCGACGCCACGTTTGCCTACCAGGGCGGGGGCAAGGGCGTCGCCGCTGAATTGATCGCGCACCTGGCGCAGGTGTCGCACGACGGATTGCTGCCGGACCGTACCCTGGTCTTCGATTGCCCCTACGAGGTCAGCCGGGAACGGCTCAAGCGCACCGCGCGTGCGCCGGACCGCTTCGAGCGCGAGGACCGCGAGTTCTTCGAGAGGGTACGGCAGGCATATCTGGGGCTGGCACGGTCCGACCCCGAGAGAATCCGGGTGGTGGATGCCTCGGGGTCATTGGATGACATTAAGAAAGTAATTGAAGAAGAACTAGTAATTGACTGAATGACATGATTTATCCGTGGCAGTTATCGGCTTGGGACCAACTCCTTGGGATGCGCGCTCGATTGCCCCATGCATTGCTGATCCATGGACCTGAAGGCATCGGCAAGCTGGCGCTGGCGGAGCATTTTGCGCAGCTGCTGCTTTGCGAGACTGCGGGGAAATTGCGAATTCCCTGCGGCACCTGCGACGGTTGCCGCTGGTACCTGGCCGGCACCCACCCGGATCTTCGCCGCCTCGAGCCGGAGTCCCTGGCGCGACTGCGCGATTCGGGCGAGGAACAAGACGAGGCGGCGCCCATTGCGTCAAGGACCCCAAAGCCCAGCACCGAGATCAAGATTGACCAAGTGCGGTCGCTGGACGGCTTCCTCAACCTGCGGTCGCACCGCGGAGGCCAGCGAGTGGTGCTGGTGCATCCTGCGGAAGAGATGAACCTGAACGCTGCGAACGCGCTGCTCAAGGGCCTCGAAGAGCCGCAGGCGCAGGCGCGATTCATCCTGGTGTCGCACCGGCCGGCGCGGCTTCTGCCCACCATCCGCAGCCGCTGCGTGGCGCTGCCGGTTGCACTTCCTGACGCCGCAGCGGCCGGTTCCTGGCTCAAGGCCCAGGGGGCCTTGGATTGGGAAGCGTGGCTGGCATTTGCGGGCGGCGCACCTTTGCGCGCCCTGGGGTACGCCTCAGACACCGGAGAGACCATCGCCAGGCTGCGCAAGGCCCTGGAGACAAGGGACCTGGATGTCTTGGGGGCCGTCAACGACCGGGCGCAGGTCGAGGCGCTGGCGGAGGTGCTGCAAAAGCATGCCTTGAGCGTCGCGATGGCGTCTTATTGCGGGCGTTCGAGGTACGGGCAGGCTGCGGGCTCGGCTCATGGCGCGGCCTGGCTGCGGTACGCAAGGCAGATGGGAAGGAATCGATTGCTGGCGAGCCATCCGCTGAACCCGCGACTGTTTGCGGAGGAGATGATCGCCGGAATGCCCAAAGCCTAGGGGCTATTGCTGAAGTGGTCGGATCCGACGCTTATTTGACATAATACACATTGA
>JBGQFF010000126.1:0-7118 GCA_041496745.1 Gammaproteobacteria bacterium
CGCGCGCTCGCCGCGCAGTGGCGCCGCGGCGCCCGGGACGACACCGAGGTCCTGCAGCGCGCAGTCGATTTCTTCCGCGGGGCGGGCCTCGCCTACACGCTCGAGCCGCCCCTGCTCGGGCGCGAGCCCGTCGACGAATTCCTGTTCGACACGCGCGCCGGGTTCTGCGAGCACTTTTCGTCGGCATTCGTGTTCATGCTGCGCGCGGCCGGCGTGCCCGCGCGCGTGGTCACCGGCTACCAGGGCGGCGAAGTGAACACCGTCGACCGCATCATCACCGTGCGCCAGGCCGACGCGCACGCCTGGGCCGAAGCCTACCTGCCAGGCCGCGGCTGGATCCGCTTGGACCCGACCGCTGCGGCGATCCCGGGCAGAATCGAATCCGGGCTGGCGCGCGCGGTGCGCCAGGGCGAGCCGGTGCCGCTGCTGTTGCGCCCGGAACTCGAATGGCTGCGCTCGGTACGCTACAACTGGGAGGCGCTGGCGCACCGCTGGAACGTGATGGTGCTGGGCTACAACCCGGAGCGCCAGCGCGACCTGATGTCCAGCCTCGGCATGCGCGACGCCGACTGGCGCAGCCTGACCGCCGCCATGGCGTCCACGCTGGGCGTATTCACGCTGCTGCTGCTTGCCTGGTCGTTGCGCCGCCTGGCTCGCCCAGATCCCGTGCAGCGCGCCTGGCAGGCGTTCTGCCGCAAACTTGGCGCGTGGGGCGTGGCGCGCGCGCCGCACGAGGGACCGCGCGACTACGCCGAGCGCGCGGCGCGGCGCTTGCCCGCCGCCGCCGCCGCCATCCAGGCCATCAGCGCCCTCTACGTAGGCGCGCGTTACGGCCGCGCGGCATCGCGCGAACAGATCGTTGAACTGCAGCGGCGCGTGCGCGCGCTGCATCTCGCATGAAGCGCGCCCTGGCCGCGCTGGCGGTGCTCGCCGCCCTCGCCGTTCCGTGCGCGCGGGCCGACGACCCGGCGACATTTGCCGGCCGGCCCGAGGTGCAGTCGTTCATCCGCGAGCTGGTCGAGCGGCACGCTTTCGACGCGGGCGAGCTGCATGCCGTGTTCTCCCGCGCGCGCCGCGAGGAGGCGGTGCTCACCGCGGTGCAGACCCAGCCGGAGGCCCTGGCCCGCTCCTGGGTGGACTACCGCGCGACGTTCGTCAACGAGCGCTTGGTGCGCGCCGGCCTCGCCTTCTGGCGCGAGCACCGCGGCCAGTTGGAGCGCGCGCGCCGCACCTACGGCGTGCCGGAGGAGATCATCGTCGCCATCCTCGGCGTGGAGACCTTTTACGGCCGCAACACCGGTCGCTGGCGGGTCATCGACGCGCTTGCCACGCTGGCCTTCGACTATGCGCCGCGCGCACCCTACTTCCGTGGCGAGTTGGAGAACTATCTCCTGTTCGCTCGCGAGATGGAGCTCGACGTGTTCGCCCTGAAGGGCTCCTACGCGGGCGCCATCGGCATCCCGCAGTTCATGCCCACCAGCTACCTGCGCTACGCGGTGGATTTTGACGGCGACGGCGTCTCCGACCTGAGCGGCAATGCCGCCGACGCCATCGGCAGCGTTGGCAATTTCCTCAAGCAGCACGGCTGGCGCCGCGGCGAGCCGGTGCAGCGCGGCGCGCGCGCAAACGGCGACGGCCACGGCGCCTATGCGGATGGCAATCCGCTGCCGCGGCATACGCTGGAGGAGCTGGCTCTGGCCGGCATCGAATCGCTCGGCGCGCCGCTGCCCGCCGGTACGCGCGCCGCGCTGCTGGAATTGCGCTCGCCGGAACGGCCGGCCGAGTACCGGCTGGGCCTGCAGAATTTCTACGTGCTCACGCGCTACAACCGCGCCGTGTTCTACGCGATGGCGGTGTCCGATCTCGGTGAAGCCCTGCGCGCCGCGCGCGCCCGGCCAAAACCGGCCACCAGGTAAATCGTCTCAGGAAGGGCGGCCGCCCGGCAGGTACCTGAGCGGATCGACCGGCTTGCCGGACTTGCGGATCTCGAAGTGCAGCTTCGGCCGGTCGGCGTCGGTGTCGCCCAGCTCGGCGATCCTCTGGCCGCGCGCCACCGACTGCCCTTCCTTCACCAGGATCTCGCGGTTGTGCGCGTATACGCTGCTGAAGCCGCCTTCGTGGCGGATGACGATCAGCTTGCCGAAGCCGCGGATGCCGGTGCCGGTGTAGAGCACCTGGCCCGACGCAGCGGCCAACACCGGGTCGCCGGGCTTGCCGCCGATATCCACGCCCTTGCTGCCGGGCTCGGCAAATCCGGCGAGCAGGCTGCCCTTGGCCGGCCAGATGAAGTCGATCGCATCCGGGTCGCGGTCCACTGCCGGGGGCTTGGGCGGTTCCGGCTTGGCAGTCTCGGGCTTGGGCGCGGCGGTCGCGACGGACGGCGCCGGCCCCGCTGGCTTAGACACTGCAGCCGCAGCTGCGCCTGCTGTATCGCCCTGCTGCAGTAGCGCCAGGTTCTGGTCCGAGTAGGGCAGGCGCAGCGCCTTGGGCGCGATCTTGGTGCCGCCGTCGCCCTGTCCCTGCGCTGCGGCGCTCGCACCCTCGAGCGGGCGCGCTTCCAGCGGCGCGGCGCCCCGGGCAGTGCCGACCTGGACCGCGGGTTGCCCCTCCGGCGGCGTCACGCGCAGCGCCTGCCCGATCGAGATCTTGGTGGGATCCTCGAGCTTGTTCCACTGTGCGACGTCGCGGTAGTCGGCGCCGTGCTCGAGTGCGATGCTGTAGAGCGTGTCGCCGCGCTTCACGAGGTAATGCCCGGCCGGCGCCGCCGCGGGCGCAGGCACGGGCTGCGCCGCCTGCGGCGGGGGCTTGGGCGTGCCAGCTGGCCTGCGGTCGTCCACCGGCGCCTGCGTCGACACCGATCCGCAGCCGGCGGCGCCGAGCAGCGCCGCCAGGGCAAGCAGGGTCCAGCGGGTCTGTGCGATCGTCACAGTTTTCCTGTCTCCAGCGGCACAAAGCGCACGGCCTCGAGTACCGTCTCGGTGATGCCGCGCGCGCCGCGCTCGCAGAGCGCGAGGCGCTGCGCGCCCCGCGGCGCATCCGGCGATTTCAGCGGCAGCACCATTCTGCCACCCGGCGCCAGTTGCCGTAAGAGGGCCTGCGGCAGTTCGCGCGCCGCCGCCGCGACGATGATGGAGTCGAAGGGCGCCGCCTTTTCCAGGCCGAGGTTGCCGTCGCCGTAGGCGAGCCGCAGGTTGGACAGGCGCAGGTCGCGAAGATTCGCACGCGCGCGCTCGAGCAGCGCGTGGATGCGCTCCACCGAATATACCTCGCGCGCGAGCTGCGCCAGCACCGCCGCCTGGTAGCCGCACCCGGTGCCGATCTCCAGCACCTTGCCGAGGGCCCGCCCCCCTGCACACAAGGCCTCGATCATGCGTGCCACGACGTAGGGCTGCGAGATGGTCTGGCCGAAGCCGATCGGCAGCGCGGTGTCCTCGTAGGCGCGGCTGGCCAGCGCCTCGTCGACGAACAGATGGCGCGGTACGCTGCCCATCGCCGCCAGCACCTTCTCGTCGCGGAAACCCTCGCCGCGCAGCCGCTCGACCATGCGCGCGCGCGTACGTTGCGAAGTCATGCCGACGCCGCTCAGGTGGTGCGCACCGCGCGCGTTCATCGGGCCAGCCAGTCCTTCACCATGCCGAGTTGGGCGTGATGCGTCAGGTCCACCTGCAGCGCTGTCACCGACACGCGGCCTGCGGCGACCGCGTGGAAATCCGTGCCCGGGCCCGCGTCCGCCGCCGCCCCGGACGCGCCGATCCAGTAGGCCGTCTCGCCGCGTGGCGTGTGCGTCTTTTCCACCGGCTCGGCCTTATGGCGGCGCCCCAGCCGGGTGACCTCGAGCGCACCGAGCGCCTCCGGCGCGACGTCGGGGACGTTTACGTTGAGTAGCACCGGCTGGCCGAAGGGCGTCCGCCCGAAGCGCTCCACCAACCGCCGGGCCACGCCTGCCGCGGACTCCAGGTGCCGCGCCTCCTTGCCGGCGAGCGACACCGCGAGCGACGGGATGCCGAGGAGGAAGCCCTCGGTGGCCGCGGCGACGGTCCCGGAGTAGATCGTGTCGTCGCCCATGTTGGCGCCGAGGTTGATGCCCGAGACCACCATGTCGGGCTGGAAGTCGAGCAGCCCGGTGACCGCGAGGTGCACGCAATCGGTGGGCGTGCCGTTGACGAAGAAAAAGCCGTTCGGCGCGCGCCGCACCGACAGCGGCCGGTCGAGCGTCAGGGAGTTGGATGCGCCCGAGCGGTCGCGCTCGGGCGCCACCACGGTGACTTCGCCGAGCGCGGCGAGGCACTCGGCGAGCAGCGCGATCCCGGGGGAGAAATAGCCGTCGTCGTTGGAAATTAGTATGCGCATCGCAGGCATCGCGCGATGAACGGCACCAAGTGTCCGCTCGATCGCGCGTCCAATTCTAGCCGACGGCGATGACCAGCCCTAGAACGAACGCGGCAACCCCAGCACGTGCTCGGCGATGTAGGACAGGATCAGGTTGGTGGAGATCGGCGCCACCAGGTACAGGCGCGTCTCGCGGAACTTGCGCTCGACGTCGTACTCCGCGGCGAAACCGAAGCCGCCGTGGGTCTGCAGGCAGACGTTGGCCGCCTCCCAGGAGGCCTTGGCGGCGAGGTGCTTGGCCATGTTGGCCTCGGCCCCGCAGTGCTGCTCGGCGTCGTACAGCGCCGCCGCCTTGTAGCGCATCAGGTTCGCCGCCTCGATCTCCATGTGGCATTCGGCGATCGGGAACTGCACGCCCTGGTTCTGCCCGATCGGGCGGTCGAACACGACCCGATCCTTCGCATACTTCACGGCGCGCTCGACGAACCAGCAGCCGTCGCCGATGCACTCGGCGGCGATGAGGATGCGCTCCGCGTTCAGCCCGTCGAGGAGGTACTTGAAACCCTTGCCTTCCTCGCCGATCAGGTTCTCCGCCGGGATCTCGAGGTTGTCGAGGAACACCTCATTGGTCTCGTGGTTCACCATGTTGCGGATCGGACGCATGCTGAGGCCCTTGCCCAGCGCCGCCTTCTTCTCCACCAGGAACACCGACATGCCGTCGGACTTCTTTTTCACTTCCGCGAGCGGCGTGGTGCGCGCGAGCAGGATCATCAGGTCCGAGTGCTGCAGGCGCGAGGTCCACACCTTCTGGCCGTTCACCACGTAGCGGTCGCCCTTTCGCACCGCCACGGTCTTGATCTTCGTCGTGTCGGTGCCGGCGGTGGGCTCGGTGACACCCATCGCCTGCATGCGCAGCTCGCCCGAGGCGATTTTCGGCAGGAACTTCTTCTTCTGCGCCTCAGAGCCGTTGCGCAGCAGCGTGTTCATGTTGTACATCTGACCGTGGCAGCAACCGGCATTGCCGCCCGAGCGCGTCACCTCTTCCATGATCACGGTGGCCTCGGTGAGCGACAGCCCAGAACCGCCGTACTGCTCCGGGATCAGGGCCGACATCCAGCCCGCCTTGGTCAGTGCGTCGACGAACTCTTCCGGATAGGCGCGCGCCTCGTCCACCTTCTGCCAGTAAGCGGAGTCGAACTGCGCGCACAACGCGCGCACACCGTCGCGCAGGTCCGGGTAACTCGTGTCGGCTACAGCGGATCCCATGTGAACACGTCTTGGGTGCGGTCGAGCGGGAAGAAGCTGCCGCGCAGCGCGGGCATCGCCTGCTCCGCGATGTCCTGCGGCGTCCAGCCGCCGGCACGGTGCACCGAGCGCACCGGGCGGCTCTGCGACATGAGGAAAATCTCATTGGCGCGCACCGCGAAAATTTGGCCGGACACATCCTTGGCGGCGTCGCTGGCGAGGAATACGGCGAGCGGCGCGATCTTCGCGGTTTGCATCACCTTCATCTTTTCCACGCGCGCCTTCTGCTCTTCGGTCTCGGTGGGAATCGAGCCGATCATGCGGCTCCAGGCAAACGGCGCGATGCAGTTGGAGCGCACGTGGTATTTCGCCATGTCGAGCGCCATGGACTTGGACAGCCCGGCGATGCCGAGCTTGGCGGCCGAGTAGTTGGCCTGGCCGAGGTTGCCGATCAGTCCCGAGGTGGACGTCATGTTGACGTAGCAGCCCGAGTTCTGGCTCTTGAAGTAGGGCGCCGCGGCGCGCGACACGTAGAACGAGCCGTTCAGGTGCACGTCGATCACCGCTTTCCATTCCTCGACCGACATGTTGAAGAAGAAGCGGTCGCGCAAGATGCCGGCGTTGTTCACCACGCAGTCGATGCGCCCGAAGGCGTCGATCGCGGTCTTGACGATGCGGTTGGCGGATTCCCAGTCGGCGACGCTGTCGATGCTTGCCACCGCTTTTGCGCCCCGGGCCTTGATCTCCTCCACCACCTTTTGCGCCGGGCCCGCGCTGCTGCCTTCGCCCGCCACCGAGGTGCCGAGGTCGTTCACCACTACCTTAGCGCCGTGCGCCGCGAACGCGAGCGCGAAATCACGCCCGATGCCGCCGCCGGCGCCGGTCACCACCACCACCTTGTCCTTCACCATGATGCGTGCGGGATTGTCATGTCGCTTGGGTCCGCAAAACTCTAACAGAATTTTGCGCGCCGCCTGCCTTGCACACATTTACACCGCACACCGCAGTTCTGGAGTTGAATGATTCCGCCAACCACACAGCACACATTGGGAGGATGCCGTGGAGACTGCCGAATACGTTTCCGGTTCTCTGGCCGATATGGACCGCGACGACATATGCCTCTTGGCAGGGGCCCGGGAAGCGCTCGATGTCGTAGCCGCGGTGCGCGATTACCTTGCAGTCTGGCCCTCGGAGCGCGTCGCCCGGGTGCAGCGAGTCGACGCAGGCTGGGCGCCGTTCGACCAGGACCACAAGCCGACAGCGGTGTACCGGGCCACGGACGTGCACCGGATCTGCGACGCGGTGCATGGCCAATGCGTGGCCCTGAGGGACGCCGGCATGGCGCTGACGCCCGAACTTCTCGAGTTGGACCTGTTCTTGTTTGTCGCCACCGCGAAACTGGCGCAATTCGAGCCGGAGCCGGCGCCCTAGAGGTAGTGGTCGGGGCGGCGAGATTCGAACTCGCGACCACCTGCACCCCATGGCGGTGGCCTCGCCAGTCAAATCAACGCCCTGCCCTGCAGATTCTAAGTGAGCGCGCGGGA
>JBGQFF010000127.1:0-7074 GCA_041496745.1 Gammaproteobacteria bacterium
GCCCCGGTCTGGTCCCACAGGCCGAGGATCACGATCTCCCTGGATTGCGCGCGCACGATGGCGGGAAAGCCGAGGCCCGCGGCGGCCCCGACGCCCATCTTCAGGATGTCCCTACGGCTCAACTTGCTCATGTTGCCTCCCCTAAAAATCGGGGTCAGAGCCCGATTTACTTTTTCCAAGGTAATCGGGCTCTGACCCCGATTTTAGGAGACGAGCTTGAGCAGCTCGTCCATGGTCTGGTCGGCCCAGAACTCCGGATCCTCGTCGATCTTCTTCTCGCCTTTGGCGACGATGTCCTTCGCCACCTTCCGGCGCTCGCAGTACCCGCGCCAGAACTGCTTGATCTCTTCGGCTGACATGTGCATGGCAGGAATTCTATTCAATGTCTTGCTACACTGCAGCCTGGCAACCACGAAAGGAGGTGATCCAGTGAGAGACTACCAAGGCGGCACCGGCAGGCTGGACTCCAAAACCGGATCATTTCGAGGGACTAGGAGCATCGCCAGCTAAGCAGCCGGCAATGCCTTAACCGCAGGAAAAACGCCCCGGGCGGGAAACCGATCGGGGCGTTTCATTTCAGGGGGTTACTTCCCCGGCTGACGGATCGGGGATGCCGGGACGGGTTTCTTGGGCTGCTTGGGTTTCTTCTTCTCGCGGTTGCTGCGTTCCGTTCCTTTGGGCATTCGAGTTCTCCTGGAAAGTGGCCCATTATCCGTCATCCGTCAGGTGGATGAAAGATGACGCTGAATCGGGAGGACCTGGAGAAGATTGCCCGCGTCACGCTGGAGCACTACGACCAGCGCGCGCAGGATTTCTGGCGCGGGACGAAGGAGCACGACGTCAGCCAGAACCTCGAGGAACTTCTGCGCCACCTCGAGGGCCAGCCGCCGTTCAGGATCCTGGACCTCGGCTGCGGGCCGGGCAGGGATCTCAAGGCGTTTGCCGGGCTGGGGCACATCGCCGTGGGGCTGGAAGGCTCGAAGCGCTTCGCCGCCATGGCGCGCGAGCACAGCGGCTGCGAGGTGCTGGAACAGGACTTGCTAACCCTGGACCTGCCGCAGGAGGGCTTCGACGGGGTGTTCGCCAACGCGGTGCTGTTCCACGTCCCCAGCCAGGAACTGCCGCGGGTGCTGAAGGAACTGCGTGCGGCGTTGACACCGCGTGGGGTCCTTTTCAGCTCAAACCCGCACGGGAACAACGAAGAAGGCTGGAACCGCGGCCGCTACGGCGCATTCCACGGCTGGGAAACCTGGCGCCGCCTCCTGACGCAGGCGGGCTTCGAGGAACTCAACCACTACTACCGCCCGCCCGGGCTGCCGCGCGAGCAGCAGCCCTGGCTGGCAAGCAGCTGGCGGCGCTAGCATAGCCGCGCCGTGGAAACCGCCGCCGCACCGAGGCTCGTCCCGCCGCGCATCACGCCCCCGGCGCAGCCGCTCGGGGGGCTCGCCTTCGTCGCCCGGTTCGTGCGCAACCCGATCACCGTGGTGCCGCAGGCCGCCTACGAGGGCGACCTGGTGGCGGTCATGCGCGGCCGCACGCCGATCGTGTGGATCACCGCACCGGCGATGATCAAGACGGTGCTGCTCGACGAGCGCGAAAAATTCCTCAAGCTCGCGCAGATCCGCCTGTTGAGCCCGCTGCTCGGCAAGGGCATCCTGACCAGCGAAGGCGCGGACTGGAAGTGGCAGCGCCAGGCCTCCGCGCCGATGTTCCGCCCGCAGGAGCTGGCGGGTTTCGTGCCGACCTTCGTGCGCGCCGCGCAGGCGGTGGTCGAGCGCTGGCGCGCGCAACCCCGCGCGGTGCAGCCGATCGACCGCGATATGACCGAGGCGACCTTCGAAGTCATCTCGGCGACGCTGCTGCCCTCGGCCGACGCGCGCATGCCGCAGGTCATGGAGCGCTCTACGGCGCTGTTCCAGCGCTCGGGCGCCTGGGGCCAGCTCTACGCCGTCGCCAACCTGCCGAAATGGCTGCCGCAGCCGGGCCGGCGCCCGATGGCGCGCGCCATCGGGGCGCTGCGCTGCGCCGTGCTGGCGCTGATCGCCGAGCGCCGCGCGAACCGGGCGGCGAAGGACGACCTGGTGCATCGCCTCATGCAGGCGCGCGACCCGGAAACCGGCCAGACGATGAACGACGAGCAGCTGGTGGACAACCTGCTCACCTTCTACCTCGCCGGCCACGAGACCACGGCGAAGGCGCTCACCTGGACGCTGTACCTGCTCGCGTGCTCGCCCGAATGGACGCGCGTGCTGGAGGAGGAGATCGCGCACGTGACGGGCGGAGCGGTAATAAATGCAGGGCACGTCGAGCGCCTCGTACTCACGCAGCAGGTGCTGAAGGAATCCATGCGCCTGTACCCGCCCGTGCCGCTGATGAGCCGCCAGGCGGTGGCCGGCACGCAACTGGGCGGGCATCCGATCCGGGCCGGCACCTCGGTGGTGATGCCGATCTACGCCATCCATCGCCACGCGAAACGCTGGGAAGACCCGGACGCCTTCGACCCGGCGCGCTTCGCCCCGCAGCGCGAAGCGGCGATCCCGCGCTACCAGTACATGCCCTTCGGCGCCGGCCCGCGCATCTGCATCGGCATGGGCTTCGCCATGATCGAGGCCACTGCGATGCTCGCCACGCTGCTGCGCCACGCACGCTTCGCGCCGGTCGCCGGCCGCGAGCCCGCGCCGGTGGCGCGCGTCACCCTGATCCCCGGCGGCGGCATGCCGCTGCAGGTGCGCCTCAGGTCTTGATCAGCCGCCTGCCTCGCGCAGGCTGTGCAGCGTGATCTCGGGTTGCACGAACGGCGCGCGCGCCGGCACGTAGGTGAGCCCGGCATCGCGCGCGATGTCGGACAGCCGGCCCTGCGCCTGCAGCTCGCGCAGGATCGCGTTGACCGATTCGATCAGCTCGCGCCTTGATTCCAGCGCGGCGAAGCCCAGGTTGAAGCGCAAAGGCAGGAGGTATCCGCTATCCGCGAGGCGCGTGCCCGCGTTCCTCGTCCGGTAGGCGTCCAGCCGGTTCAGCTCGATCAGGGCGGCATCGAATTTCCCCGCCTCGAGCTCGCGCAACGGGTCGTCGCGCCAGCCCAGGCTCACCAAGTTATTGCGCAAGGCGCCGTCCCGGGTCAGCATGAGGATCGAACCCGCGAGCGACCCGGCCACCGTGCCTACGCGCAAGGCCTGCAAATCGGCGAGCGAGCGCACCGAGGCGCCCTCCAGCCCGGGGCGCAGCACCACCGTCAACACCGAGGCCTGGTAGGGCTCGCTCGCGATCAAGCGCCCGAGCGTGACGCGGGCCCGCTGGCGTTTGGGCTGCGCCCCGTCGTGATCGGGCGGGCGCGCGCTGGCGGCGGCGGGCGCGCCCAGCGCCGGCGCGTACAGCACGTAGCCGGCGGCGAGCTCGCACAGGCCCGCGGAGAGCAGGGCGTTGACCTCCAGGCTCGGCGAGGTCTCCTTTTCCAGCTCGACTTCGTACCACAGGAGCTTGAGCGGCCGCTGCAATCGCGCCGCGATGGCCGCGGCGAGCGCGACATCGAATCCCGATGCCGCGCCCTTGACGCGCGCCGCGTAGGGCGGGTTGCCCTCGGCGACGCAGACCGCGAGCGGCTCCGGCGCCTTGCCGCGCGTGCTCACGTAAAGCCACAGGTTCTCGATCTCCGCTTCGGACAACGCGCCCTTGAAAGACGGCATGTTGCCCTTGCCGTTGGTCACCGAATTCTCAAACCGCTCGCGCTGGTCGAGCGGGAAGCGCCGCAGGTCGTAGCTGGTGACGCCGGCGTTGACCATGTTGTGGCCGTGGCACTGCGCGCACGCCTGCCGGTAGCGGTCGCGGCCGCGCTCATGGCGCTCGGCATCGGCGCTCGCCGGCTGCGCCATCGCGGCGGCCGCGGGAAAAAAAAACGCGACGACCAGCGCCGCGTTTCGCAATCCTCGCCGCACGCTATTTCATCAGCGCGAAGGTCCAGACCGAGCCGCCTGCCGGCACCGTGGCTAGCCGCTCGTCGCCGCTTATCGTGTACACGCCGCCTACGCCCGACACTACGCTGACGTACTGCCGGCCCTTGTGCTGCCAGGTGATCGGCTGGCCGATGATTCCCGAACCGGTCTGGAACTGCCACAGTTTCTTGCCGGTGTCGGCATCCAGGGCCATGAACTCGCCCGACATCGCGCCGGTGAACACCAGCCCGCCTGCAGTAGTAAGCGTGCCCGACAGACTTGGCATCTCTTCCCAGGGCATCTCCCACTTGGCCTTGCCGGTCATCGGATCGATCGCCTGCAACGAGCCCCGCGAGCCCTGCGGAAAAGTAAAGCCGGTGAACTCGATGCCCAGAAACCACTCGCCCTGCTTGTACTCCGGCGTGAGCAGCTTGTAGGGCATGCCGATATTCAGCGTATTGGCGTAGGCCAGGCCGGTCTTCGGGTTGAAGGACATCGGCATCCAGTTCTTGCCGCCGAACGCCGACGGCCAGAGTTCGATCTTTTCACCGCCGCGCAATTTCTTCGTGACCTCGCTCTCCACGGGGCGGCCGCTCGCCAGGTCGATGCGATCGGCCCAATTGATCTTTTTGGCGAAGGGATTGGCCGCGAGCAGCTTGCCGTTCGTGCGGTCGATGACGTAGAAAAAGCCGTTCTTGTTCGCCTGCATGAGGACCTTCGTCTTCACGCCGTTCACCATCAGGCTGGCATGCACCAGCTCGTTGGTGGCGTCGTAGTCGTAGGGGTCATTCGGGGTGAACTGGTAGTGCCAGACGATCTCGCCGGTCTTCGGCCTGAGCGCCAGCACCGAGGCCACGTACAGGTTGTCGCCCTTGCGGAACTCGGCGTTCCAGGGCCCCGCGTTGCCGGTGCCCCAGTAGACCAGGTCCAGCTCGGGATCGTAGGACCCGGTGAGCCATGCCGGCGCGCCGCCTTTTTGCGCCGTGTCGCCCGGCCAGGTGTCGCCGCCTATTTCGCCTGGGGCCGCGGTGGTAAAGCGGCGCCAGAGCCGCTGGCCGGTATCCGGATCCCAGCCGTCGATGAAGCCGCGCGTGCCGTACTCGCCGCCCGAGATGCCGGTGATCAGCACGCCGTTCGCCACCAGCGGCGCCACCGTCATCGAATGGCCGAGCTTGTAGTCGATGGCCTTCGATTTCCACAGCTCCTTGCCGGTCCTGGCGTCGAGCGCCTGCACCTGGGCGTCGAGCGTGGTGCGGAACACCTTGCCCTGGTAGATCGCCACGCCGCGATTGAGCAATCCGCAGCAGGCCATCTTCGGCACGTCGGCGGCGAATTCGAGGGTATTCCTCCAGACCTGCTTCGCGCTCAGGACGTCGATGGCGAAGGTGTCGGTATGCGTGGTCAGGTACATCACGCCGTCGTGCACGATCGGCTGCGACTCCTGCGCCTGCGGATTGTTGAGGCTGAAGTTCCACACCGGCACCAGGCGCTTGACGCTCGCCTTGCCGATCTGGGTGAGCGGGCTGAAGCGCTGCAGCCCGTAGCCCATGCCGTAGGTCAGCACGTTGCCCGGCGTGTCCTGGTCCCTGATCAGGTCCTGGGCCGTCTGCGCCGTAAGCGCCGCAGGCGCCGCGGCGAGCGCGAGCGCCATGAATATTCTTTTCATGCCGGACTCCTCCCTTTGGTTTCCAACGCGAAGCAAGATACGCCCGGAGCGTCAGCGGCGCAACAGCGGCCGGGGACGCGCCGCTCAGACCCTGACGAACAGCGTCAGCAGCGGGGCGTCGCCCCGTTGCGCGCTCCGATGCCCATGCTGCTTTGCATCGAACGTGGCTCCCTCGGGCAGGGCGTCGGCGGAAAAGAAGTGATCGCCGGGCCGGAATACGCGCGCGCTACCGTCCTGCAGCCCGATCTCCATCTCCCCGCCGAGGATGAACACCCACTGCGGCTTCGGCGTGCAGTGAAACGGGCTGCTGAACCCCACCGGGCTGTGGCGCAATTGGCAACCTGACGAGGGCAGGACGGCGGAGAGCAGCGCCTGCGGTGTGCCCTCAGTGAGGGGAACAGCTTCCTCGCGGAATTTCGCGCGGCCGTCCCGGTCGGTGTACAGGACTACTTTGGTGAAGGTGGTCATGGGGCAGGACTTTAACGGAGGAAAATCGGGCTCTGACCCCGATTTCCCAAAAAAAAAAGGCCCGCTCGCGCGGGCCTTTCGTTTGCTGCCGTAGGCTGGGCCAATGGCCCAGCCTACAAACTACACCGGCTTGATGTTCGTCGCCTGGTCGCCCTTCGGCCCGGTGGTGACGTCGAAGGTGACCTTCTGCCCGTCCTTCAGGCTCTTGAAGCCCGAGCCCTGGATCGCCGAGAAATGCGCGAACAGGTCCTTGCCGCCGCCGTCAGGGGTGATGAAGCCGAAGCCCTTCGCATCGTTGAACCACTTGACTGTTCCAGTTGCCATGATCGTCTTGCCTCTCAATTAATTAATGAAGTAACGGGCTTTCGCCCACTGCCGGAACACCAAGTAGAAAACGCGGGAACTTACCAGCACCAGCGGGACTGCTTGAGGAAACCAGCGCGGCGGATTATACACGAAGCCCCCGCGTGTCAAGCGTGGCTGCGAGCGCGAGGGTAGACTCACCGCCATGACCCAGGACGGCGCCAGGGCGGTGATCCTTGCGGTGGACGACGCGGAAGACCTGCTCGCACTGATCGGCAAGGCCCTGAGCACCGAGTACGAAGTGAAGCTCGCCGCCGACGGCGGCGACGCCCTGACGCTCGCCGCCCAGGCGCCGCAGCCGGACCTGATCCTGCTCGACGTCGACATGCCCGGCGCCACCGGCTTCGAGATCTGCCAGCTGCTCAAGGAAGACCCCGCCACCGCGCACATCCCGGTGATTTTCCTCACCGGCAAGACCGAGCCGGCCGAGCAGCTCGAGGGACTCGACGTCGGCGCGGTGGACTACCTCACCAAGCCGATCAACGCGAAGCTCCTGCTGGCGCGCGTGCGCATTCATCTCGCGCTCGCCAACCGCCGGGCGGAGCTCGAGCGCCAGGTGCAGGAGCGCACCGCGCAGCTGGAAGACGCGCGCGCGCAACTGATCCGGCGCCTGGCGCGCGCCATGGAGTTCCACGAGAGCGCCGCCGC
>JBGQFF010000128.1:0-7059 GCA_041496745.1 Gammaproteobacteria bacterium
GATCACGAACAGCGCGGCGAGGTTCGTGCGCGAGAGCGGTACGACGACGTCGCGGAAGAAGCGCATCGGGCTCGCGCCGTCCATGCGCGCCGCCTCCGCGAGCTCGTCCGGGATGGTCATGAAGAACTGGCGGAAGAGGAATGTAGCGGTCGCCGACGCGATAAGCGGGATGGTGAGCCCGGCGTAGGTGTTGATCAGGCCCAGGTCGGCCATGACCTCGTAGGTCGGAAGGATCCGTACCTCCACCGGCAGCATCAGCGTAATGAAGATCATCCAGAAGACGAACATCCGCCCCGGGAAGCGGAAGTACACGATCGCGAACGCCGATAGCAGCGAGATCACGATCTTGCCGAATGCGATCGTAAGAGCCATCACCAGGCTCACGACCATCATGCGCCCCACCGGGGCGCTCGACGCTTGCTCCGAGCCCGACGTGAGCGCCGCCATGTAGTTCGCGACGAGCTCGGTTCCCGGGACGAGCGACATCGGCACTGCGACGATCTGGTCGAACGTCTGCGTCGAGGCGACGAATGTCACGTACACGGGCAGTGCGACAAGCACCACGCCGAACGAGAGAATCGCGTACGCGAGGAAATTCAGGACGGGGCGGCGCTCGACCATGGGATGGATTCGCCTCCTAGTACTGGACCTTGCGCTCGATATAGCGGAACTGGACGACCGTGAACGCAATCACGATCGCCATCAGGATCACCGACTGGGCTGCGGAGCCGCCGAGGTCGAGGCCCTTGAAACCGTCCTGGTAAAGCTTGTACACGAGCACCGTGGTCGACTGACCCGGGCCGCCCTGCGTCGCCGAATCGATGATGCCGAAGGTGTCGAGCAAAACGAAGACGATGTTCACGACGAGCAGGAAGAACGTCGTCGGCGAGAGCAGCGGGAACACGATGGTCCAGAACCGCCGCGTCGGGCCGGCGCCGTCGATGGCCGCCGCTTCGATGAGCGACTTGGGAATCGACTGCAGCCCGGCGACGAAGAACAGGAAGTTGTAGCTCATCTGCTTCCACACCGAGGCGATTACGACGAGCGTCAGCGCCTGGTCGCTGTCGAGGAGATGGTTCCAGGTGATGCCGATCTTCCCGAGCCAGTAAGGCAGGATGCCGATCGACGGGCTGAACAGGAAGACCCACAACACGCCGGCGATCGCCGGAGCAACGGCATAGGGCCAGATGAGCAGCGTGCGGAAGACGAGCGCGCCGCGCACGATGTGATCGGCCATTACGGCGAGGAGCAGCGACAGCGAGAGCCCGATCCCCGCGACCAGCACGGAGAAGACGAGGGTCACCTTGAAGGAGGCGAGGTAGCTCTCGTCGCGGAAGAGCTGCCCGAAGTTCTCCAGCCCGACGAACTGGACGCTCGCGCCGAACGGGTCCTGCAGCAGCAGCGACTGGTACACGGTTTGGCCCGCGGGCCAGAAGAAAAAGACGACAGTGATCGCGACCTGCGGCGCGACCAGCACATACGGAAGCCAGCGGGAGCGGAATACGACGCGCTTTTCCAAGGCCGGGCCCTCAGCGCTTCAGGTCGCGCGCAAAAGAAGAGGGCGCCCCGGCGGGCGCCCTCGAGACATGCGCATCAATCCGTGCCGGCGCCAAGCCCCAGGCTCACTTGCCCAGGGTCGTCTTCTGGAACCGCTCGAGTTGCTCGTTGCCGCGGCGCACCGCGTCGTCGAGGCCCTGTTTCGGCGTCTTCTTGCCGCCCCAGACGTACTCGAGCTCTTCTTCCATGACCGCCCGGATCGGGTTCATGTTGCCGAGTCGCAGTCCTCGGGACTTGTCGGTCGTCTTCACGATCATCTGCTGCACCGAAACGTCGGTGCCGGGGCTCTTGTCGTAGAAGCCTGACTTCTTGGTAAGTTCGTAGGCCGCCAGCGTGATCGGCAGGTAGCCGGTCTCCTGATGCCATTTCGCCTGGACTTCGGGTTGCGAGAGGTACGCGAAGAACCTGCCGACGCACTGGTACTCGTTCTTCTTCTTGCCCCCCATCGCCCACAGGCTCGCGCCGCCGATGATGGTGTTTTGCGGTGCGCCTTTCACGTCAGAGTAGTACGGCAAGGTCGAGATGCCGAATTCCGCCTTGAGGGTGCTCTTGACGAGGCCGTAGACCGCCGAAGAGGCGGTGGACATCGCACACTCGCCGCTCGAGAACTTGGCGTCGCCCGCCGAGCCGCGCCCGCCGTAAACGAAGATGCCCTGCTTCGCGAGGTTCGCGAGGTTCTCGATGTGCCGGACGTGCAGCGGGCTATTGAACGAAAGCCGCGCGTCGAGCCCGCCGAAGCCGTTGTTCTTCGTGGCGAACAGGGTGTTGTGCCAGGCGCTGAAGCTCTCGAGCTGCGTCCACGTTTGCCAGGACGTGGTGAGCGGGCACTTGTGGCCCGCGGCCTTCAGCTTTGCGCCGGCATCGGCGACCTCAGACCAGGTCTTCGGCGGCTTGTTCGGGTCGAGCCCCGCGGCCTTGAACGCGTCCTTGTTCCATAAGAACACTGTCGTCGAGCTGTTGAAGGGGAACGACACCATGTCGCCTTTCGGCGAGGTGTAGTAGCTCGCCACGGCCGGGACATACGCCTTCGGGTCCCATTTCGCGCCGCTCTCGCGCATGACTTCGGCGACGGGCTTGATCGCCTTCGAATACATCATCGTCGCAGTGCCCACCTCATACACCTGCAGGATGTTCGGCGCGTTCCCGGAGCGATAGGCGGCGATCGCGGCGGTCATCGAGTCGTCATAGCTCCCCTTGTATACGGCGTTGACCTTGCACTGGCTCTGGCTCGCGCTGAAGCCCTTCGCCATGTCGTTGACCCGCTCGTTGTTGACGCCCGTCATCGAGTGCCACCACTGGACCACGGTCTGCGCATGAGCAGGGACGGCGAAGGCCCCGGCTACCGCGAACGACGCGGCAAGCAATTTGATTCGCATGGGGTTCCCTTTCTCTTCCTAGGTGAGTGAAAGTGGCGATTCTGTCGGCGCCACATGACCGAAATACTACCGAATTATTTCGCCGCGCGGTGGGTGGATTCGAAGCGGCGCAGCAATTCGTTGCCGCGCTCCGCGGCGCGGTCGAGCGCCTCCTTGGGGGTGCGGGTCCGCGCCCAGACCGCCTCCAACTCCTCGTCGAGGATGCCGCGGATCCAGCGGTAGTCGCCCAGGCGGATGGCGCGCGAGTCCGGGGTCGGGTTGGACGCCAGCTGGCGCAGAGCGATCTCGTGGCCGGGATGGCCGCGGTAGAAACCGGCCTTGCGGGTCATCTCGTAGGCGGCGGTGGTGAGCGGCAGGTAGCCGGTGCGCTGGTGCCAACGCGCCTGGACCTCCGGCAGCAGGAGGAATGAGAAGAATTTCGCCACCGCCCGGTATTCGTGCGGCTTCTTGCCGCCGAAGGCCCACAGTCCGGCGCCGCCGACCACCGTGTTCTGCGGCGCGCCGCGCACGTCGTCGTAGTACGGCAGGTGGCTGGCGCCGAACGCGAATTTCGCGCTGAGCGCGATGCGCGCCTGCGCCGCGGAAGACGCGGTCAGCACGCCGCATTCGCCGTCGGCGAAGCGCGCCTCCGCCTCGTCTTCGCGGCCGGTGTAGGTGAAGTAGCCGGCCTTGGACCAGGACGAAAGCATGGCGATGAAGCGCATCATCAGGTGGGTGTTGAACACCAGCCGCGCATCGGTGCCGCCGAGGCCGTTGCCGCGCGTGGCGAACTCCTGGTTGTGCCACAGGCTCATGTTTTCGAGCAGCACCCAGGACGGCCACGAGGTGGCGTAGCCGCAGGCCATGCCCGATTCGATCAGCGTGCCCAGCGTGCCGACCATCTCGTACCAGGTGCGCGGCGGCTTCTGCGGGTCGAGCCCGGCTTTCCTGAACGCGTCCTTGTTGTAGTAAAGGATCGGCGTCGCGCTGTTGAACGGCAGCGCGAGCAGCCTGCCGGCAGCGTCGGAGAAGGTGCTGGCGACCGCCGGCACCAGGGTTGCGGCGTCGAGGCGCACGCCGTTTTCCGCGAGCACCTGCCACGCTGGGCGGATGGCGCCGCGCCAGCCCATCAGGCTGGCGCTTCCCGCTTCGTACACCTGTACCAGGTGCGGGCCGTTGCCGCTGAAGTGCGCCGCGAGCGCGCGGCTGTAGGTCTGGTCGTAGCCGCCCTGGTACACCACCTTGAGGCGCACTTCGCTCTGCGATTCGTTGAAGCGGCGCGCCAGGGCATTGATTTCCTCGCCGAGCGCGCCCCGCATCGCATGCCACAGTTCAATCTCGGTGGCCGCGTGGCCGGCGCCGCTCAGCAGCACGGCAAACGCGAACAGGGTGATTCGCAGCATGCGGCACGCAGTATATAGTCAGCGCTTCATGGCCTCCATCCACGAATTGAGCGCAGCGGAGATCTCCGCCCAGTACGAAGGCGGCACGTTGTCCCCGGTAGAGGTGACACGCGCGCTGCTCGAGCGCATCGCAGCCTGGGAACCGCGGCTGAACGCCATGTACCTCGTCGATCGCGAGGGCGCACTGAAGCAGGCGCGCGACGCCGAGGGGCGCTGGCGCGTGCAGGCGCCGCTGTCGGCGCTCGACGGCGTGCCGGTCACGCTCAAGGAGAACATCCATACCCGGGGTCACCCGGCGCCGATCGGCACGGCGGCGAACCTGCCGGCCGCGCCGCAGCCGGCGGACGCGCCGCCCGCCGCGCGCTTGCGCGAGGCCGGTTGCGTGTTGCTCGGCAAAACCACCATGCCGGACTACGGCATGCTGTCCGCGGGCGTGTCGAGCGTGCACGGCGTGACGCGCAACCCGTGGAACACCACGCGAAACACTTCCGGTTCCAGCGCCGGCGCGGGCGCCGCGGCGGCCGCCGGCTATGCGCCGCTGCACCTGGGCACCGACATCGGCGGCTCGTTGCGCCTGCCTGCGACGCACTGCGGCATCTTTACGCTCAAGCCCAGCCTCGGCCGCGTGCCGGTGTATCCGCCCTACATGGGCCGCGTCACCGGACCGATGACGCGCGATGTGGAGGCAGCGGCGCTGATGATGAACTGGCTGTCGCTGCCGGACGCGCGCGACTTCATGAGCCTGCCTTACCGGGCTGTCGATTTCACTTCCGGCCTCGACGACATCGATCTCAAGCGCTTGAAGATCGGTTTCCTGCCGGACATGCGCGCGGGGCTGCCGGTGCACCCGGAAGTGCGTGGCGCGGCGCAGGCGGCGGCGCGCGCACTCGAGGCCACTGGCGCGGCGGTGGAGGAGATGAAGAGCTTTCTCACGCCCAAGATGCTCGACGGCATGGGCCGGTTCTTCGAGGCGCGCTCGTATAACGACTTCGTGCAATTGACGCCCGAGCGGCAGCACAAGGTGCTGCCGTTCATCGCCGAATGGTGCACCTGGCGTGCGAAGGAATTCAGCGGCCGCGACGTTATGCAGGCCTACGCACAGGTGATGGCGATGCGCGAAGCCGCGGTTGCGGCGTGCCAGCGGTACGACTACGTGATCTCGCCCACGTCGCCAATTCTTCCCTACGATGCGGAGCTTCCCTGCCCCGGGAACGACCCGCACGATGCGCTGCCGCACATTGCCTTCACTGTGCCTTTCAACATGTCGGAGCAGCCGGCGGCGTCGGTGAATTGGAGCTTCAGCGCCGACGGCTTGCCGATCGGCGTGCAGCTCATCGGACAGCGCTTCGACGACGCCGGCGTGCTCAAGCTGGCGCGCCGGATCGAGATGCTCAGGCCGGCGCAGAAGCCCTGGCCCGAGTAAATCGGGCTCTGACCCCGATTTTCTAGCCTTGGTACACCGGCCCCAGGGGACGCAGCCGCACGCCTTTCCTGAGCTTTGTCCACTTGAACTCCACCGGGTCGGCGAGCGCCGGGCCCGGCGCCTTCACCACCAGCACCTCCTTCGCGATCGGCTCGAAGTCGGCGCGGAAGTGCACCGAGCTCTTCAACGCCAGGATCCTCTCCCGGCGCGGTTCGACGCCGACGTGTCGGAACATTTCCTGGTCGGCAGCCTGCACCTTGCGCGAAGCCACCACCACGCGCACGCCCGGCGCAGACTTGCTGCGCAGGAGCGCCATGTTGCCCAGTGTCATGCGGAAACCCTTGAACATCGGCCCGGTGCAGGTGAACTTGCCGTCGCCGAGCTTTTCCACTGTGAACTCGCCTTCGAACGGCGCATCGCCCGGCACGCGCGATTTCCCGCCCAAGACAAAGGCGAGCGTCGCCCCCTGCCCGGCCTCGTGCGCCTTCGCCGCGGCGTCCTTGTCGATGAGCAGTCCCAGCACCGCGCCTTCGGCGCGCTGGCGCACGAGCGACGCGAGCAAACCCGTGGTATCGCCGTTGCCGCCCGCTCCCGGGTTGTCCTGGGTGTCCGCGAGTACCACGGGCTTGCCGGTTTCGCCGCGGGCGCGCGCGCGCGCGACCGCGTCGTCGGGCAGGTGCAGCTCGAGTGCGAAGTCCTTCTCCGCGTCGGCCACGCGCCCGCGCAGTTCTTCGACCGCCCGCTCGACGGCCTTCGCGTCCGCCCCATAGCCGAACACCGCCATGCCGCACTCGGCGAAATCGGCCATCGGGAAACCCGGGGTAAAGGACAGTACCGCGTCGTGCCTGCGCTCGAGCATCGCCATGTCCGCGTAAATGCCCTTGCAGGGCTCGATGAACGAGCACTGGGTGGATATGCCTGTCAGGTAATCTAAGCTGCGCCACGCGCCCGCGAGCCGCGCACCGCCGCGGAGCATGCGATCCAGCAATTGCGCGGCGCGCGCGCCTGTTTCGGCCATGTCCACGTGCGGGTAGGTGCGATAGGCGACGAACGCATCGGCGCGCTCGAACATGGCGCGCGTGAAATTGCAGTGCAGGTCCAGGCTCACCGCCACCGGCACGCGCGCGCCGACCGCCTCGCGCACGCGCTGCAGCAGCTCGCCCTCGCCGTCGTCGAAGCGCTCGCTCACCATCGCGCCGTGCAGGTCGAGGTACACGCCGTCCACGGGCAGCGCAGCCTGCAGCCGTTTCACCATCTCGCCCGCGATGCGCTCGAACGCGTCCGAGGTGACCGCCGCCGACGGGCTCGCCGCCGCCCAGGC
>JBGQFF010000129.1:0-7043 GCA_041496745.1 Gammaproteobacteria bacterium
CTCTCGCCCGGCGCAGAGGCGCTGGTGCGCCGCTGCCGCGAGCGCGGGATCCGCACCCTGCTGGTCTCCGGCGGCTTCAATTTCTTCACCGCGTGGCTGCAGCTGCGGCTCGGGATCGATGAAGCGCTGTCCAACGTGCTCGAGATCGAGCACGGGCGACTCACCGGGCGCGTGCTCGGTGCGATCGTGGACGGCCGCGCCAAAGCCGCGAAACTGCGCGCGGAGATGCACCGGCTCGGCGTGCAGCGCGAGCAGGTGCTGGCCATCGGCGACGGCGCGAACGACATCCCCATGATGGGCGAGGCGGGCACTTCGGTCGCCTACCGCGCCAAGCCCGCGGTACGCGAGCACGCCACGCACGCGCTCGATCACGCTCCACTGGACGGCGTACTGAACCTGTTCCTTTAGGCTAGGATGGCTCCTTTAATGGAGGGACAGGTCCCATGGCCGACAGCGTGAAGTACGTGCTCGACGAAACGCGCATGCCCAAGCGCTGGTACAACCTCGTGGCGGACCTGCCGTCGCCGCCGCCGCCGGTGCTGCACCCCGGAACGAAGCAGCCGGTGGGGCCGGATGACCTGGCGCCGCTGTTCCCGATGGCGCTGATCGAGCAGGAGGTCTCCACCGAGCGCGAGATCGACATCCCGGAGCCGGTGCGCGAGATCTACAAGCAATGGCGCCCGACGCCGTTGTATCGCGCCAGGCGGCTCGAGAAGGCGCTGCAGACGCCGGCGAAGATCTACTACAAGTACGAGGGCGTCTCGCCGGCGGGCAGCCACAAGCCGAACACCGCTGTCGCGCAGGCCTTCTACAACAAGCAAGCCGGGGTGAAGAAAATCGCCACCGAGACCGGCGCCGGCCAGTGGGGTTCAGCGCTTGCCTTTGCCGGGGCGCTGTTCGGCATCGAGATCAAGGTCTTCATGGTGCGCATTTCGTACAACCAGAAACCCTACCGCCGCGCCATGATGGAAACCTACGGCGCGAAATGCATCCCCTCGCCTTCGGCCGAGACCAATTCCGGGCGCGCCATCCTGGCGAAGAACAAGGACCACCCGGGCAGCCTCGGCATCGCGATCTCGGAGGCGGTCGAGGTTGCCGCCACCAACGCCGACACCAAGTACGCGCTCGGCTCGGTGCTCAACCACGTGCTCCTGCACCAGACCGTGGTCGGGCAGGAAGCGATGGCGCAGATGGAGATGGCGGGCGACTACCCGGAAGTCCTGATCGGCTGCACCGGCGGCGGATCGAATTTCGCGGGCCTGGTGTTCCCCTTCCTCGGCGCGCAGCTGCGCGGCGGCAGGAAGGTGCGGGTGATCGCGGTCGAGCCCTCGGCCTGCCCCAGCCTGACGCGCGGCAAATACGCCTACGACTTCGGCGATACCGCGCACCTCACGCCGCTGGTCAAGATGTACACGCTCGGCTCGACCTTTACGCCGCCGCCGTTTCACGCCGGCGGGCTGCGCTATCACGGCATGTCGCCGCTGGTGTCGCATTGCCAGGAGCTCGGCCTGCTCGAATCGCGTGCCTATGCCCAGATCGAGGTGTTCTCGGCCGGCGTGCAGTTCGCGCGCGCCGAAGGGATCATTCCCGCGCCCGAAGCGAACCACGCGGTCAAGGCGGCGATCGACGAGGCGCTGCGCTGCAAGACCGAGGGCAAGTCCAGGGTCATCCTGTTCAACCTCTGCGGCCACGGCCACTTCGACATGCAGGCCTACATGGACTATTTCTCGGGCAAGCTCACCGATCAGAAATACGACGAGCAAGAGCTGGCGATGGCGCTCGCCGGGCTGCCCTCGGTGGCGGCCTGAACTAGGGAAAGCGCAGTTTCAGCCCGAGCGAGAGCAGCTGCACGCTCTTGCGCTCGTCGAAGAACTGGAAATCGAGATTCTGGTCTTCGTATTCGAGCCGCAGCGCGAGCTTGGGCGTCAGCCGGAACTCCGCGCCCGCGCCGATGCGGGGCGAAATGTGGATGTCCCGCTCCTCCCCGGTGCCGAACACCACCACCGATCCGGTGGTGGTGGTGCGGGTGGTGGTGACCGCGCGGATCAACCCGAGCTTGCCGAACAGCTCGAAACGCTGTCCGAGCGGCACGATGCCGACCACGTCGAAGTGCGTTCCCCGGGATTGGACGTTCGCCGTCGCCGTGCCCGCTGTGGGCGCGGTCACGTTGCGACGGAAGGAAAAGCTGCCGAAGTCGCTATAGCCGCCCTCCAGCGCAAAGTGGCGGCCGAAGCGGTAGCCGCCGTAGATCTTGTAGCCCGCATCGCCGTCGTCCTGGCTGGTGGTGCTGGCGGTGGCGCCGGCGACCCGTGCGAAATTCCTGCCGAAATCGAGCTGCGAGCGCCCGGCCGCAAGCCCGCCGTACCAGCCGCGTTCGGGAGCCGCCTGCGCGAGAACGCCGCCGGAGGCAAGCGCCAGCGCGGCAGTCAGGATGGCATTGATGGTGCGCTGCATGGGACCCCCTTCCACCTCACCTTGCGTGAAGGCACAATAGCATCGCTGCACACAACCGGGAGAAACAAGATGGTCAGAATCGCATTCGCCCTGCTGCTCGCCCTAGCCGTGACGCCCGCCCTCGCCCAACGCAAGGACTGCGAGGAGCTCAAAGGCGAGATCGACGCCAAGATCAAGAACAACGGCGTGAAGGAATTCACGCTCACCGTCGTCGACGCAGAGGCCAAGGAAGACGGCAAAGTCGTCGGCACCTGCGACGGCGGCACCAAGAAGATCGTCTACAAGCGCGGGGGGTAGGCCCCGGCGCTGGGGTCGCGGCGAATTACTTCGCCGCGGTCACCATGATCTCGACCAGCGCGTTGGGATCGGCCAGTTTTGCTTCCACGCAGGCGCGCACCGGGAGGTTTTTCGGGTCCACCCAGCGCGTCCACACCTCGTTCATCGGCGCGCGGTTGCGGATGTCGGTGACCCAGATGGTCGCCTGCAGGACCTTCGACTTGTTCGAGCCGCACTTGGCGAGCAGCCGGTCGATGGCCGCGAGGATCTCCTCGGTCTGGCCCTTCACGTCCTTCTTCAGGTCCTTGGCGACGACACCGGCGAGGTAGACGGTGTCGCCGTGCTCGGCGGCCTGGGACAGGATCGGGCCGGGCTCGTGGCGCGTGATGCTCATATCAGGCGCGATCCAGGCTGAAGCGCCCCGGGCCGCAGAACACCACGAATAGCATGCCGCCCATGATCGCGAGGTTTTTCTGGAAGTGGATCATTTGCCCGTATGCCTGCTCCGGCGGCACCGTCCAGTAGGCGTGGAAGACGAGCGTGGCCAGCAGGGTGAAGAGGAAGAGCGCGCACGCCGCCCAGCGCGCCTTCCAGCCCACCACCAGCATCAGGCTTGCCGCCAGCTCGACGATGATGGAGCCCACCAGCAACGGCTCGATCATCGGCATGCCATATTTCGCCATGTAGCCCGCGGCGCCGGCAAAACCGATAATCTTGCCGTATCCGGACAGCACGAAGATGTAAGCGAGCATCAAGCGCCCCAGCAGCAGACCCCACGGTTGCAATTGGTTCATCTGGTTGTCTCCTTTGGTTTCAGGGTGTCGCGATCATACCCGGCATCAGTCGGGCTTGATGCCCGCCTCGCGCACCACCTGCGCCCAGCGCGCCATGTCGTCGCGCGTCAGCTGCGCCAGCCGCTCCGGCGGCCCGCCCACCGCCTGCAGGCCCTGCCTGGCGAGCGCCTCGGCGGTGCCGGGCACCTTGAGCAGCGCGTTCAGTTCTGCGTTGAGCTTGGTCACCGCTTCCTGCGGCGCGCCCGCCGGCAGGTAGATGGCGTACCAGATGTCGGTGTCGATGTTGCGGATGCCCGAAGCCTCCGCCAGCGACGGCACCTGCGGCGCCACGGCCGAGCGCTCGGTGCCGCCCGCGGCGAGCATCCTGAGCCTGCCGGCCTGCACCAGCGGCAGGGCCACGTGCACGGGGAGGAACATGGCCTGGATCTGGCCGCCGAGCAGGTCCTGGATCGCCGGGCCGGTGCCCTTGTAGGGAATGTGCGTGAGCCGCGTCCCGGTCTGCTGCTTGAACAGCTCCATCGCCAAGTGGTGCGGCGTGCCGTTGCCCGGCGAGCCGTAGTTGAGCTTGCCGGGATTGGCGCGCGCGAGCGCGGCCAGTTCCTGCACGCTGTTCGCGCCGACCGACGGATGCGTCACCAGCGCGAGGCTGGCCACGGCGAGCAGCGCGACCGGCGCGAAGTCCTTCACCGGGTCGTAGGGGATGCTCTTGAACAGGCTCCGGTTCATCACCAGCGTGCTCGCCGTGACCAGCGCGGTGTAGCCGTCGGCGGGCGACCTGGCCACCGCCTCGGTGCCGATGTTGCCGCTCGCGCCGGGGCGGTTCTCCACCACCACCGGAACCTTCCAGCGCTCCGTGAGCCCGGGCCCCAGCGTGCGCGCGAGGATGTCCATGCCGGTGCCCGGCGTGAACGGCACGATCAGCTTGATCGGCCTGGAGGGATAGGGCTCCTGCGCCTGCGCCAGGGCGGCGAAGGCCAGCACCGCCACTGCCGCAATTGTCTTTGCTCTCACAGATCGCTCCTCAATTGGCCTTCACGCCCGCGCTCTTCGCCACCCGGGTCCATTTTTCCAGGTCCGCCTGCAGGATCGCCGCCAGCTCCTCGGGCGTGTTGCCCACCGGCGTGATGCCCAGGCCCAGCATGCGCTCGCGCACCTCCGGCATCTGCAGCGTTTTCGCCACCTGCTGCTGGATGCGATCGATCACCGGGCGCGGCGTGCCCGCCGGCGCGAACAGGCTCACCCACAGCACGACTTCGAAGTCCTGCATGCCCGCTTCGATCATCGTCGGCAGTTCGGGCAGCGAAGCGGCGCGCGCTTTCGAGGTCACCGCCAGGCCGCGCAGCCTGCCGCCGCGCACCGCGCCCACCGCCGGCGGCGCATCCACGAAGGTGAGCTGCGTGTCGTTGGCCATCACCGAGTTCACCGCCGCGGCGCTGCCCTTGAAGGGGATGTGCGCGATGCTCACGCCGGCCTGCATCTTGAACAGTTCCGCCGCGAGCTGGAACGGCGTGGAGCCGGCGGCGTAATTGAGCCGGCCGCCCGCGTCCCTGGCATGCGCGATCAGTTCCTTCACCGACCGGACGGGCAGCGACGGGTTCACCGCCAGCACCAGCGGGAAGGAGCCGAGCATGGTCACCGGCGCGAAGTCGCGCACCGGGTCGTAGGGCAGCTTGTCGTACAGGCCCGGGTTGAAGGCCATGGCGCCGCTCGCGCCCACCAGCAGCGTGTGGCCGTCGGGCGCGCTTTTCGCCACGAACTCGGTGGCGATGATGGCGTTGGCGCCCGGCTTGTTCTCCACCAGCACCGGCTGCCCCCAGGCGTCCTGCAGCTTCGCGCCCACCAGGCGGCCGAGGATGTCGTTGGCGCCGCCGGGCGGGAAACCCACCACCAACTTCACCGGCCCGCCCGGATAGCTGCCCTGCGCCGCCGCTCCTGCGGCAAAGACCAGGGCCAGCGCCGCGATCAGGAATCTCACTCTCTGCGCCTCCTCGTCAAGGTTCAAGGCCTCTTCGCCATCATAAGCAGCCCGACCACGAATATCACGGCGACCACCGCGAGCACCACCCCCAGCGTTTCCTTGAGGGAAAGCGGCTGGTCCTGCAGCTTCGCAAACTTCTCCAAGTCGCGCCGGAATTTCTCCGCCGCCAGCTTGCGGGCATGCGCGTCGATCGCCTCGCGGTCGACGGCGCGGTCCGGGTCGGGCCTGGTCTCCGCCATCCCTCAGGCAAGTTTCTTCAGGATGCCGCTCATCTCGTCCTTGCCGAACGCGCGCAGGGTGTTGCCGCGCAGGTTGCCCGCCATGCCGATGGCCAGTGCGAACGAGGACATGGAAGGCCCGTCCGGCGCCTCGAACACGCCAATCACATCATAGGCCCCCATGGTCCAGTAGATGTCCTTCATGGTGACGCCGAATTTCTTTCCCATGTCCTTGATCGCGTCCGAACGCTTGACGCTGTCCTTGACGCTCTTGATGCCCTGGTCGGTGAAATTGCCGAGTGTGACGAATGTAGGCATGACCGTTCCTCCTTCGATGAAAAAACTCAGCCGCGCGTGACGTGCGCGGCGACGCACAGCCAACGGCCGTCGCGGCGCTGCCAGATGTCGGTGTAGCGGCCCGCGCCGCCCTGGCCGTCGGCTTTCCGGTAGACGGTCTTCGCGTGGATGATGGCGAAGTCGCCGAAGATGCGGATCCTCACGTCGCGCGGTTCGAGGGCCCTGATGGCCACCGGCTTGGCGATCTGCGCGAGGAAGCCGGCACGGTCGACGATTGTTCCGTCGGGATTGCTGTTGAGGAAATCCTCCGACAGGTGCTCGCCGAACCAGCGCACGTCGGATTTCTGCACCGAGTCGACGTAGCCCTTGTTGAGCTTGTCCAGGATCTCGACGGCGATGGAAACGATCTCGGCTGGCATGGCGCGATTCTCCGCGCGTTCGTGTCGCGAGCCGCGGGCATTTGCCCGCGGCTCACTGCCGCAACGCCTACGCAGTCGCCGGTGTCTTGCGCATCATGCCGGCCAATGCCATCAAGGCCCCAACCACGTAGATGACGGTCCCCAGGTAAATCGGCCCGAGATGGCCGACCCAACTGTGCTCGAAACCTCCCGTGTAGTGCAGCGGGAGGGCGATCGCCAGGCCCACCACCGGCGAAATCACCGCCGTGATCCACGCCCACCATGCGCCGGCGCGTACGCCGTACCACGCCAATCCGAGCGCCGCCACGGCGGTTGCGGCGATGAATCCGGCGGTAGCCACGTGCAGGTGCGTGATGTAGGCCATCACAGCCGGGTTCAGTTGGTTGAGCTGCGCCTGGGTGACGCCGTTGATCGTCGGTACCCCCAGCTCGAACCCGGTGTCCGAAAAAGCCCGGAATAAAAACACGATCGCGTAAAGCAGAAAGATCAGCGCCCCTACGACCATCGTCACGGCGCCGTTATGCGTCTGCGAATTTTGCGCTTGCATGACAGTTTCCCCCTCTTGGTATACAGCTTGCTGGTATGGGGCCGAAACTGCCGGAAAACC
>JBGQFF010000130.1:0-7012 GCA_041496745.1 Gammaproteobacteria bacterium
GCCATCGTCTTCGCGACTTCGCTGGCCTCGCCGGTGATCGCATCGCCAAGGTTGATCGGCGCGATGCCACGCGCGGCGAACACCGCGGCGGCGGCTTGGAGCGAACGGCGCGCCGTGGCGATGATGCGATTCTCGACGCGCGCGAACAGCGGGTCGCCCGGCTTGGGCGTCTCGGAGAACGGGCCGGGCGCGGCGATGCCGTACTTGCGCAGCACGGCCTGGGCGTCGGCGACGCTGGTCGGATCTGGCGCGCAGGGTCCGGAGGCGATATGCGTGGGATCGTCTCCCGTGACGTCCGAGATCACCAGGGCCAGCACGGGCGCGCGGCAGGCGGCGGCGAGGCGCCCGCCCTGGATCGCCGACAGGTGTTTGCGCACCGTGTTGATCTCCTGGATCGGCGCGCCGCAGCGCAGCAGCTCGCGCGTCATCGCCCTCAGGCCGTCCATCGTCACGCCCGCCGCCGGCAGCGACAACAGGCTCGAGCCGCCGCCGGAGACGAGCGCCAGCAGCAGGTCGTCGGGCCCGAGCGCGCGCACGCCATCGAGCATCTGGCGCGCGCCCGCTTCGCCGGCCGCGTCGGGAACGGGGTGGCCCGCTTCGATCACGCGGATGCGCTCGGTCGGCAGGCCATGCGCGTAGCGCGTGATCGCGAGGCCCTCGAGCGGCGCCCCGCGCGGCCAGTGCCGCTCCACCGCCAGCGCCATCGAGGCCGCCGCCTTGCCGGCCGCGGCGACGAAGGTGCGGCCGCGAGGCGGCCGCGGGAGATGCGCGGGAAGGATTTTCAGGGGATCGGCCGCGGCCACCGCCGCGCGGAAACTGTCTTCGAGGAGGACGCGCATTGGGCGCAGTCTACCGGTGGGAACGGCAATCGGATTGCGCTATCCTCGCTTGCCTATGACGAAACGAACCGTACCGCCCTATCGCGCCGACCACGTCGGCAGCTTCCTGCGCCCGAAGGAACTGCTCGAGGCGCGCGACCGCCACTTCAAGCAGAACGCCATCAGCCGCGCGCAGCTGCGCGAGGTGGAGGACAAGGCGATCCGCGACATCGTGAAGTTGCAGGAGGACTGGGGCCTGCAGGGCATCACCGACGGCGAGTTCCGCCGCACCTACTTCCACGTCGATTTCCTCGAGCAGCTGGAGGGCGTCGAGGTGAAGGGCGGCATCCAGGTCAAGTTCCACGGCGCCGCCGGCGACGTGGACTTCGCCCCGCCGGTGATGCACGTGACGAAGAAGCTGAAGCACTTGAAACCGATCCAGGCCGAGGATTTCAGGTTCCTCAAGTCCGTCACCAAGCGCACGCCCAAGGTCACCATTCCGTCGCCCACCATGCTGCATTTCCGCGGCGGCCGCGGCGCCATCAGCCGCGAGGCTTACCCCGACATGGAGGGCTTCTACGAGGACGTGGCGCGCTGCTACCGCGACGAGATCCGGCAGCTGGCGCAGGCCGGCTGCCGCTACCTGCAGCTGGACGACACCAATCTCGCCTACCTGTGCGACCCGAAGATGCGCGAGGGCGCCAGGCAGCGCGGCGACGACCCGAACGAACTGCCCAAGCGCTATGCGCGCCTGATCAACGCGGCGATCGCCGGGAAACCCAAGGACATGTCGGTCGGCGTGCACCTGTGCCGCGGCAACTTCCAGAGCGCCTGGGCGGCGGAGGGCGGCTATGAGCCGGTGGCCGAGGTGCTGTTCAACGAGTTGCAAGTGGACGGCTACTTCCTCGAGTACGACGACGCGCGCTCGGGCGACTTTTCCCCGTTGCGCTTCGTGCCCAAGGGCAAGATCGTGGTGCTGGGCCTGGTCACCACCAAGCTCGGCACCCTGGAATCCAAGGACGACCTGAAGAAGCGCATCGACCAGGCCGCGCGCCACGTGCCGCTCGAGCAGATGTGCCTGTCGCCGCAGTGCGGCTTCTCCAGCACCGTGCACGGCAACCAACTCGCGATGGAGGCCCAGGCGGCGAAGATCCGCCTGGTGGTCGAAACCGCGCGCGAAGTCTGGGGAGACGCGTAGGGTGGGCCGACGGCCCACCATCGGTGGCCCACTGGCCCACCATCGGTGGGCCGTTGGCCCACCCTACAGTGAGAACGTTTCCTTCGCCGCTTCCCTGCCCAGGCCGTACAGCGCCGGGTAGGTCTCGCGGAACACTTTCTGGATCTCGGCGACCGGCACGTCGGGGTAGGAGCCGCGGCTGCGCAGGTATTCCATGTGCCGGCGGTCGTCCGCGTCGAACGGGTGGAAGATCGAGTCGTTGCGGCCGTCGAATTCGAGCGGCTTGACGCGGAACTTGCGGCACAGCTCGAGGTTGAAGGCGGGCGTCGCCTTCACCCACTTGCGCTCGAGCCACAGCTCGGCAAAGCCGTGGTACACGAACAGGTCGGTGCCCATGCGCTCGGCAAGGCGCGGCGTGGTCAGGTGGTTCTTCACGTCGGCGAAGCCCACCCTCGCCGGGATGCTCACGGCACGGGCGCAGGCGGCGAGCAGCGCCGCCTTGCCGATGCAGAAGCCCTCGCCGGTTTCCAGGCACTTGCTGCCCCGGAACGCCGTGTCCTTGGAGAAATCGAGGAAGGGGTTGTAGCGGATGCCGTCGCGCACTGCGTAATACAGCGACACCGCGCGCTCGACGTCGGTGGATCCTTTGACATGCTTGCGCGCGAACTCGACGACCGCCGGATGGTCGCTGTCGATGTAGCGCCCCGGGGAAAGAAATTCCTTCATTTGTTCAATCCCATCATGCGTCGCGCGCCGGCGAACAGCGCGTTGGCCGGGTCCGCGAGCCCGTCGATCACGGTGAAATGGTCTCGGCCGGGCATGGCCAGGTCGCCGCCCAGCACCGGTTTCCAGCGCTGCGCGAGCAGCGCGTTCTGGCGCTTGAACTCCGAGCTCTCGAGACCGCCCACGGTCAGGTACAGCGGCGCGCGCGTCGCCGGCGGAACGAAGGCGGGCGAGAGCTTGAGCGCGGATTCCTCGTCCAGGCGCAGGTCACCGTTCAGCCAGCCAACCTGCGTGAGGGGACGCAGATCGTATACCCCGCTCACGGCGAGGGCACCTTTGTACAGGTCCCTGGGCAGCGAGCGGTCGAAAACCGGCCACAGCGCCGCCAGCATCATCGCCGCCAAGTGCCCGCCGGCGGAATGGCCGCTGACGAAGAGCCGTTCCTCGTCCATGCCGTAGCGCTCGGCGTTGCGGTACAGCCAGGCCGAGGCGGCGAGCATCTGCTGCACGATGCGCTCGATCGTGACCTTCGGGCAGAGGTCGTAGTTCACCACCACCAGCGACACGCCGGCGTCCACCCAGGCAGGGGCGAGGAAGGAGAAGTCTTTCTTGTCGAGGGAGCGCCAGTAGCCACCGTGGATGAACAGCAGCACGCTGCCGTCCCCCTTGCGCGCAGGGAAGATGTCCAGGGTCTCGCCCGGCGACGCGCCGTAGGCGGCGTCCAAGTGGCAGGTCATGGTCGAGCGCGCGCGCGCCGAGGATTCCGTCCAGCGCGCGAAATGCCGCGGATGGTCGGGAAACAGCTCGCGGTTGTTGTACTCGCGGCTGAGGAAGGCGGCGTCGGCAGCGTGGGGCATAGGCGGCGGATTCTAGCGGGTCTTCTCGGCGTGCAGCCAGGTCACCGGCCGGCCGAGCGTTTTCTCCAGCGTCTGTTGCTCGGGATCAGCGAGCGCGGCCTCGCGCGCCTTGCGGATCGCCGCGGCCTGCGCGGCGGGATCGGGCGTCGGCGGGTTCTCCACCAGGGCGTCGAGGATGGCGAGAAAGTTGCTCCGGCCGCGGCGATTGGTTTCGCCGTAGCCCTTGAGCAGGCCCGCGCACTCCGCGATCTCAAGGGCGAGCGCCGTACTCCTTGGCGCTGCAGCGCGCACGGCGGCGAGCCAGCGCTCGATCAGCGCCTGCTCCTCCGCGTAGCGCAGGCTGCGCGGCCGCCAGGGCTTGAGCCAGGCCAGGGCGCGCACCAGCAGGTAGCCGAACACGCCGGAGGTCTTCACGTGCATGCCCACGTTGTAGGCGTCGAGCTTGCCGCGACGCTCGGCCCAGGAGAGCAGGCGCCGCCCGAGCGCAGGCGGGAGGAGCGAGGCAACTTCCTCCACGCCGGGCTTCAAGTAGTCGATCACCACCACCGGCTCGCCGTCCTTGGCGCCGACCTCCCGGCGCACGCGCTCGAAGCGCGAGGCGCGGGTCTTCAGGTCGGCGACGCGGATGATGTCCTCGTAGCTCATCCACAGCGCGAGTTGTCGCCCGACCTCGCCGATCAGCTTCGCTTCGGCGTCGCCCAGCGTCGCAATGCGCCCGAGGTACAGCCTGGCGTATGCCTCGCCCTGGTAGTCGCGCAGGCGGGCGGCGCCGAGTTGCAGAATCTCGCGCGTTTCGGGGGGTACCGGGCGCGGCTCGGCGGCCGGTGTCTGGCGCGCCCCCGCCGCGATGTCGTAGCCGGCGGCAAAGCCGCGCAGGCTTGCTGGCGCCCCCTTGCCGGAGTGGCGGATCGCCGCTTCGCAGGCCTCGCGCGGCAGGGGCAGGGCGCCGCAACCGGCCATCGCGCCAAACAGCACTGCGTTGATGACCGTGCCGCTGTCCTGCGCCAGCTGGCGCATGTCGAACAGCACGGTGCGCTTGGCCAGCTGCTTCGCCGCGGCCAGCACGCGCTCGCTGGAAATGCGACCGTCGGCCATCTGGCTCTTCTCGACCGTCGCGTAGATGCGGTGCGTGGAGGCGATGAGCGTGGTGCGCTCCGGCGTGACGTAGCCGTTCTGCATGGCGCGGCCGGCTTCGAGCAGCTCGGAGGCCACCATGACGTCCACGTTGCCCGGGCTGGGCGTGAGCGACATCACCGGCTCGCGCCCGCCGAGCGCCTCGCGCCTGGCCGGGAAGATCTCCAGGTAGTAGGTGGTCGCGCCGGTGCGCTGCGCCACGCCGGGAATCGAAGTCGCCTGCGCCGGGTAGCCGCAGGCCCTCGCCGCGTGCATTAGCCAGTCGGCCATCACGCCGCCGCCCTCGCCGCCGAGCGCGGCCACCAGCACCGTGATCGAGCGCTGCGGCAGGCTCATGCCGGGACGATCAGGCTGCGGAGCCGGGCGAGCGCGCGGTCAAACAGCGACGGATTCTGGATCACCTCGGCGCGGTAGAAGGACGGGCAAAGCACCGCGGCATGCGCGTTCTCGCCGCACAGCCCGCAGCCCACGCAGCCCTCGATCACCGTGGCCACGGGGTCCTTGCGCAGGGGATCGGGGTTGTCCTTCAGCGTGAGCGTGGGACAGCCGGAGAGCCGGATGCAGGAATGGTCGCCGGTGCAGGTGTCCTCGTCCACGCCGTACTTGACGCGCACCACGCGCCTGCCCGCAGCGAGCTGCTTCGCGGTCTCGGGCCGGATGCGGCGCTGCCGCTCGAGCTGGCACTCGCCGTCGGCGATGATCACCTTGAGACCCTGGTGCCCGGTGGTCATCGCCTCCTTCAGCGTCTTCTTCATCTCGCCGACGTGATAGGTGTGCACGGTGCGCATCCAGTCCACGCCCAGACCGCCGAGCGCGCGCTCGATCGACATGTCGGCGGCCTTGTGCTCGTTGTGCGTGGGCGAGGAGGGCAGCTCCTGCGTGCCGGTGGCCGCGCTGTAGCCGTTTTTCATGATGACGAGGATGCCGTCGTCCTTGTTGAACACGGCGTTGGCCACGCCCGAGGTGAGGCCGTTGTGCCAGAAACCGCCATCGCCCATGATGGTCACGGTGCGCTTGCCGAACATCGGGTGCACCGCGGAATTCGAGGCGAGGCCCAGGCCGTAGCCGAGCACGGTGTGGCCGATGTTGAACGGCGGCAGCGTGGAAAAGGTGTGGCAGCCGATGTCGGCAGAGACGTGGTACTTCCCCACGTCCTTCTCCACCAGCTTCATCGCCGCGAACACCGGGCGCTCGGGACAGCCGACGCAGAACCCGGGCGGGCGCGTGGGCAGCAGCGCGCCGAACAGCTCGGCGGCCTTCTTTTTCGCCGCGATGATGGCGGCGAGCGCCTGGCCGGCGTCGAGGAACCTGGCCACGCCGGTCACCACGACTTCGCCGGTGTACTCGCCAGCCATCGGCAGCACGTCCTTGCCGTGCACCTTGACGCCGTTGACGTCGTGGCGGCGCAGGGTGGCGAGGATGGCCTCTTCCAGGTAGGCCGGCTGGCCTTCCTCGATCACCAGCACCTCGCGCTTGCCGGCGCAGAACTGCACGATCTCCTCCGGCACCAGCGGGTAGGTCACGTTCATGCAGTAGATCGGGATCCGCGACACCCCGAACGCGTCGGCGAGCCCCAGTTGCTGCAGGGCGCGGATGGTCGCGTTGTACATGCCGCCCTGGCACAGGATGCCGATGTCGCTGCGCTCTCCGGGGAACAGCTCGTTCAGCTGGTGCTCGCGGACGTAGCGCACGGCGGCCGGCCAGCGCACCTCGATCTTGTGCTTTTCCTGCGCGTAGGTGGAGGGCGGCAGGCTGATGCGGCCGAAGTCGAAGTCCGGGTTCTCGAGGAAGTTGCGCTTGGAGAAGCGCGCCGCGCGGTTCTTCTTGGTGGCAAAGCTGCCCTGCACGTGGCAGGCGCGGATGCGCAGCTCCAGCATCACGGGGCTGCTGGAAGCCTCCGACAACGCGAAGCCGTGCTCCACCATCTCGACGATCTTCGGCAGGTTGGGGCGCGGATCGAGCAGCCAGATCTGCGATTTCATGGCGAAGGCGTGGCTGCGCTCCTGGATGATGGAGGCGCCCTCGCCGTAGTCCTCGCCGAGCACGATCAGCGCGCCGCCCTTGACGCCGGCAGAGGCGAGATTGGAGAGCGCATCCGATGCGACGTTGGTGCCGACCGTGGACTTGAAGGTCACCGCGCCGCGCAACGGGTAGTTGATCGAGGCGCCGAGCATCGCCGCCGCGCCCGCTTCCGAGGCGTTGGTCTCGACGTGCACGCCGAGCTCGTCCATGATGTCGCGCGCGTCGTTCAGCACGTCCATCATGTGCGACACCGGCGCGCCCTGGTAGCCGCCGACGTAGGA
>JBGQFF010000131.1:0-6715 GCA_041496745.1 Gammaproteobacteria bacterium
GTGACCGCGGCGCCGCCGACGCGCGGCCGCCGCTCGAGCACCTTGACCTTCAATCCACCGCGCGCGAGGTAGCAGGCGCAAGTGAGGCCGTTGTGCCCGGCGCCGACCACGACTGCATCGTAGCGGTTCACTCCACGGTGACCGACTTCGCCAGGTTCCTCGGCTTGTCCACGTCGCTGCCGCGCGCCAGCGCGGTGTGATACGCGAGCAGCTGCAGCGGCACCACGTGCAGGATCGGCGACAGCAGCCCGTAGTGCTCGGGCAGCCGGATCACGTGCATGCCTTCCTGCGCCGCAATGCGCGTGTCGGCGTCGGTCAGCACGTAGAGCTCGCCGCCGCGCGCGCGCACTTCCTGCATGTTCGACTTCACCTTTTCCAGCAGCGCGTCGTTCGGCGCCACCGTCACCACCGGCATCTCCTCGGTGACCAGCGCGAGCGGCCCGTGCTTGAGCTCGCCCGCCGGATAGGCCTCGGCGTGGATATAGGAGATCTCCTTGAGCTTCAGCGCGCCTTCCAGCGCGATCGGGTAGTGCAGCCCGCGGCCGAGGAACAGGGCGTGCTCCTTCTTCGCGAAGCGCTCCGCCCAGGCGATGACCTGGGGTTCGAGCGCCAGCGCCGCGGCGAGCGCCTTGGGCAGGTGGCGCAGCCGCTTGAGGTGCTCCGCCTCCGCGCGCGCCGGCAGGCGCCGGCGCAGCTTGGCCAGCACCAGCGCGAGCAGGAACAGCGCGGTCAGCTGCGTGGTGAACGCCTTGGTCGAGGCAACGCCGATCTCCACCCCGGCGTGGGTCAGAAAGCTCAGCCGCGTCTCGCGCACCATCGCGCTGCTGGCGACGTTGCAGATGGCGAGCGTGCGCTTCTGGCCCAGCTTGCGCGCATGACGCAGCGCCGCGAGTGTGTCGGCGGTCTCCCCCGACTGCGACACCACCACCACCAGCGTGGCTGGATCGGGCACGCTGTCGCGGTAGCGGTACTCGCTCGCGATCTCGACCTGCGTGGGTAGCCGCGAGAGCGACTCGATCCAGTATTTCGCCGTGAGGCCCGAGTAATAGCTGGTGCCGCAGGCGAGGATCAGCACCTGCTTCACGCCCCGCAGCGTGCGCTGCGCTTGCTTGCCGAACAGCGCCGGGGTCACCGACTGGACCCCTTCGAGCGTGTCCGCCACCGCGCTCGGCTGCTCGAAGATCTCCTTCTGCATGTAGTGGCGGTAAGGCGCCAGCTCGACCGTCGCGCTGCCGGCCTTCACCGTGCGCACTTCACGCTTCACTTCCCTGTCCGAGGCGTCCCGCACGCGAAAGCTGTCCAGGTCGATCTCCGCCACGTCCCCCTCTTCCAGATAGGCGATGCGATCGGTAGTACCGGCCAGCGCGAGCGCGTCGGATGCCAGGAACATCTCTTTGGCGCCGACGCCGACCACCAGCGGACTGCCGGCGCGCGCGCCGACGACGCGGTGCGGCTGGCTCTTCGCCACCACGGCGATGGCATAGGCGCCCGCGAGACGCTTTACTGTGCGCCGCACGGCCTGGAACAGGTCGCCCGAGTAGTGGCTGTGGACCAGGTGCGCGATGACCTCGGTGTCCGTCTGGCTGTCGAACGCGTAGCCCTTCGCCTTCAGTTCGGTGCGCAGTTCCTCGTAGTTTTCGATGATGCCGTTGTGCACCACCGCGATCTCGTCGCGCGACACCATCGGGTGGGCGTTCCTGGTCACCGGCGCGCCGTGCGTTGCCCAGCGCGTGTGCGCGATCCCGGTTTCGGCGGCAAGCTTCTGTTTCGCCACCTGCGCGGCCAGGTCGGCGACGCGCGCCACGCTGCGCACTCGCGTCAGCTTGCGCTCACCAATGGTGGCTACGCCGCAGGAGTCGTAGCCCCGGTACTCGAGGCGCCTGAGCCCCTCGATCATCATCGGCACGATGTCTCGACGCGCCGCGGCGCCGACGATTCCGCACATGGGCTATTTCTTCCGCGGCTTCCAGTTCGGCAGCGACACCTGCTTCGCGCGCGCCACCGTGAGCTGTCCGGGCGGCGTGCTCTTGCTGATAGTGGAGCCCGCCCCGATGTACGAACCCTTGGCGATGGTGACCGGCGCGACCAGCGTCGCGTCCGAGCCGATGAACGAGTCGTCCTCGATCACCGTGCGGTTCTTGTTCACGCCGTCGTAATTGCAGGTGATGGTGCCGGCGCCGATATTGACGCGCGCACCGACCTCGGCGTCGCCGATGTAGGCAAGATGGTTCGCCTTGGAGCCGGCGCCGACGCGGCTCGCCTTCACTTCCACGAAGTTGCCGATGTGTACCTCTTCGCCGAGCGCCGTGCCGGGTCGCAGCCGTGCATAGGGCCCGATGCGGCAGCGCTTGCCGACCGTGGCCTCTTCCAGCAGCGAGAAGGCGCGGACCTCCGTGTCGGCCGCCAACGTGACGTTGCGCAGCACGCAGTTCGGCCCGATGCGCACGCGGTCTCCAAGCGTCACACTGCCCTCGAAGACGCAGTTCACGTCGATCGACACATCGCGCCCGCAGGACAGGTTGCCACGTACGTCCACCCGCCACAGGTCGGCGAGCCCGACGCCCGCCTCGAGCAGCTTTTGCGCCTGTTCGTTCTGGTAAGCGCGCTCGAGCAGCGCGAGCTCGTGGCGCGAGTTGACGCCCGCCACTTCCCAGGGATCCACCGCCTTCACCGTGGCGATGTTCACGCCGTCCTTGGCCGCGAGCCCGATCACGTCGGTGAGGTAGTACTCCTTCTGGGCGTTCGCGGGTTTCACCTTCGCCAGCCACGCCGACAAGCGTTCCGCCGGCGCCGCCAGGAACCCGGCATACCACTCGCGGAGGCGCAATTCCCTCGCGTTGGCATCCTTGTGCTCGACGATGCGCCGCACGCGATTGCGCGCGTCGCGCAGCACGCGGCCGTACCCCGTCGGGTCGCTGAGGTCCGACGAGCAGATCGCGAGCCCGCTCTTCGCGGCCGCAACCAGACGCTCGAGCGTCGCGGCACGCACCAGCGGCACGTCGCCGTTCAGCACCAGTACCTGTGCCCCACGCGCCACCTTCGGCAGCGCCTGCGCCAGCGCGTGGCCGCTGCCGAGCTGTTTCGCCTGCTCAACCCATTCGAGGCGCGCGCCTTCGAATGCGGCGCGCACCTCGGCGCCGCCATGGCCATGCACCACCAGGATCTGCTTCGGCTTGAGTGAGCGCGCCGCGTCGAGCACATGGGCGAGCAGCGGACGCCCCGCGAGCGGGTGCAGCACCTTGGGCAATGCCGAGTGCATGCGCTTGCCCTGGCCAGCGGCCAGGACGATGACGGCAAGGCTCATGGCGCCGGATTCTAGCACCGGCATTCTGGCGAACTCCTTGAAAGATCATGGAAAACCGCTTTAACATGACAGCCCGGTGGCAGGAGCGGCGACTTGAACAACGAGTACTTCGAAATCTCTTTCAGGCTGGTGGCCGCGTTGGCCGCGGGTGGCATCATCGGGCTGGAGCGCAGCTATCGCGGACGCGCCGCCGGCTTTCGCACGCACGCGCTGGTATGCGTCGCCTCGAGCCTGCTGATGCTGGTGACGGTGTACGAGCACCAGTGGTTCAGCGCGCAGAGCGGCACGCGCGTCGCCATCGATCCGACCCGGATGGCGCAGGGCATCATGACCGGCATCGGCTTTCTCGGCGCCGGCGTGATCGTCAAGGAGGGCCTGTCGGTGCGCGGGCTGACCACGGCCGCGTCGATCTGGATGACGGCGGCGATCGGCATCCTCACCGGGATCGGTTTCTACTTCGCCGCGGGTATCGGCGCCGTGCTCACGCTCGGCACGCTGTCGCTGTTCCGCTGGATCGAAAGCAAGATTCCAACCGAGTTCTACGCCAACTTCTCGGTGCGTTTCGCGCGCGATGCCGTGATGCCGGAACCCGAATTGCGCCAGCTGGTGTCGCAGCACGGATTTTCCGTCTACAACCTGAACTACCGGTTGAGCGCGGAGGGCGCCCAGTTCGAGTACCGCATGGTGCTGCGCGCGGTGGGCGCGGGCGGCGCGCGCGCGCTGTCCGACGCTTTGAAGGCAAACCGCCAGGTGGTCGAGTACCGGATCGCCCCGGCGAGCGACTAGCCGCCGCCGTTAGCGCGGCAGCTCGGAGGCCCCCATCAGGAACTCGTCCACCGCGCGCGCGGCCTGGCGCCCTTCGCGGATCGCCCATACCACCAGTGACTGGCCGCGGCGCATGTCGCCGGCGGCGAAAACCTTGGGCACGCTGGTGGCGTAGCACCCCGCTCCGTCGGTCGTAGCCCGGGCATTGCCGCGGGCGTCCTTCTGCACGCCGAACTCCGTGAGCAGCGACTGCACCGGCGAGACGAAGCCCATCGCGAGGAGCACGAGGCCGGCCGGGAGCGTGAACTCGGAGCCAGGCACCTCGACCGGCTTGCCGTCCTTCCACTCCAGGCGCACCGCTTCGAGCGCCTTGACCTTGCCGTTCTCGCCGATGAAGCGCTTGCTCGCCACCGACCAGTCACGCTCGACGCCTTCTTCGTGCGAGGAGGAGGTGCGCAGCCGGGTCGGCCAGTACGGCCACACCGGGTTGCGTTCGACGTCCGGCGGCATCGGCAACAGCTCGAAATTGGTCACCGAAGCGGCGCCGTGGCGGTTTGCAGTGCCGACGCAGTCGGACCCGGTATCGCCGCCGCCGATGATGACGACGTGCTTGCCGCTCGCCCACAGGTCCTGCACGTTCTTGTCGCCAGCGACGCGCTTATTCTGCAGCGGCAGGAATTCCATGGCGAAGTGGATGCCGTCGAGCTCGCGCCCCGGAATCGGCAGATCGCGCGACTGCTCGGCGCCCCCGCAGAGCACCACCGCGTCGAACTCGGCGCGCAGCCTCTCCGGCGCGAGCATGTCGGTGGCGTCGTTGGGGACACCCCTGCCCGGCGGCTCCTTGCCGACGCACATGCTGGTACGGAACTCGACGCCTTCGGCTCGCATCTGTTCCAGGCGGCGGTCGATCACGCTCTTGTCGAGCTTGAAATCGGGTATGCCGTAACGCAGCAGGCCGCCGATGCGGTCGCTCTTCTCGTAGAGCGTGACCGCGTGCCCGGCGCGCGCCAGTTGCTGCGCGCAGGCAAGTCCTGCCGGGCCCGAACCCACGACCGCGACCTTCTTTCCGCTCTTGTGCTCCGCAGGCTGCGGCTTCACCCAGCCCTCTTGCCAGGATTTGTCGATGATCGCGTGCTCGATCGACTTGATTCCGACCGGGTCCTCGTTGATGCGCAGCACGCAAGCTTCCTCGCAAGGCGCGGGGCAGATGCGTCCGGTGAACTCGGGGAAGTTGTTGGTCGAGTGCAGCGTCTCGATCGCGCTCTTCCAGTCGCCGCGGTACACCAGGTCGTTCCAGTCCGGAATGATGTTGTTGACCGGGCAGCCCGACATGCAGAACGGGATACCGCAGTCCATGCAGCGCGCGCCCTGGATCTTCGCATCCTCGTCCGGGAGATGCAGGTAGATCTCGCGGTAGTGCTGCTTGCGCGTCTGCGGCGCCTCGTGGGGCTCCTCCAGGCGCTCGTACTCCATGAAGCCGGTGATCTTTCCCATCGGTACTAGGCCGCGAGGCGGCGTTGCTTGGCGGCGAGCTCGCCCAGAGCGCGCCGGTACTCGTGCGGGAACACCTTGACGAATTTTGGCCGGACCTCGCTCCAGCGCTCCAGGATCCGTTTCGCGCGCGCGCTTCCCGTGTAGTGGGCGTGGCGCTCGATGAGTCGCTTGACGATCGCCTCGTCGGCGGCACCCTTGTGCCAGAGCTCGCGCGCCAGCTTCGCCTCCTGCTCGTGCTCCGGCGCCAGCGGCTCGAGCGCCACCATCGAGGTATTGCAGCGCTTGGCAAAGCTGCCGTCCTCGTCGAGCACATAGGCGATGCCGCCTGACATCCCGGCGCCAAAATTGCGCCCGGTCGTGCCCAGCACCACCACGCTGCCGCCGGTCATGTATTCGCAGGCGTGATCGCCTACGCCTTCCACCACCGCCTGCGCGCCCGAATTGCGCACTGCGAAGCGCTCGCCGGCGACGCCGCGGAAATACGCCTCGCCCCCGATCGCGCCGTACAGCACGACGTTGCCGGTGATGATGTTCTCGGCCGGCTCGCCGCGGAACTTGGGCGAGGGTTGAACGGAAATTCGTCCGCCGGAGAGCCCCTTGCCGCAGTAGTCGTTGGTGTCGCCGATGAGATCGAGCCACACGCCGCGCGCCAGGAACGCGCCGAAGCTCTGCCCGGCGGAGCCGGCGAAGCGCAGGTGGATCGTCTCGTCGGGCAGGCCTTCGTGCCCGTAGCGCTTGGCGATGCGGCCCGAGAGCATGGTCCCTACTGTGCGGTGGATGTTGCGGATCGGCATCTCGATCGTCACTTTCTCGCCGCGCTCCAGCGCGGGCCGCGCGAGTTCGATCAAGCGCTGGTCGAGCGCCTTCTCCAGACCGTGGCTCTGCGTCTCGCAATGGAAGCGCGCGACCTCGGGCGGCATCTGCGGCATGTAGAAGACCTTCGAGAAATCGAGCCCCTTCGCCTTCCAGTGCTCGATTCCCCTTCGCGTGTCGAGCAGATCGGCGCGGCCGATGAGGTCGGCGAACTTGCGCACGCCGAGCTTTGCCATCAGCTCGCGCGCCTCTTCGGCGACGAAAAAGAAGAAGTTCACCACCTGCTCGGGTTTGCCCTCGAATTTCCTTCTCAGCACCGGATCCTGCGTCGCAATGCCA
>JBGQFF010000132.1:0-6658 GCA_041496745.1 Gammaproteobacteria bacterium
ACCACCAATTGCTTCCCGATGATCCTCATCAGCGGCTCCAGCGAGCGCGAGATCGTCGACCTGCAGCAGGGTGACTACGAGGAGATGGACCAGTTGGCCATCGCCAAGCCGCTGTGCAAGGCCGCCTTCCGCGTGCTGCACGCCGAGGACATCGGTGTGGGCATCGCGCGCGCCATCCGCGCCGCCGTTTCCGGCCGCCCGGGCGGCGTCTACCTCGACCTGCCGGCCAAGCTGTTCGCTCAGACCATGGACGCGGAAGCCGGCAGGAAATCGCTGATCAAGGTGGTCGATCCGGCGCCGCGCCAGATCCCGGCCCAGGACGCCGTGCAGCGCGCCCTTGAACTGCTCAAGAGCGCCAGGCGTCCGCTCATCCTGCTGGGCAAGGGTGCCGCCTACGCTCAGGTCGACGCGAACATCCGCGCCCTCATCGAGCGCACCGGCATCCCCTACCTGCCCATGGCCATGGCCAAGGGCCTGCTGCCCGACACGCACGAGCAATCCGCTGCCGCCGCCCGCTCCTACGTGCTGCCCGAGGCTGACGTGGTGATGCTGGTCGGCGCCCGCCTGAACTGGCTGCTCTCGCACGGCAAGGGCAAGACCTGGGGCGGCAAGGACCACAAGGACCGGGGCGGCCAAAAGTTCATCCAGATAGACATCTCGCCGCAGGAGATGGACAGCAACGTCCGTATCGACGCCCCGCTGGTCGGCGACATCGGTTCCTGCGTGTCCGCGCTGCTTGCCGGTATCGGCTCCAACTGGGCCAAGCCGCCAGCTGACTGGCTGCGCGCCATCGCCGAGCGCAAGGACAAGAACCTGGCCAAGATGGCCGAGACCCTGGCCAAGGATCCGGCGCCGATGAATTTTTACAGCGCGCTGAACGTGGTGCGCGACATCATCAAGGCCAACCCGGACGCCATCCTGGTTAACGAAGGCGCCAACGCGCTCGACTTCACTCGCAGCATCGTCGACATGTACAAGCCGCGCAAGCGCCTGGACGTCGGCACCTGGGGCGTGATGGGCATCGGCATGGGCTTCTCAGTCGCGGCCGCCGTGGTCAGCGGCCAGCAGGTAATCGCGATCGAGGGCGACAGCGCCTTCGGCTTCTCCGGCATGGAAGTCGAGACCATTTGCCGCTACAACCTGCCGGTCTGCGTGGTGATCTTGAACAACAACGGCATCTACCGCGGCACCGACGTCAATCCGACCGGCGGCCCCGATGTGGCACCCACCGTGTTCGTCAAGGGTGCGCGCTATGACAAGCTGATGGAGGCCTTCGGTGGCATAGGGGTACACGTAACCAACCCGGCCGAGTTGCGCAGGGCAATGGAAGCAGCCATCCGCTCGCGCAAGCCCACGCTCATCAATGCCGTGATCGATGAAACCGCCGGCACCGAAAGCGGTCGCATCACGAGCCTGAATCCGACCGCCAAGAAGAAATAGGTCAAACGTGGAAGCACTCAAGGGAGTCCGCATCCTCGACATGTCGCACGTGCAGGCGGGGCCGACCTGCTCGCAGCTCCTCGCCTGGATGGGCGCCGACGTCATCAAGTTCGAGAATCCGGCCGGCGACGCCACGCGCGGCCAGCTGCGCGATGTGCCGAACGCCGACAGTCTGTATTTCACGATGCTCAACTGCAACAAGCGCTCGATCACCGTGAACATGAAGAACGCCGAGGGCAAGCAGGTGTTCGTCGACTTGCTGAAGAAGTGCGACATCATCATGGAGAATTTCGGCCCCGGCGTGCTCGACCGGTTCGGCTTCAGCTGGGAGAAGATCCACCAGCTCAACCCGCGCGTGGTGATGGGATCGATCAAGGGCTTCGGCTCCTCGGGCCCGTATGCCGACTTCAAGGCCTACGAAAACGTCGCGCAGGCGATGGGCGGGGCGATGAGCACTACCGGGGTTCCCGACGGCCCGCCGTTCGTCACCGGCGCGCAGATCGGCGACACCGGCACCGGATTGCATCTCGCGATCGGGTTGCTCGCGGCGCTGCACCAGCGCGACCGCACTGGGCAAGGCCAGTACGTCGAGGTGGCGATGATGGACGGCGTGATGAACCTGTGCCGCGTCAAGTTCCGCGACCATCAGCGCCTGACGCGCCAGTCGCTCTCCGAGTTCTCGGTGCCGACGCACCAGGGCATGGGCGACGTGCCGCGCGGCGGCAACGACTCCGGCGGTGGGCAGTTGGGCAACGCGATCCGCTGCAAGCCGGGAGGTACCAACGACTTCCTGTATATCGTGGTGCAGGAAGCGGTGTGGGAGGCGCTGGCCAAGCGCATCGGGCGCGACCTCGGCATGCCGGGTCTCGCCACCGATCCCAAGTTCGCCAAGATCGGAGAGCGGCGCAAGAACCAGGCGGAGATGTGGGAGCTGATCGGCGAGTTCGCGCTGAAGCACACCAAGCGTGAGCTGATGGCGATCCTCAACCCGCTCGACGTGCCCTGCGGCCCGATCATGGGCACCGCGGACCTCGCCAACGACGAGCACGTGCGCGGGCGCGGCATGTGGGTGGAGCTCGACCATCCGCAGCGCGGCAAGTGGTGGAACGTCGGCATGCCGATCAAGCTCTCCGACTCGCCCGCCGTCATCAAGCGCTCGCCTACGCTGGGCGAGCACACCGACGAGGTCCTCAAGGAAGTACTGGGCTACGACGATGCGAAAATAAGCTCGTTGAAAAACGCCGGGGCGTTCTCGGTCCCGCCCAAGAAGGCCGCATGAGGATCGCGATCGTTGGCCAGCAGGACTTCGGCAAGGCGGTGCTCGAGGCTTTCCTCGCGCGCGGCGATCAGGTCGCGGCGGTGTTCTGCGCGCCGGAGAAGGAAGGCGCGAGACCCGACGCGCTGCGCGCCGCGGCGCAGGAGAAGGGCCTCAAGGTCCACCAGTTCAAGTCGCTGCGCGTGCCCGAGGCGGTGCAGGCGATGAAGGATGCCGCGGCCGACATCGGCATCATGGCGTTCGTGCTGCAGTTCGCGCCGCAGGAGTTCGTCGGCGTGCCGAAGCACGGCACCATCCAGTACCACCCGTCGCTGCTGCCGAAGTACCGCGGCCCGTCGTCGATCAACTGGCCGATCACGCGCGGCGAGAAGGAGACCGGCATCACCATCTTCCGGCCGAGCGACGGCCTCGACGAAGGCGCGGTGATCCTGCAGAAACGCACCCCGGTGGGCGAGAACGACACACTCGGCTCCGTGTATTTCGACCGGCTGTTCCCGATGGGCGTGCAAGCCATGCTCGAGGCGGCCGACCTGGTGGTCGCGGGCAAGCACAAGGAAACCGTGCAGGTCGAGTTGCAGGCTTCCTACGAAGGCTGGTTCCGCGAAGCCGAGGCGAAGATCAACTGGGCCAACCACGCCGACGTGATCCACAACCTGATCCGCGGCTGCGACCCGGCGCCGGGCGCCTGGACCACCTGCAACGGCGTGAAACTGCAGTTGTTCGACAGCCGCAAGGAGCTGGTGCGCACCTTCGGCGCGGTGAAGGGCAAGATCGGCGAGGTGCTCGAGCTCGCCGAGGGCCGCCTGGTGATCGCCGCCCAGGGCGGTCGCATCCACGCCGGCAAGGCCAAGCTGGGGGACGGCAAGAAACTCGCCGCGGCGGACTTCGTCGCCTCGGGCGCCCTCAAGCCGGGACAGCTGCTCGGCAATTGAATTCCCCGTTGTCCGGCCGCGGCGACGCATGCGCCGGATGCGTTGGCGCGTAAACATTTGACGCAGCTTAGTTTTGACTGCAAGAATGCGGTCCAGACTGCTGTTTCAAGGGTTGTTGTCGGAGGTTGGGCCGCCTCGGTTCGACAACAGAAGAACGGGGAGAGCCTGCGCATGAAATCCGGCTTTTGGAAGTCCGATTGGTTCCTCGGCCTCGTTGTCGTGGTGCTGATGTTCGTCGCCGGCGGCAGCGACCTGCTGCAGAGCCTTGAGCGCAAGGCCTACGACATGGGGGTGCAAGCCTCGTCGCGCGCGCCGTCGGACAGGATCGCGGTGATCGCCATCGACGACACCTCGATCGCCAACATCGGCCGCTGGCCATGGTCGCGCGAAGTGCACGCCAAGATGACCGACCTGCTGGCCGGCGCCAAGGCCAAGGTCATCGCCAACACGGTGTTCCTGTTCGAACCGCAGATCGACCCCGGCTACCAGTACATCGTCAAGCTCCTGGCGCTGGCGGCGAAGAGCGAAACCGGCGGCGGGCCGAACCCGATGGTCGACCTGCTGAAGGAGGCCGAGGCGGCGCTTAACACCGACCGCCGGCTGGCGGAGAGCTACGCCAAGGCGGGCAACGTGCTGCTGCCGATGCTGTTCACCATCGACTTCCCGCGCGGCAAGCCGGACCGTCCGCTCGCAGACTATGTGGTGAAGAACGCCATTCCGGCCAAGGAAGACGAGCTCGGCGCGCTGCCGGCCTCCGAAGTGCAGGTGCCGCTCGACAGCCTGGGCCGCGCCGCGGCGGGCCTGGGCCACCTGAACGCGAATCCCGACATCGACGGCGCCATCCGCACCGAGCCGCTGGTGCTGCGCTATTTCGAGCACCACTTCCCGTCATTGTCGCTGATGATCGCGGCCAAGAGCCTCAACCTCGGGCCGGCCGACATCAAGATCCGCGCGAACGAAGGCGTGACCCTGGGCCGGCTGCGCATCGGCACCGATCCGGCGCTGCAGATGTACGCGTATTTCTACAAGGATCGCGACAAGCGCCCCGCGTTCCAGCCTGATTCCTTCTATGACGTGATCTCGGGCAAGATCCCCGCCGCCAAGTACGCCGACAAGATCGTGCTGATCGGCGCCACCGCGGCGGGCGTGGGCACCACCTCGGTGACGCCGGTGTCGCCGGCCATGCCGCCGGTGCTCACGTTGGCCCACTCGGTGTCATCGATCCTGCAGGAGCATTTCTTCGTTGCGCCGACCTGGGGCTGGATCGTCGAGAAGCTCGTGTTCCTGCTGGTTGCCGTGTACCTCATCGTGCTGCTGCCGCGGTTGAAGGCCGCATCCGCCGCCGTCATCACCGCTGGCATCCTGGCGGTGCTGATCGCCGTGCATTTCGTGCTGATGACCACGCAGGCCACCTGGATGCAGCTGATGGTGCCCTGCTCCCTGCTGCTGGTAGGCCACATCGCCCTGATCTCCAAGCGCTTCATCGCCACCGAGCGCGGCAAGCAGAAGTCCGACGAGTCCTCCGCGGAATCCAACCGCATGCTCGGCATCGCCTACCAGGCGCAGGGGCAGCTCGACCTCGCCTGGGACAAGTTCCGCCAGGTGCCGATGTCCGACGCGGTGATGGAAAACCTGTACAACCTGGCGCTCGATTTCGAGAGGAAGCGCCAGTTCAACAAGGCGGAGTCGGTGTTCCGCCACATGCAGGAGTACAACCCGAAGTTCAAGGACCTCGAGCAAAAGCTGTCGCGCGCCAAGCAGCTCTCCGAGACCGTGATCCTCGGCGGCGCGTCGAGCCACCCGGGCGGCACGCTGCAGCTCGGCGCCGGCGAGAAGCCGAAGTTCGGCCGCTTCGAAGTGCAGAAGGAACTGGGCAAAGGCGCGATGGGCGTGGTGTACCTCGGCAAAGACCCCAAGATCGGCCGCGAGGTGGCGATCAAGACCATGGCCCTGGCACAGGAGTTCGAGGCCGAGGAGCTGGCCGAGGTGAAGGAGCGCTTCTTCCGCGAGGCGGAGACCGCGGGGCGCCTGTCGCACCCGAACATCGTCACCATCTATGACACCGGCGAGGAGCACGATTTCTGCTACATCGCCATGGAGCTGCTGAAAGGCGGCGATCTCGCGCCCTACGTGAAAGGGGCGAACCTGCTGCCGATGGACAAGGCGGTTTCGGTCGTTGCGCGTGCCGCGGATGCGCTGGGCTACGCGCACAAGCAGGGCGTGGTGCACCGGGACATCAAGCCCGCGAACATGATGTACCACGCCGACACCGACATGCTGAAGCTGACGGACTTCGGCATCGCGCGCCTGACCGACTCCTCCAAGACCAAGACCGGCATGGTGCTGGGCACGCCGTCCTACATGTCGCCCGAGCAGCTCGCCGGCAGGAAGATCGAAGGGCGCTCGGACCTGTTCTCGCTGGCGGTGAGCCTGTACCAGCTGCTCAGCGGCAAGCTGCCGTTCGAGGGCGAATCGATGGCGCAGCTGATGTACAAGATCGCCAACGAGCCGCCCACCGACATCCTGTCGGTCAACCCGAAGGTGCCGCACGGCCTGGTCGCGTTCCTCGACAAGGCTCTGGCCAAGAACCCCGACGAGCGCTACCAGAGCGGCGAGGAATTCGCGGCGGCGCTGCGCGCCGCCGCGGACGCCGGCGCGGCGGCAGCGCCTGGCGGCAGCAGGGGCGTGGACATCGAACTCTGAGCGCATGGATCTGAGCCAAGCCCTCGAAATCGCATCCTGCACCGATCCCGGCATGGTGCGCTCGCACAACGAAGACTCGATCGCCGCGGACGGCGCGAACGGGCTGGTGGTGCTCGCCGACGGCATGGGTGGCTACAACGCCGGCGAGGTGGCGAGCGGCATGGCGACCACGGTGATCACCACCGAGATGCAGCAGTTGCTCGCCAACGTGAAGCCCTACGAGATCGATCCGGAGACCAACAAGATCCGAGCCGCGCGCATGGTGCGCGAGCAGGTGCTCAAGGCCAACGCCTCGATCTACCACGCC
>JBGQFF010000133.1:0-6646 GCA_041496745.1 Gammaproteobacteria bacterium
CCCAAGCTGCTGTTCCTCGACGAGCCGACCAGCGGCGTGAGCACGCGCGACAAGGCGCAGATCATGGACACGGTGTCTTCGGTGGTGCGAGGCGGCGGGATCACCGCGGTGGTCATCGAGCACGACATGGACGTGGTGTTCAAGTATTCCGATCGCGTCGTCGTGATGCACGAGGGCAGGTTCCTCGCCGACGGCCCGCCCGAGGAGATCCGGCAAAACCGGGACGTGGCCACCTATCTGCTCGGGACGGACGTCTGATCATGCTTGAAGTGAAAAACATTGAAGCTTTCCGGGGCCCCGCCCACGTATTGCACGGGGTCTCGCTGAGCGTGCACGAACACGAGGTGGTCTGCCTGGTCGGCCGCAACGGCGCCGGCAAGACCACCACCATGGAAAGCATCATGGGCTTTCTCCCGCTCGCCTCCGGCCAGATCCTGTTTCACGGCGAGGACGTGAGCTCGTTGCCCGTGCACCAGCGGGCACGGCGCGGCATGGGATATGCGCCCGAAGGCTGCGCGATCTTCCCCGAGCTCACGGTGGCGGAAAACATGATGATCAGCCGCTGGATGTCGGCGAAGGCGCACCGCAGGCTGGGGGCGGCCGCCAACGGGGACATCGAGGAGCGCGTCTACGCGGTGTTCCCCGAGGTGCGCGATCTGCTGCACCGGCAGGGGATGAACCTGAGCGGCGGACAGCGCAAGATGGTCGCCATCGCCCGCGGCATGGCGCTCGCCCCGACGCTGCTGCTGCTGGACGAGGCGTTCGAGGGGCTCGCCCCGATCATCGTCAAGCGTTTCCGCGACGCCGTATTGAAGATCGAGGACCTCGGCATCTCGCTGCTGATCGCCGAATCCAACCTGGTCAACGCGGCGCGCATCGCGGACCGGCTCTATGCGATCGACCGCGGCGAGATCATCTTCGAAGGCAAGCCGGAGCAGGCGCTCGAGGACGAGAAAGTCATGAAGGCGCTGCGCGGCTGAGCGCCGGCGGGCAGTATAGTTGCCGCATGGCCGGGCATACTTTCCTGTTCCGCGAGGGCGCATGGCGCGCCGCGGGCGAGTATCGCGACGGCGCGGGCACCGCCACCCCGGTGGACGGCGAGACGCGCGTGCGCCACGAGCCGGGCAAGTGGCTGACCGAGGGCGTGCTGCGCGTGAAGAGCAGCCCGCCGAAGGAGCAGCACAACCGCACCGAGATCCTGCCGTTCTCCCCGGGGTCGAACGCCACGCACTGGTCGAGCGAGAATCCCGCCATCGGCTCGCTCAACGGGCGCTTCGTCATCGCCGGCGACGCGATCCTTTCCTTCTACGCCAGCGCCACCGGGCGCTACCGCGGCTTCGAGTGCATGCAGCAGCGCGACGCGAAGCACTACATGGTGCGCGGCGCGATGCTCGAGCAGGACAAGGTCATCTCGACCTGGGTGCTGGAGCTGACGCTCGGGCCTTGATTGCCGTGCGCAACGACTCCGAACCGCAGGCGCCGCACGCCAGCGCGTATGTTGCCGCGGGCGCCGGCACCTGGCGCTCGACCGTGCTGACGCGCGGGCCGTGGCACCCCGAGCACCAGCACGGCGGACCGCCGATCGCGCTCGTCGCGCGCCAGATCGAGCGCGCCGCGGCGCCGCTCGGGCTGACGCACGTGGCGCGGCTCACCGCGAACCTGCTGCGGCCGATCCCCATCGCCGAGCTCGCCGTCGCGGTGCAGACCGACTACGCCGGGCGCAATGTCGCGCATTTCTCCGCGGTGCTTTCCGCCGAGGGCAAGGAAGTGGCGCGCTGCACGGCGCTCGTGCAGCGCGAAGCGGCGCTCGCACTGCCGGAGGGCCTGCCGGGGCACCCGCTGCCCCGGGCGCCCAGGCCGCCCGAGCAATCTCCCGGGGACCGCTTCCCGTTCGCCTCGGCCGAGCGGCTCGGCTACGCGGACCTCGTGGAGGCGCGCGTCGCGGCGGGCGCGCTGTTTCGCGGTCCGTGCGCCATCTGGTTCCGCCTGCGGCATCCGCTGATCGAAGGCGAGGTGCCCGCGCCCATCGAGCGCGTCGCCGTGGCCGCCGATTCCGGCAATGGCATCAGCGCGATCCTTGATTTCAAGCGCTACGCGTTCGTGAACTCCGACCTCACCATCAATCTGCTGCGTCCCGCCGCGGGCGAATGGATCTGCATCGAGGCTCGGACGCTGCTCGGACCCGCCTCGGGCGGGCTCGCCGAGGCGCGCATCTACGACGCGCAGGGGCTGATCGGGCGCTCGACGCAGAGCCTCGCGCTGCGCTTGCGGGAGTGATCTACTTCATCAGCCGCGCGAGATCCGGCAGCGGAATCGGCTTCACTGTTTCGTAGGCCCGCGCCGCGCGCAGCACGAGCGCATCCGCGTACTTCGGCCCCACGATGTGCAATCCCGCGGGCAGGCCCGCTTTCGTCAGCCCGCAGGGAATCGAGGCCGCTGGCTGCTGCGTGAGGTTGAAGGGATAGGAGAACGGCGTCCAGTCGGTCCAGCGCCGGTCCTTCACTTGCGCCGGAGACTCCTTTCCGGCATCGAAGGCCGGCAGCGGCAGCGTGGGCGTGAGCAGCAGGTCGTACTTCTGGTGGAACTGGTTCATCAGCACGCCGAGCGCGCCGCGCTTGGCCACGCCATCCTGGTACTGCTTCATCGTGATCTTCTCACCGGCGCGCGCGACTTGCAGAAGTCCCTTGTCCATCAGCTTGCGTTTCGCCGCCGGTATGCCTCGCACCACATAGGCCGCGCCGGGGAACCAGTGCAGGGTGAACACGTCGAGCTGGTCCTCGAAGCCGGGATCCACCTCGTCGACCTGCGCGCCGAGGTCTTCGAACACCTGCACCGCCTTCTTCACCAGCGCGGCGATCTCGCGGTCCACCCTGGCGTAGCCGAGGTCCGGCGAGTAGGCGATGCGCAAGCCGCGCACGCCATCGTCCAGTCCCGTCAGGTAATCGCGCGCGTCGTAGGGCAGCGCGTGCCAGTCCCGCACGTCGGGCAACGCGAGTGCGTTCATCATCAGCGCGGCATCCCCGACCGTGCGCGTCATCGGCCCGACGTGCGCCACGGTGCCGAAGGGCGAGAGCGGCCAGGCCGGCACGCGCCCGAAGGAAGGCTTCAGCCCGAACAGTCCGGTGAAGCCGCACGGGATGCGGATCGAGCCGCCGCCGTCGGTGCCGATGGTGAGCGGGCCCATGCCCGAGGCGACCGCCGCCGCGCTCCCGCCCGAGGAGCCGCCCGGGGTCTTCTTCGGGTTCCAGGGATTGCGCGTGATGCCGGTGAGCGGGCTGTCGGTGACGCCTTTCCACCCAAATTCCGGTGTCGTGGTCTTTCCCACCAGCACTGCGCCCTGCTCGCGCAGGCGCGCCACCGCCGGCGCGTCGTCGTTCCATGGCCCCGAGGGGTCGGTGGTCTTCGAGCCGCGGCGCGTCGGCCAGCCCTTGGTGAGGAGGATGTCCTTGATCGAGGCCGGCACGCCGTCGAGAGAGCCCTGCGGCGCGCCCTTCATCCAGCGCGTCTCGCTCGAGCGTGCCGATTCCATGGCCGATCTTGCGTCGATCAGGTTGAAGCAGTTGAGCACCGGGTTGAGCTCCGCGATGCGCGCGAGCACCGCGCGCGTCGCCTCGACGGGCGAGAGCGTCTTCGCGCGGTAGGCAGCGAGCAGTTCGGTCGCGGATAAAGCGCAGATGTCCTGTTTCATTTCTTCTCCTTGGGAACGAGGTGCCATGCGCCGCCCAGCACCGGCGGCAGCAAGACGGCGAGCTTGCGGTTCACCTTGAACCCGGCGTCCTTGCACCGCCGCGCAAAGGCCTTCGGGTCCCGGCACGCGAGCGCGTAGCCGGCGATGCCGGGCGAGGGCGGTGCGGCGCCGAGCAGTGCCTTCATCTGCGCGCGCGTGCCGATCAGCACCTTGCCGCGGTCGGTTTGGAGCGACACGAGCTTTCCTTCCCGCCGCGGCAGCCCGCCCATGAATCGCGCCCAGCGCGCGGCGGCGCGCACCGGGTCCGTTGCGACCACGTAGGCGGCGGCGAGGCCGAGCACGCCGTTGCGGTGGCGCAGGTGCCGCGGGCGCCAGATCGCCTCGGGCGCGAGGTGCTGCACGTACTGCACGCGGCCCTCGGGCATCTTGCCGGGCGCCGCGCGCACCACGCTGAAGCGCACCGTCATGCCGTCTTCCACCTTGCGCGCCAGGCGCACCAGCGGCTGCGGCGCGAAGCCGTGGCGCGCAAGGCGCGCGTGCTCTTCCGCCGCCGCGGGCGTGCCGAAGCACACGAGGTGCACGCCGCGGTAGCGCTTCATCGACTTGCGCATGCGCTGCGCATTCGGCGGTTCGGCGGTGGGCGTGAGGAACTCGAGATAGCCTTCCCCGAGCATCACGCAGCGGTTGGAGGTTCCCGCGGGGCCGTCCTGCGTCACCTGCGCGGAAACCGGCGTGACGGCGAAGCCGAGTTCTTCCAGCAGCGCGCCGGCCTTTTCGAGGTCCGGCACGAAATGCGAAACGTGATCGAGGGTGAGCTGTCCCGGGGGCGGGCGCTGGCGGCCGGCGGCGTTCATGTCGCGCTAATATAACTGCATGAACAAGCCGGTCGATACTCCTGCTGCGACCCTGACGGGCGCCGAAGCGGTCGTCGAGATGCTCCGGGCGCACGGCGTGGAGGTGATCTTCGGCCTGTGCGGCGACACCAGCCTGCCGCTGTATGACGCGCTCGCGCGCCTGCCGCACGGGATGAGACACATCCTCACGCGCGACGAGCGCCATGCCGCCTACATGGCGGACGGCTACGCCCGCGTCAGCGGCAAGGTCGGCGTGTGCGAAGGTCCCTCGGGCGGCGGCGCCACCTACCTGCTGCCGGGCCTGGTCGAGGCGAACGAATCCTCCGTGCCGGTGCTCGGCATCAACACCGACATCTCGGTGTCCTCGCGCGGGCGCTTCACGCTCACCGAGCTCGACCAGGGCGCGCTGATGCGGCCGCTCACCAAGTGGAACGCGGTGCTCGAGCGCTCGGCGGACATCCCGCGCGTGTTCCGCGCCGCGTTCAACGCCATGACCACCGGGCGGCCCGGCGCGGCGCACATCGCGCTGCCCTTCGACGTGCAGAATGGGCCGGTGGAGCGCAAGGACGTGTGGGGCGATCCGTCGCTCGGCTCGTACCCTTCGCGGCGCGTCGCGCCGGATCCATTCCACGTCGAGCTGGCGGCGAAGCTGCTGCGCAATGCGAAGCGCCCGGTCTTCATCTGCGGCGGCGGGCCGGTGATCGCCGGCGCGCAGGACGAGCTCATCGAGCTCGCGGAGCGCCTCTCTGCTCCCGTGGCCACCACCATCAGCGGCCAGGGCTCCATTTCGGAGGAGCATCCGCTCGCGGTGGGCGTGGTGGGCTCCAACGGCGGCACGCCCGAGACGCGCTCGATCGTGGACCAGGCGGACCTGGTGGTGTTCGTGGGCTGCCGCGCGGGTTCGGTGACCACCGAGCGCTGGCGCCATCCGGCGCCCGGCGCCGCGAAGGTGATCCAACTCGACGTGGATGCGGAGACCGTGGGGGTGAACTACAAGGTGGATGTGCCGCTGATCGGGGATGCGAGGCCCGCGCTCGCGGCGTTGAACGAGGCGCTCTCCGACTTGAAGCGCCCGCGCGATGCGGCGGCGGTGGTGAAGGCGAAGGCGGAGAAGTTCGCGAAGTTCAATGCGCTCGCTTCGTCGAACGACACGCCGATCAAGCCGGAGCGGGTGGTGGCGGAGCTGTCGAAGGCCCTGGAACCCGATGACATCGTCGTCGCCGATCCGGGAACGCCTTGCCCCTATCTCTCTGCCTACTATCCTGTGCGGCGCACCGGCAGGACCCTGTTCTCAAACCGGGCGCATGGTGCATTGGGTTATTCGATGGCCGCGTCGGTAGGCGCGCATTTCGGCCGGCCGTCGGTGAAGACCGTCGCCGTGATGGGTGACGGCAGCTTCGGCATGTGCGCAGGAGAAATGGAAACTCTCGTGCGCTATCGGCTGCCGATCACGCTCGTCGTGATCAGCAATGCTGTCTATGGGTGGATCAAGGCGGGGCAGAAGACCGGCTACGGCGGACGTTACTTTTCCGTGGACTTCGGCGTCACGGACCACGCAAAGGTGGCGGAGGCGTATGGCGTGAAGAGCTGGAAGGTGGAAGATCCCGCGAAGTTGGGTGCCGCCCTCAGGGAGGCAATCGCCTTCGGCGGGCCGACGCTGGTGGACATCGTCTGCCAGCCGCTGCACGAGGCGAGGGCGCCCGTGTCGGAGTGGGTCGCTTAGTCTACGAACCGCAGCGCAACGGCGGCGATTCAACGAGTTGCAAGGCACGTGTGTCGAGGCTGCGACCCACGCAAGTGAGCTACTGGCTTTGAGGCCAATTGCTACGGACTAGATGACCGCTTGCGACCCAAAGCGGCCATCCGTCGCGCTAAGTTGCGACCGCTACGTATGTTCGATGTCGAACAGACGGCTAAATAGTGGCGAAATAGTGTTCTGAGTGCTGGACGTCGGTTTCCGTGTTTTCCCATGCCCCTGCGGCTCAGCGCTTTTTGTTTGTACTCCAACCCTTTAAAGCAACAGAGGAGAAAGCAAATGAAAAATATTCATGCAAGAATTTCTATGACATTGCTTCTGGTGAGTTTTATGGTGTTAGGAACATCA
>JBGQFF010000134.1:0-6247 GCA_041496745.1 Gammaproteobacteria bacterium
ATGTAATCCACCTTCTTCACCAGCACACGCGGCGAATGTTCCTCCCGGAACAGGATCGTCTGCTTCGCCGCTAAGTACATGTAGGCGGAGCCGAACGATCCTGGGAAGCGCCTGCCCTCGGCTTGGACCAGATTGATGTTCGCCTGGCCGTCGATCTGCGCGCCGCCCAGGAAGAAGACGTCGATGCGCCCCTGCCCCGCCAGGTCGAAGAGCTCCCTCGAACCTTCCGTGAACGGATTGCCGCTGCGCGGCGTGCTCGGCTCGGATCTGGTGAAGCATCACCCCGACTGGAAGACCATCGAGAATCCTTACGCCAAAGGCGATCCGATCCTCCTCGCGAAGGCCATCGTGCCGGACGTGGCGCTGTTCCATGCGCGCTGGGCGGACGAGGCGGGCAATGTCTGGGTGGGGCGGCGTGGCGAGTTGGCGACCATCGCGCACGCGTCAAGGTCCTGTTTCGTCAGCTTCGAGGAGTTGAAGCGCGGCGACATGCTGGAAGACGAACTGCTCGCGCCCGGATGCATCTCTTCGGTTTACGTCACTGCGGTGGCGCCCGCGCCGCGCGGCGCCTGGCCGCTCGGCGTGCCCGGTGCCTACGGCATCGACGACGCGCACCTCATGCACTACGCGCGGTTGGCGAAGACGGCGGTAGGCTTCCGGCAGTACCTGGACGAGTTCGTTTTCAAGACCGTCGCCGCGTGAGCTTCGCGAAGGAGGAGCTGCTCGCGTTGACCATCGCGCGCCTGATCGGCGATGCGCGGCATGTCGCCGTCGGCGCGGCCTCGCCGATTCCCGCGATGGCGGTGTTCCTGCTGCGCGAGAAAAGCCGCAACCGGCCGCGCGTGTCGCTGCTGCAGAAGCGCAGCGGCAATCCGTTCACCGAAGGATCCCGCGAACTGTTCGACCTGGCCGGGCAGGGACGCATCGACGTCTTCTTCCTGGGGGGCGCGCAGATCGACGGGCAGGCGAACATCAATCTGGTCCAAGCCGAGGGCAGGCGCTTCCCAGGATCGTTCGGCTCCGCCTACATGTACTTTGCGGCGAAGCAGACGATCCTGTTCCGGGAGGAACATTCGCCGCGTGTGCTGGTGAAGAAGGTGGATTACATCTCTGCGCCTGGGTGGAGCGGACCCGGTGTCGAACGGCGGGGCGGCCCGGCGGCGTTGCTGACCGGAAAGGCGCTGTTCCTGTGGCAGAAGGAACAGCGCCGCTTCCGCCTGGAAAGCGTGCACCCGGACTCGAGCGTGGAGGACGTTCGCGCGAACACCGGCTTTGACTATGACGTGCCGGGCGCCGTGCCGAAGACGGCCGCACCGACCGATGAAGAACTGGATTTGATCCGCGGGCCGGTGGCCCGCGTCATCGCGGAGAACTACCCGGAGTTCGCGCGCCGCGTGTGGGGCATCGGCGCGCCTGCGTAATGCTGGAAGGCGGTTAGGGAGGCGGGTAAGGGGTTGATTGGTCAACGAATTGAGCCTTCAAAGATCCGCAACAATATTCGCACAATATAGGCATAGTATTCGTATAGACAGTATGTAAATCAGTGAGTTAATATTATAAATAACTCGCACAAAGATTCGCATATTTATGTACGAAGCCATTCACCAATTCGAGCCGCTCCTACCGACTCTGGCGCATCCGGAGCTCGATGCCTTAGCCGAGGACCTGTCGGCCAGGGCGCTGGAACTGAAGGGGCTGGTGCACCCGGCGACGGCATCTCGGATCGCGGATCTGCTGCGCGGGGTGACCTCGTACTACTCGAACCGCATTGAGGGGCAGCACACGCATCCGCGCGAGATCGAACGCGCGCTACGCAAGGACTTCGACAACGTGCCCGCCAAGGCGCGTCTGCAGCGGCTGGCGATTGCACATATCGATACGCAGAAGGAGATGGAGTCCTGGCTGGCCGCCGAACCGGCGCTGTCGGTGTACTCACCAGATTTCATTGCACGCCTGCACGCCAGTTTCTACGGCAAGCTGCCGCCTGACGAGCGGATCACCAAGGAGGGCGATGCGGTCGTTCCCGGTGAATGGCGCAAGAACGTTGTCGATGTCGGCAAGCATGTCGCGCCCGACTGGAAGGCGGTGCCGGATTTTCTCAAGCGCACTGAACAGGTTTATTCGGCGGTGAACGGGGCTTCCAGGCAATTGATCGCGCTCGCCTGTGCGCACCAACGTCTGGCGTGGGTGCATCCGTTCCGCGACGGCAACGGCCGCGTGATGCGGTTGCAATCGCAAGCAGCATTGATCCGGCAGGGCGCCGGGAGCGGATTGTGGGCGGTGTCGCGCGGTCTGGCGCGAGATGTGCAGCTTTACTACGACCGCCTTTCCGATGCGGACGAGCCGCGCCGCGGCGATCTGGATGGTCGTGGAAATCTATCGGAGCAAGGTCTCGCTGCATTCGCGCATTACTTCCTCGATACCTGTCTCGATCAGGTCCGGTTCATGTCCGAGTTGCTGCAACTGAAGGACCTGCGAGCGCGGATGCGAGCCTACCTGAAGCTGCTTGCGGAAACCGAAGGCGATATCCGTCCCGCTGCAGAGCCGGCCCTCTACCATGTGTTCCTGGCGGGATCGGTGAAGCGGGGGGAGTTCAAGCAGATGACAGGGTTGGGGGCGCGCACGGCGGACAAGGTGATCGCGGCGATGCTGACGGAGGGGCTGCTGATGTCGGACACGCCGAAAGGCGCCGTGAGCATCGGCCTGCCGCTCGATGCGCTCGCGTTCTATTTCCCGCGCCTCTACCCGGAGGCCGCCGCCTAGCCGAGCTCCGCCCAGCGTAGCGAGCGCTTGACCGCCTCGCGCCATTGCCCGAGCAGATCCGCGGCGTGCGCGGGATTCATCTGCGGCTCGAAGCGCCGGTCCACTTCCCAGTGCGAGGCGAGCGCCTCGCGCGAAGGCCACAGCCCGACGGCCAGTCCCGCCAGGTACGCCGCGCCCAGCGCGGTGGTCTCCAGCACCTTGGGCCGCACCACCGGCACGCCGAGGATGTCGGCCTGGAACTGCATCAGCAGGTCGTTGGCGGCGGCGCCGCCGTCCACGCGCAGTTCCTTCAGCTTTTCGCCCGAGTCCTTCTGCATCGCCTCGAGCACGTCGGCGCTCTGGTAGGCGATCGACTCGAGCGCCGCGCGCGCGATGTGCGCGCGCCCGGTGCCGCGCGTGATGCCGACGATGGCGCCGCGCGCCAGCGGGTCCCAGTGCGGCGCGCCCATGCCGGTGAACGCCGGCACCAGGACCACGCCACCCGAGTCTGGCACGCTGGCGGCCAGCGCCTCGATCTCGGCGCTCGACTTGAAGAAGCGCATCTCGTCGCGCAGCCACTGCACCACCGCACCGGCGATGAACACGCTGCCCTCCAGCGCGTATTCCTTGTCGGCGTCGCGCGCATCGCGCGCGTGCCCCAGCTGCGCGGCGGCGGTGGTGAGCAGGCCGTTGGCGGAGGCCACGGCGCGCGCGCCGGTGTTGAGCAGCATGAAGCAGCCGGTGCCATAGGTGTTCTTCGCCATGCCCGGCCGGTGGCAGCCCTGCCCGAAGAGCGCGGCCTGCTGGTCGCCGGCGATGCCGGCGATCGGCACGGCGGCGCCGAGCACGGAGGGCGCGATCATGCCGAACACGTGCGCCGACGGGTAGACCTCGGGCAGGATGGCGCGCGGCACGCGCAGGATTTCCAGCAGCTCCGCGTCCCAGTCGCCCCTGTGGATGTCGAACAGCATGGTGCGCGCCGCGTTCGACGGGTCGGTGACATGGGTGCGGCTCTGCGACAGCTGCCAGGCGAGCCAGGTGTCGATGGTGCCGAAGGCGAGCTCGCCGCGCTCGGCGCGCGCGCGCGCGCCGGGGATGTTGTCCAGCAGCCAGGCGATCTTGGTGCCGGAGAAATACGGGTCGAGCACCAGGCCGGTCTTGGCCTTGATCGTGTCCTCGACGCCGTCGGCGCGCAGTTGTGCGCACAGGCCCGCGGTGCGCCGGTCCTGCCAGACGATGGCGTTGGCGAGCGGCGTGCCGCTCTGCCGGTCCCACAGCACGGTGGTCTCGCGCTGGTTGGCGATGCCGGCGGCGACGATCTCGGTCGGATGCACCCCGGCCTTCTCCACCGCTTCGCGCGCCACCGCGCACTGGGTGGCGAAGATCTCGTTCGGGTCGTGCTCCACCCAGCCGGGCTGGGGATAGATCTGGCGGAACTCCTGCTGCGCCGTTTGCACCGGCGCGCCTTCCTCGTTGAACACGATGGCGCGCGAGCTGGTCGTGCCCTGGTCGAGCGCGAGGAGGTAGCGCATCAAGCTATTCTACTGATGCGGCTGCGGCGGCAGCCGGCAGTAGCGCTCGGCGAGTTCCCTGAAGTCCCGCAGAGACTTGCCGGCATCGAAGTCCCCGCCGAGTTCCTCGGCGAGGATCGCGGCGACGGGCCCCGCAATCGACGCGGCAAGCCGCGCGTCGAGGAACAGTGCGCGCGATCGGCGCGCCAGCACGTCCTCCACCGTGCGCGCGTATTCGTAGCGCACGGCGAAGCGCACCATGGCCTGCGAAAGTCCGGGCGCCAGTTCGCGTTCCGCGCCCGGCAAGGACTGCACGATCGACGCCTCGGTGCCATAGAGATGCAAGCCCGGCGCGTCGCTCAGCGGATGCTCGCTGCGGGCGGGCGCGCCGACCAGCGGCAGGGCGGCGGTCACACCGGCTGGTCGCATCGGCAGGAGCTGGTTGGCCATGCAGTGCGCGAGCACGTCCTCGGCCATGGCGCGGTAGGTGGTCCACTTGCCGCCGGTGACGGTGACGAGTCCCGAGCGTTCTACCAGCACTGCATGCTCGCGCGACAGCGCCTTGGTATCGCCGGGATCCTCGTTGGGCGGCTTGACCAGCGGCCGCAGCCCGACCCACACCGAGCGGATGTCCGCGCGAGTCGGTGCTTTCGCCAGATAACGCGCGGCTTCGCCCAGGATGAAGTCGATCTCTTCGCGGAACGGCTCGGGCTCGAGCGGCAGGTCGTGGCGCGGTGTGTCGGTGGTGCCGAGGATGGTCTTGCCGAGCCAGGGCACGGCGAACAGTACGCGGCCATCCTCGGTTTTCGGCACCAGGATCGCGTGGCCGCCCGGAAGGAAGTCGCGGTCCACCACCACATGCACGCCCTGGCTCGGCGCCACCAGGTCGCCGCGCGGCGCTCGGTCCATGCGTCGGACCGCGTCCACCCAGACGCCGGTGGCGTTGATCACGCAGCGCGTGCGCAAGGCGTGGCGCTGTCCGCTCTCGCGGTTCTCGACCACCACACCGGCGATGCGGCCGCCCTCATGCATCAGGCCCACCGCGGCACAGTGGTTGAGCACGGTCGCGCCGCGCGCGATCGCGGTGCGCGCCAGCGCGAGCGCCAGGCGTGCATCGTCGAATTGCCCGTCCCAGTAGCGCACCGCGCCCGCCAGGCCGCGCACTTGCAGGCCCGGCGCCAAGCGCACCGCGGCGGCCGCGCCGAGAAACTCGGTTCGCCCCTGGCGTTGCCGGCCGGCAAGCAGGTCATACAGCAGCAGTCCGCTGCCGTAGAACCACTGGTCGAACCAGCGGCCCTTGGCGCCGTAGACGGGCAGCAGGAAGGGCAGCGGCTGGGCGAGGTGCGGCGCGTTGCGCAGGAGGATGGCGCGCTCGCGCAGCGCCTCGCGCACCAGCTTGAGGTTGCCTTGCGCGAGGTAGCGCACGCCGCCGTGCACCAGCTTGGTGGCGCGCGACGAGGTGCCCTTGGCGAAATCTTCGGCTTCGACCAGCGCGACCGACAGGCCGCGCGCGGCCGCGTCCAGCGCCACGCCGAGCCCGGTGGCGCCGCCGCCGATCACCACCAAGTCGCGTTCGGACTGCCGGGCGAGCGCCTGCAGCAGGTCTCGCCGCGTGGGCAGCTGCGTTGCGCTCATCACCCTGCAACTTTACTGCATCCCGCGCGCTCGCATGACGTACGTCAATGTTTCCACCAAGGGCGCCGATGCTAAACTTGCGCGCTCCATGCCGCTCCCCGTTTCCGAGATCGAACGCGAACTGCTGCACACGCGCCGCGTGCGCTACGAGGGCTACAAGCGCGCCGACGGGCTGTGGGACATCGAGGCCCACATCACCGACGTCAAGAGCCACGACTGCACGCTGAGGACCGGCGTGCGCCGCGCCGGGCTGCCGATCCACGACATGGTGGTGCGCGTCACCATCGACCGCAAGTTCAACGTGGTGGACGCGCTCGCGGTGTCCGACGCGGTGCCTTATCCGGGCGGCTGCGACACCA
>JBGQFF010000135.1:0-6106 GCA_041496745.1 Gammaproteobacteria bacterium
GCCATCCTCTCCGACAACAGCGTGGACCACGGGCTGCTTGCGCTCGGCGCGATGCACGCCGGGGTGCCGGTGGCGCCGATCTCGCCCGCCTACTCGCTGATGTCGAAGGACTTCGCCAAGCTGAAGGCCATCTTCGAGCTGTTGCGCCCCGGCCTGGTGTGGACGGGCGACACGCAGAAATTCGCCCCTGCGCTGGCCGCGGTCGGCGCACAGGCGACGCCGATCGCGGAACTCCTGGACGCCGATGCGGCAGCGCGGATCGACGAAGCATTTGCCCGCGTCGGTCCGGACACGGTGGCGAAGATCCTGTTCACCTCGGGCTCCACCGGCGTGCCCAAAGGCGTCATCAACACGCAGCGCATGCTGGTGTCAAACCAGCAGATGCTGGCCCAGGTGTGGCCGTTCCTCGAGGACCGCGTGCAGACCATCGTCGACTGGCTGCCCTGGAACCACACCTTCGGCGGCAATTTCTGCTTCAACGTGATTCTCAGGAACGGCGGCACGCTGTACGTGGACGGTGGCAAGCCCGCGCCCGGCCTGGTGGAAATCACGGCGCGCAACCTGAAGGAGGTGTCGCCGACCATGTACTTCAACGTGCCGCGCGGCTTCGACCTGCTGATGCCGTTCCTGGAGAACGACGCGCAGCTGAGGCGCAATTTCTTCCGCGACCTCGACATGCTGTTCTACGCCGGGGCGGCGCTGCCGCAAAACCTGTGGGAGCGGCTGGAAGCGCTCGCGCTCGCCGAGAAGAACGGCGAGCTGTCGATGATCTCCTCCTGGGGCTCGACCGAGACCGCGCCTTCCGCGGCCGCGGTGCACTACCCCATCGAGCGCGCAGGTGTGATCGGCCTGCCCAACCCGGGCTGCGAGCTCAAGCTGGTGCCCGCCGCCGGCAAGCTCGAGGTGCGGGTGAAAGGGCCCAACGTCACGCCGGGCTACTACCGACGGCCCGACCTCACGGCGGCGGCCTTCGATGAGGAAGGCTACTACCGCATCGGCGACGCGATGAAGTTTGCCGACCCGGCGGCGCCGGAGAAAGGGCTGGTGTTCGACGGGCGCGTCGCCGAGGACTTCAAGCTCACGACCGGTACCTGGGTGCACGTGGGCGCAGTGCGCGTGCAGCTGATCGCGGCCGGCAACCCCCTGATCCAGGACGCAGTGATCACCGGGCACGACCGCGACGAAGTGGGCGCGCTGGTGTTCCTCAGCCCGGCGGCCAAGGACCTCGCCCCCGAAGCGGTGCGCGCCAGGATCGGCGCCGCGCTGCAGGCGCTCGCCGCCGAAGGCGGCAGCTCGATGCACCCGGTGCGCGCTCTGATACTCGCCGAGCCGCCTTCGATCGACGCCGGCGAGATCACCGACAAGGGTTACATCAACCAGCGCGCGGTGCTCGAAAGACGCGCCGCGCTGGTGGAGCAGCTGCACACGAATCCTCCTCCCGCGGACGTCTTAACCCTCGTAACCCCACAGCGCCAAGCGACGTGACATCGCGTATCCGATGCCGCGGCGCGAAATTTTTCGAGCACGGCATCGACCCACCTATAATCGAAATTCTGAAAGCCCAACCTTGGGAGGACGAAGAATGCATTCGGCATTGAATGGCGAACGGATGCGGCGCATTTGCGCGCCAGCGGCGGTCGTTTGCCTGGTCGGCCTGGCGGGATGCCAGGCGGGGCTGCAGCCGCAAGGAGACTCCGCGCCGCAGGGGACTGTGGCTTCCGCAAAGCCGCTGTATCTGTGCTGCAATATCCGCAGCGAATCCGACTGGCTGAGCGACGGCGGCTATCTCGTCGGACGCATCATTCCGGCCGGCACCCCGGTCAAACTGACCGGCACGCGTCGCGGCGTGGCCAACCTGGAGATCGACGGCAAGCGCTACCGGCTCAGCAACGAGTTCGGCGCGCGCGCCGAGGCGTTCGACAAGTGGCTGCAGAAGGTCCTCGTCGACAAGAATCCGGGCGCGAAAATCGCGTCCTATCCCAAGCTGGTGCGCGACGCGATCAAGTCGGGCAAGATCGCGCGCGGCATGTCGAAAGAACAGGTCATCGTCTCGCTGGGCTACCCGCCCGCGCACGCCAATTCGAGCCTCGACGCCTCGGACTGGACCTACATGTACAACCGCTGGGGCCGCTATATCGTGCAATTCAACGATGCGGGACGGGTGCGCGACGTCAACGCGATCGGCGGCTGGCGCGAAACCGTGCTCGCGCGCTAATTGGGGACGCTGCGCTACGCCGTAGCGCCGTACTCGGAGAAGATGCCGAGCGCGAGCCCGCGGCGCACGCTCGCGAAGCCCGACGCCGCCATGCTCGCCATGACCTGCGCGGGCGGCACGCAGGCCTCGATCGTGTCCCAGTAGTAGCGGTAGAGCGCGGGCGTCTGGCGGCTGCGCCCGACCAATCCCGCCACCAACGGCACCAAGCCGCGCATGTAGGCCTTGAGCAGCGCGTTGGCGACGCGTCCCGCGGGCCGCGTGATCTCCAGCACCAGCAGCCGCCCGCCCGGCTTGAGCACGCGATGAAACTCGCCGAACACGCGGTCCAGGTCCGAGAGATGCCGCAAGGCGAAGCCGAGCGTCACGAAATCGAACGTGCCGGTGGCGAACGGCAGCGCCTCCGCGCGGCCGCGCACCAGCGTCAATCCAGCCGCAGCGGCCGCGGACATCATGCCGGCGCTCGGGTCGACGCCGATGACGCTGCCGCGATCGCCGACCATGCGCACCGCCTCCCTCGCCACCAGCCCCGTGCCTACGGCGACGTCGAGCATCCGCATGCCGGCGGCGAGGCCGGCGCGCACCAGGGCGTCGCGGCGATACCGCGACCCCGTGCCGAACGCGAGGACGCGGTCGACGCGGTCGTAGTCCCCGGCGCTGGCGTCGAACATGCGCCCGACGAAGCGCTGCTTGCCCTCGGCGTTCGAGTAATAGTCAGGCAGGATCGGGTGCGGTTCGCGCATGGTTTCGATGGTAGCGCAATGCTCTGGCCCGGGGCGAAACCCTCGGCGTAGAATTGCCGTTCCCAGAGGAGGAACACATGAAGAAATTGCTGCCTGCAGTATTGTGCAGCGCGCTCGCGCTCGGCGCCGGCGCTGCCGCCGCCCAGGAGGTAACCCTGCGGCTGGTGAGCGCGTTTCCCGAGAACCAGTTCTACGTGAAGCGCACGATCGACTGGATCGCCGACGTCAACAAGGACGGCAAGGGCGTGCTGCAGATCAACTTCATCGGCGGCCCCAAGGCCATTCCGACGTTCGAGGTCGGCAAGGCGGTGCAGACTGGCGTCGTCGACATCGGCTTCAGCACCGGCGCTTTCTACACCAACGTGATGCCCGAGGCGGACATCCTCAAGCTCTCGGAGACTAGCGCCGCCGAGCAGCGCAAGAACGGCGGCTACGAGCTCATCAGCAAGATCTGGGCGCAGAAGGGGAACATGCGCTTCCTCGCCAAGGTCGTCGAGTTCACCCCCTTCCACCTCTATCTCAATAAGAAGATCGACAAGCCCGACCTCACCGGCCTCAAGATCCGCATTACGCCGGTGTACCGCGAGTTCTTCCAGTCGATGAATGCGTCGGTGATGACCACCGCGCCCGGGGAGGTGTATACCGCGCTCGAGCGCGGCGTCATCGATGGCTACGGCTGGCCGATCCACGCCCTGTTCGACCTGAATTGGCAGGAGAAGACCAAGTACCGCGTCGATCCCGGCTTCTACAACGCCGAGGTTTCCCTGGTGATGAACCTGGACAAGTACAAGTCGCTGACGCCGGCGCAGCGCGACTACCTCGACCGCAAGGCCATGGCATACGAGGGGCAGAACGAGTTCTGGAAGACCTATAACCAGAACGAGACGAAGCGCCAGGCCGACGCCGGCATCCAGACCATCACCTTCGACGCGGCGACGAGCAAGGCGTACGTGGAGAAGGCGAAGGAAGTCGGTTGGGCGAACGCCATCAAGACGAGTCCGGAGTACGGCCCGCAGCTGCGCAAGGTGCTGGCCAGGTAAAGCATGGATTGGTTGGAGGCGGCGTACGGCAAGCTGCTGGAAGCGCTAGCCCTCGCCGCCTGCGCGCTGGTCTTCGGCATGACGCTGATGATCTGCGCCGACGTGCTGCTGCGCAACGTGCGCGTCGTGCCGGGGCTGGTGGGGCTGGAGTGGAGCAACGAGATCTCCGAGGCGATGCTCTACCTCATCACCATGCTCACCGCGCCCTGGCTGCTGCGCAAGGGCCAGCATGTCCGCGTCGACATCGTGCTGCGCGCCGTGCCGAAGCGGGTCGGCTGGGTGTTCGAGTGGATCGTCGACGTCCTCGGCCTCGCCTGCTGCCTCGTCATCGCGTACTACGGCGCGCGCGCCGCGCTGGCGAGCTTCAAGGCGGGCTCGATGTCGATCAAGACGCTGGTGACGCCGGAGTGGTGGCTGCTCAGCGTGCTGCCGGTGGCGTTCCTCGCACTGTCCCTCGAGATGCTTTTTCGCATGCGCCGCCTGGCGCTCGGCGAGCGCTCGCCGCGCGACGACGCGGTGTCGACCGGCTAGAGCGATGTCATGGTACGTGGCGGCATGGCTGATGTTCGGCGGCTCGACGCTGCTGATGTTCCTCGGCCTGCCGGTGGCGTTCTCGTTCCTGGCGATCAACCTGCTGGGCGCGGTAGTGTTCCTCGGCGGCGAGGCGGGGCTCACCCAGCTGGCGCGCAACAGCATCGGCTCGGTGGCGAGCTTCTCCCTCACGCCGATCCCGCTCTTCATCCTGATGGGCGAGGTGCTGTTCCACACCGGCCTGGCAGTGAAGGTGATCGACGGCGTCGAGCGCCTGATCCGGCAGGTGCCCGGCCGGCTTGCCGTCGTCGCCGTCCTGGCGGGCACGGTGTTCTCGGCAATCTCGGGTTCGACCATCGCCACCACGGCCATGCTCGGCAGCCTGATGCTGCCGGTAATGCTTTCGCGCGGCTATCACCCCGCCATGGCCACCGGCCCGCTGATGGCGATCGGCGCCGTCGACATGCTGATTCCACCCTCGGCGCTCACCGTGCTGCTGGGCAGCCTGTCCGGCATCTCGATCTCCAAGCTGCTCATCGGCGGCGTGGTCCCCGGGCTATTGCTGAGCGCCGCCTTCGTCGCCTACATCGTGGCGCGCGTGACGCTCAACCCCGCGCTCGCGCCCGCCACCGCCTTTACCGAGTACCGCGGCTGGGAGCGGCTGCGCCCGTTCTTCCAGTACGTGGTGCCGCTGGTGTCGATCTTCGCCATCGTGGTGGCGTCGATGTCCGCCGGCTGGGCCACGCCGACCGAGTCGGCGGCGATCGGCGCGTTCGCGACCATGGTGCTCGCGGGCGCCTACCGCGCGCTCACGCTGGACGCGCTGATGAAGGCTTTGCGCGGCACCGTGGCCATCTCGGGGATGATCCTGTTCATCATCGTGGGCGCCACAACCTTCTCGCAGGTGCTGTCGTTCTCCGGGGCGAGCAACGGCCTGGTTGAGCTGATCGCGGGGCTCGGGCTGTCGCCACTCCAGGTGATCGCGGCGATGATGCTGCTGCTCGTGTTCCTCGGGCTGTTCGTCGAGCAGGTCAGCATGATGCTGATTACGCTGCCTATCTACATGCCGCTGGTGCAGAAGTACGGCGTCGACCCGGTGTGGTTCGGCGTCATGTTCCTGATCTGCATGCAGCTCGGCCTGCTGCTGCCGCCGCACGGCCTGCTGCTAATGACCATGAAGGGGGTGGCCCCGCCCCAGGTGACCATGCTGCACATCTTCCAGGCCGTGCTGCCCTATATTGCGATGAGCCTGCTGCTGCTCGCACTCGTGTTCCTTGTGCCCGCAGTTGCGGTATGGTTGCCTAACCAGATCGGCTGACCGGCGCAAAATGGAACGTTCCTTCAAGGAAGAGGTAGAAAAGCTCAAGCTGGGCGACGGCGAGGTGTTCCACGGCGAGGGCATCCTCGCGGTGACGAAAGCCCTGCTGCAATCCGGGGTCTCCTACGTCGGCGGCTACCAGGGCGCGCCGGTGTCGCACATGATGGACGTGCTGAACGACGCGCGCGACATCATGGACGAGCTCGGCGTGCACGTCGAGACCAACGCCTCGGAAGCGGGCGCGGCGGCGATGCTCGGCGCC
>JBGQFF010000136.1:0-6032 GCA_041496745.1 Gammaproteobacteria bacterium
AGCGTCTCGCCGCTGCTCACCGCGATCCTCGCCCGCCTGCTGCTCAGGGAACCGGTCCCGCCGCGCACCTGGGCCGCGATTCTCGCCGGCGCCGCCGGCATCGGCTGGATGTTCGCGGCGGGCCTGGGAATGCACAGCCCGCGCGACGTTGCCGGCATGCTGGTCGCGATGCTCGTGCCAATCGCCGCGGCGTCGAATCTGATTGCGCTGCGCGCCACAGCGGCGAGACTGGACCTGGTCCCGGCCCTCATCGTCGGCGCGGCGCTGTCCTGCCTCATCGCGCTGCCGCTCGCGCTGCCGTTCGGCGCCACCGCGCGCGACCTGCTGCTGCTTGCGTTCCTCGGCGTGTTCCAGCTGGGCCTGCCCTGCATGCTGCTGGTGATCGCGAGCCGGTCGCTGCGGGCGCCGGAGATCGCGCTGCTCGGGCTGATCGAAGTCGTGCTGGGGCCGCTGTGGGCCTGGCTCGGCGCGGGCGAGGCGCCCGGCGCAGCCACGCTCGCGGGCGGCGCCATCGTGCTCGCCGCGCTGGCGGGCAACGAGCTCGCCGCGCTCGCCTCGCGCAAACGTGTATAATGCACACAAGGTTTCTGTTGCGCCTACATCCGGTTAGCGTTTCAGTCGTTTCACGGTCCACCCTGGACTGTCGAATCCCAGCCTAGAAAAGTATCTGCCTGAACCGGTCGGAAGTTTTCCTTCCCAGGCCGAACTCAGGAGATCGTCATCACACCGTCGTTCGCAACACTCGGCCTGCAAGCCGAGCTGCTCCGCGCTGTCGCCGAGCAGGGCTACACCGTTCCCACGCCCATCCAGGCGCAAGCCATTCCCGTCGTGCTCTCCGGGCGCGACCTGCTCGGCGCCGCGCAGACCGGCACCGGCAAGACCGCCGGCTTCACGCTGCCGCTGCTGCAGTTGCTCAATTCCGCTCCCGCGCAGCATCCGCGCCGCATCCGCACGCTGGTGCTGACGCCGACGCGCGAGCTTGCCGCGCAGGTGCACGAAAGCATCCGCACCTACGGCAAGCACCTCAAGCTGCGCACGACCTGCGTATTCGGCGGCGTCGGCATCCATCCGCAGATCGCGGAACTCAAGCGCGGCGTCGACATCCTCGTTGCCACGCCGGGGCGGCTGCTCGACCACGCGCAGCAGCGCACGGTGGACCTGCGCTTCGTGGAGATCCTGGTGCTGGACGAGGCCGACCGCATGCTCGACATGGGCTTCATCCCCGACATCCGCCGCATCCTGAAGCTCCTGCCGCAGAAGCGCCAGAACCTGCTGTTTTCTGCCACCTTCCCGGATGCGATCCGCACGCTGGCTGGCACCTTCATGCACGATCCGGTGACCATCGAAGTCGCTCGGCGCAATACGCCGGTCGAACTCATCGATCAGATCGCGCACCCGGTGTCGCACGACCGCAAGCGCGCTCTGCTTTCGCACCTGGTCAAGACCAACGACTGGCAGCAGGTGCTGGTGTTCACGCGCACCAAGCACGGCGCCAATCGCCTCGCAGAGCAGCTCGAGCGCGACGGCATCGAGGCCGACGCCATCCACGGCAACAAGAGCCAGGGCGCGCGCACGCGGGCCCTCAAGCGCTTCAAGGACAACGAGTTGCGCGTGCTGGTGGCCACCGACATCGCCGCGCGCGGGCTGGACATCGAATTGCTGCCGCACGTCGTCAACTACGACCTGCCGCATGTCGCCGAGGACTACGTGCATCGCATCGGCCGCACCGGCCGCGCCGGTTCCTCGGGCGCCGCGGTGTCGCTGGTGAGCCACGAGGACCGGCCGCTGCTCACCGCCATCGAGCGGCTGATGAAGCGCAGCGTCGAGCAGCGCGTGGTCCCGGGCTTCGAGCCGGGGCAGCACTCGCCGCGGCCGCAGGCGGAACCGCAGCGGCCATATCGGCCGCAGCAGCGCCAGGGGCAGCGTCGCAACTTCGGCGCTCAGCGCCGCTCGGCCTAATCTTGTAGGGTGGGCCATTGGCCCACCCTACGGCCACTCCGGCTGGTGATGCCCCAGCGGCACCGGCGGCCGCGCCCAGCGCGCCGGCGTCTCCGAGAGCTGCACGGCGGGCTTCAGGTGGGTAATGAGGCCGGCCGGGGATGGAGTCTCCATGACCAGATCCGCCATCTTGTCCTGCGGCGCGGCGTCCTGATTCACCGTGCCGCGATCCACGATCCATTTCCCGGTGCGCGCGAGCGCCACGCGCACCAGCCAGCTGCCGCCTTCGCGCGCGCGGCGCGCCAGCGCCAACATTGCTCCGTAGGCCATCAGGTATCCGCTGACGTAATCGATCGCCGCGCAAGGCATCAGCTTGGGCTTGGTGCCGTCGCCCGAGGCGCAGGCCATGCCGCTCACCGTCTGCACGATGCTGTCGAAGCCGCGGCGGCCCTTCCACGGGCCGGTATGCCCCCAGGCATTCAGCGTCACATAGACGATCCCTGGGCACAGTTTCGCCGCTTCCTCGGCAGAGAATCCGCGGCCGGCCAGTGCGCCGGGCCGGTAGGACTGCGAGAAAACGTCGGCTGCGCGCAATAGTCCGCGCAAGGTTCCCGCGCCCTCCTGCGTCCTCAAATCCAGGTGCGCGGCGAGCTTGCCCAGTCCCGTGTCGAGCTCGATCGCACCGGAATCCGGCAGGTGCGCCGCCGTGATCTTCAGGACGTCGGCGCCGTGCTCGGCGAGCGTGCGCGCGCAGGTCGGGCCAGCGAGCACGCGCGTGAGGTCCAGGACACGGACTCCCGCGAGCGGCCGGTCGCCCTCCGGCAGGGGCCGCGGCGGCGCATCGCCGATGCGGAGGATCTCGAGCAGCGGCTGCGCCGCGACCGCGGCCGCGTGCGGATGCGCGGCCCATTCCTCGGCAGGGCGCGCCAGCCCGGCGCAGCCGCCGGCGGCGTGGATCGCGTCCTCGAGCGCCTGCCCGTCCCAGGTTCTGCTCGCCGCATCCGCCTTGGCGCGGTCCTCTCCGGTGCCCAGGACCTGCAGCGCGGCAGCGCGATGGTTGGGAAAATTGCAGTGGATGCTGACCCAGCGCCCGTCGCGCACGGGGTAGAAGCCGCTCATCGGGTCCCAGGGCGCGGGCGGCGGCTTGCCGTCGATCCTGAGATAGAAGCCGCTGCGCAGCGAGGCGACCGCCGCGCGCAAATCCACGGCGACGCGCTGGCGCCTTCCCGTGCGCAGCGCCCAGAGTTTCGTCGCCGCCAGGCCGACCGCGGCCAGCGCCGCAGCGCCCGCTGCTCCCACGCGATAGGGCGTGCGCAGCACGGGATCGGCGCCCGCAATCTCCGCTTCGCCGTCCAGTTTTCCAAACGCGAGCAGCTCGCGCAGCGCGGCCTGAGGCATGGCTTAACTTAGCATGCGGTCGGTTAAACTTGCGCGATGATGCGTGAACCCACTCCGAAGACCATCCACCTCAAGGATTACGCCCCGCCCGCCTTCCTGATCTCCCACGTCGAGCTCGACGTGGACATCCGCGAAGACCACGCGCTGGTGCGCGCGAGGCTGCAGATGAAACGCAACGCCGGGCCCGGCCCGCTGGTGCTGGACGGCGAGGAACTCGAACTGGTTTCCGTCGCCGTGAATGGCAAGCCCGCCGCGCACAGCGTCGCGCCCGACCGGCTCACCGTGCCCGAGGTCCCCGACGCGTTCACGCTCGAGACCGTGACGCGCATCGTGCCGCAGAAGAACACCAAGCTCGAGGGCCTGTACGCCACGCAGCACGGTTTCGTCACGCAATGCGAGGCGGAAGGCTTTCGCCGCATCACCTGGTTCGTGGACCGCCCGGACAACCTGGCGCGCTACGTCGTCACGGTGCACGCGGGTAAGGCGAAATACCCGGTGCTGCTGTCCAACGGCAACCAGGTCGGCGCGGGCGACGAAGCCGGCGGCCGGCACTGGGCGAAGTTCGACGATCCGTTTCCCAAACCCTGCTATCTGTTCGCCCTGGTGGCGGCGAAGCTCGAGCTCCTGGAGGACTCCTTCACCACCCGCTCCGGAAAAAGGGCAAGCCTTGGCGTCTACGTCGAGCCGGGCAAGCTCGACCAGGCCGGCTGGGCGATGGATTGCCTCAAGCGCGCGATGCAGTGGGACGAGCGGCGCTTCGGCCTGGAGCTCGACCTCGACCAGTACAAGATCGTCGCGGTGGGCGACTTCAACTCCGGCGCGATGGAGAACAAGGGCCTCAACATCTTCAACACCAAGTACGTGCTGGCGCGCCCGGACACCGCCACCGACGCCGACTACCAGGCCATCGACTCGGTGGTGGCGCACGAGTACTTCCACAACTGGACCGGCGACCGCGTCACCTGCCGCGACTGGTTCCAGCTCTCGCTCAAGGAAGGCCTCACCGTGTTCCGCGACCAGGAATACAGCGCCGACCTTTACTCGCGCGCGGTGGAGCGCATCCAGAACGTGAGGATGCTGCGCGCCGGGCAATTCCCCGAGGACGCGGGACCGATGGCGCACCCGGTGCGCCCGCAGTCCTACATGGAGATCCGCAACTTCTACACCATGACGGTGTACGAGAAAGGCGCCGAAGTGGTGCGCATGCAGCACACGCTGCTGGGCGAAGAGAAATTCCAGGCCGGCATGCGCCTCTACTTCCAGCGCCACGACGGGCAAGCCGTGACCTGCGACGACTTCGTGCAGGCGATGCAGGATGCATCAGGCGTCGACCTGGCCCAGTTCCGGCGCTGGTACGACGTCGCCGGCACGCCGGTGCTGGATTGTTCAGGCAATTTTGCCGACGGGTCCTATACGCTGACGGTGAAGCAGTCGATGAATCCGCCGTTGCATATTCCGCTGGCAGTGAAGATCGGGACGCACGAGAAAGTCCTGTCGCTGAAGCAGCCGCAGGAGAGCTTTGCGTTCAAGGTGGCGGACAAGCCCGTGCCCTCGCTGCTGCGCGGCTTCTCCGCGCCGGTGGTGCTGGACTATCCCTACACCGAGGCCGAGCTGGTGCACCTGATGGCGCACGACGACGACGCCTTCAACCGCTGGGAAGCCGGCCAGCGCCTCGCGGCCGAAATCATCCTGAAGCAGCGGGGCGCGCCATCCCAGGCCTTCCTCGACGCGGCCCGGCGCGTGCTCGCGGACCCGGATCCCGCATTCGCCGCGGAGGCGCTCACCCTGCCCTCGGAAACCTTCCTCGCCGAGCAGCTCGAGGTGGTGGATCCGGACGCCTTGCACGAGGCGCGCAACAACTTGCGCCTGCGCCTCGCCGAGGCGCTGCAGCCCGAGCTCACGGCCGCTTACCGCGCCCTGCAGTCGGATGCGCCCTACTCGCCCGACGCGGCGTCGGCAGGCAAGCGCGCGCTGAAGAACCTGTGCCTGGGCTACCTCGCCGAGCTGGGCCTCTCCGCGCTCGCCGGCGAGCAGTTCCGGCGCGCCGACAACATGACCGACGCCATGGCCGCGCTCGCGTGCCTCGCCAACGCCGACTGCCTGGAGCGCGAACCGGCGCTGCAGGCGTTTTATGACAAGTGGCAGGACGAGCCGCTGGTGGTGGACAAGTGGCTGATGGTGCAGGCCACCTCGCGCCTGCCCGGCACGCTCGCGAACGTGCGACAACTGCTCAAGCATCCGGCGTTCGACATCAAGGTGCCGAACAAGGTGTACGCGCTGGTGCGCGCCTTCAGCGCCAACCACGTCCGCTTCCACACCGCCTACGGCTCGGGCTACGAATTCCTCGCCGACCGCGTGCTGGAGTTGGACCGGATCAACCCGCAGGTGGCGGCGCGCATGGCGCGCGGCTTCGACCGCTGGAAGAAGTTCGACGCCGAACGCCAGGCGCACGCGCGGCGCCAGCTCGGGCGCATTCGCGACGCCCAGGGCCTGTCGCGCGACGTCGCCGAGATCGTCAGCAAGTCGCTGGGCTGAGCGGCGCGCATGGCCACGACCGTCGTCGCCATCTTCGCGGTCGTGTACCTGGGGATGATCCTCGGCGGGCTGCCGTTCCTGCAGCTCGACCGCACCGGGATCGCGCTGCTCGGCGCCATCGCCATCGTCGGGCTGGGGGTGCTGACCCCGCAAGACGCGGC
>JBGQFF010000137.1:0-5869 GCA_041496745.1 Gammaproteobacteria bacterium
GCGATGAGACTGCGCTTGAACTTCATGTTGCCTCCTGTTGAAAAAGCGTTGCGTTCATACGCCGAGATACTCGTGCAGCTTGGGCATCGCCGCCTCGAGACCGGAATTGGGGATCATGTCCACCACGCGCCCGTGCTCCATCACGTAATGGCGGTCGGCCACCTTCTGCGCGAAGCGGAAGTTCTGCTCCACCAGCAGGATGGTGAAGCCCTCGCCTTTCAGGCGCGCGAGCGTGCGCCCGATCTGCTGCACGATCACCGGCGCCAGGCCCTCGGTGGGCTCGTCCAGGAGCAGCAGGCGCGCGCCGGTGCGCAGGATGCGGCCGATGGCGAGCATCTGCTGCTCGCCGCCCGAGAGCTTGGTGCCCTGGCTGGCAAGCCGCTCCTTCAGGTTCGGGAACAGCTCGAAGATCTGTTCCACGCCGAGGCCGCCCTCGCGCACCCTGGGCGGCAGCAGCAGGTTCTCCTCCACGTTCAGGCTGGCGAAGATGCCGCGCTCCTCGGGGCAGAAGGCGATGCCCATGCGCGCCACCCTGTTCGAGGGCAAGGCGCCGATTGGCGCCCCATCGAAGGTGATGGAGCCCTCGCGGCGTCCGACCATGCCCATGACCGACTTGAGGGTGGTGGTCCTGCCCGCGCCGTTGCGGCCCAGCAGCGTCACCACCTCGCCCTTGCGCACCTCGAAATCCACCCCGTGCAGGATGTGCGACTCGCCGTACCAGGCGTTCAGCCCCGTCACCCGCAGCAGCACGGCCTCAGGCATGCCCCGACCCCATGTAAGCTTCGATCACCTGCGGGTTCCTCGACACCGCGGCGTAGTCGCCCTCGGCGAGGATCTCGCCCCGCTGCAGCACCGTGATGGTGTGCGACAGGTCCGCCACCACCGAAAGGTTGTGCTCGACCATCAGCACCGTGCGGTTCGCCGCCACCTTCTTGATCAGCGCCGAGATGCGCCCGACGTCTTCGTGCGTCATGCCGGCGGTGGGTTCGTCGAGCAGCATCATCTCGGGATCGAGCGCCAGCGTGGTGGCGATCTCGAGCGCGCGCTTCCTGCCGTAGGGCAGCTCGACCGCTGCGGTGGCGGCGAATTCGGTCAGCCCGACCGCCTCGATCAGCTCTCCCGCGCGCGCGTTCAGCTCGTCGAGCACGCGCACGGAGCGCCAGAAGTCGAACGAGGCGCCGCGCTTTCTCTGCAGCGCGATGCGCACGTTCTCCAGCACCGACAGATGCGGGAACACCGCCGAAATCTGGAACGAGCGCGCGAGGCCCATGCGCGCGATCGCCGCCGGGCGCGAGCCGGTGATCTCGCGCCCGTTGTAGAGAATCTGGCCGCGCGTCGGCACGAGGAAGCGCGTGAGCAGGTTGAAGCAGGTGGTCTTGCCGGCGCCGTTGGGGCCGATCAGCGCGTGGATCGTGCCGCGGCGCACCTGCAGCGACACGTTCTGCACGGCGACGAAGCCCTTGAATTCCTTCGTCAGGCCGCGCGTTTCGAGGATGATGTCTTCAGCCATGGCGCGAGGCGCAAGTTTATCAGTCAGGCGAGCACCCGCAGCGCGCCCGGCAGCACCTCGATCTCCAGCCGGTGCGCGTCCTCGAAGGCGATCTCGCCGTCCGCCTCGACCAGCAGCGGCGCCTCCGATTCGATGATGACGCGCCGTGCGCGCCTGAGCTGCAGGCGCGGGTCGCCCGCGTGCGTGCCGCGCATGATCTTCGGCACCAGCCCGAGGATCGCCAGGCGCCCGACGCCCTCGGCGATCAGCAGGTCGAGCAGCCCGTCGTCGGCGCGCGCGTCGGGGCAGACGTGGAAGCTGCCGCCGAAGGCGCGCCCGTTCATCACCGCGGTCATCGCCGTCGTCTGCACGAATGCCGGCCCGTCGTCGAGCTGCAGCCGCACCTTGAGTTTCGGGTAGCGCACCAGGGTGAGGACCAGGGCGCCCAGGTAGGCGCCCAGGCCGGTGAGGAACTGCGGCACCCTGGTCAGGTTGCGCGAGGCGTGCGCGCCGAAGCCGATGTCCATGCCGTTGGAGAAATAGCGCATGGCGTCGCCGGCGCGGATGCAGCCGGCGTCCAACGGCCGCGCTGCGCGCCGCGCGATGCGCTCGACCGGGTCGCACGGCGGCAGCATCTTGACGAAGTCGTTGCCGCTGCCGAGCGGTAGCACCCCCAGCGCCGCCTTGCCGCCCGCGCGCATCAGGCCGTTGGCCACTTCGTGCACCGTGCCGTCGCCGCCGGCCGCGATCACGGCCGCGTAGCCCGCGCTCGCGCGCTCGGCAATGCCGACCGCCTCGCCCGGCTCGCGCGTCTCCACCTCATCGAAGGCCACTCCCGCGGCCGCGAGCGCTTTCGCCGTCTGCGGCCATGCGCGCCGCGCGCGGCCGCGGCCGGCGACGGGATTGCGGACGACGAGGATGCGGTACAGCTACTTTTTCCAGTCCGGCGGGCGCTTGTCGATGAAGGCGTCCATGCCCTCGCGGCCCTCCTCGTGCGCAAAGCTCGAAGCGATGACCTGCCCGGCGAGCTCGTAGGCCTTCTCCAGGCTCAGATCCATCTGCTGGTAGAAGGCGCGCTTGCCGGCCGCCACCGTGGCCGGGGGCTTGGCGGCGAGCTTCGAAGCCAATGCCGCAGTGGCCGCGTCCAGTTCCGCGGCCGCGACGACCTTGTTCACCAGGCCCCATTGCAGCGCCTGCTGCGGCCCGACCACGTCGCCCGTGAGGAGCATCTCGAGCGCGTGCTTGCGCAGCAGGTTGCGGCCGACGGCGACGCCGGGCGTCGAGCAAAAGAAACCCCAGTTCACGCCCGAGGTGACGAACTTCGAGGCGTCCGATGCCACGGCCAGATCGCATTGCGCCACCAGCTGGCAGCCGGCCGCGGCCGCGGCGCCCTGCACCTTGGCGATGACCGGCTGCGGCAGCTTCGGGATCGTCGTCATCATGCGGCTGCAGTCGGTGAAGAGCTGCGCGATCTTCGGCTGCTCCTTCAGCGCGCGGATCTCCTTCAGGTCGTGGCCGGCGCAAAAACCCTTGCCGGCCGCCGCGAGCACCACCACGCGCACGCGCAGGTCCTTGGCGATTTCATCGAAGGCACTCTGCAGCGCCAAAAGCATTGCACTGGTCAGCAGGTTCATCTGCTGCGGGCGGTTCATGGTCAGCGTGGTCACGCCGTCGCGGTCTTCGCGCAGCAGCACCGGTTGCTCGGTTTGCGGCACAGCGCTCATGGCTCGCTCCCTACTCGATGGCGGAGGCCGACTTGGCCCTCTCGCGCAGGATGAACTTCTGGATCTTGCCGGTGGAGGTCTTGGGCAGCTCGCCGAACACCACCGCGCGCGGCGCCTTGAACTTCGCCATGTGACCGCGGCAGAACTCGATGAGCTCGTTCTCGGTCGCCTTGGCGTTGGGCTTCAGCTCGACGAAGGCGCACGGCGTCTCGCCCCACTTCGGGTCGGGGCGCGCCACCACCGCCGCCGCCATCACCGCCGGGTGGCGGTAGAGCACGTCCTCCACTTCGAGCGAGCTGATGTTCTCGCCGCCGGAGATGATGATGTCCTTGGAGCGGTCCTTGATCTTGACATAGCCGTCGGGGTGCATCACGGCAAGGTCGCCCGAATGGAACCAGCCGCCGGCGAAGGCGGCGTTCGTCGCCTTCGGGTTCTTCAGGTAGCCCTTCATGGTGATGTTGCCGCGGAACATGATCTCGCCCATGGTTTCGCCGTCCGCGGGCACGGGCTGCATGGTCTGCGGGTCCATCACCGTGAGACCCTCCTCCATCAGGTAGCGCACGCCCTGGCGGCCGTTGAGCCTGGTGCGCTCCGAGACGTCCAGCTTGCCCCACTCCTCGTGCTTGGCGCACACCGTCGCGGGCCCATAGACCTCGGTGAGCCCGTAGACGTGCGTGATGTCGAAGCCCAGGCGCTCCATGCCTTCGATCATCGCCGCCGGCGGCGCCGCCGCGGCCACCATGCCGCTCACCTTGTGCGTGATCCCCTTCTGCATCTCCTCGGGGGCGTTGATCAGCGACGCGTGCACGATCGGCGCGCCGCAGTAATGCGTCACCGTGTGCGCCTTGATCAGCTCGAAGATCTTCGCCGCCTCCACCTTGCGCAGGCACACGTTCGTTCCGGCGTTCGCCGCCATGGTCCAGGGGAAGCACCAGCCGTTGCAGTGGAACATCGGCAGCGTCCACAGGTACACCGCGTGGTGCGGCATGCCCCAGGTGACGATGTTGCACACCGCGTTCAGGTAGGCGCCGCGGTGGTGGTACACCACGCCCTTCGGGTCGCCGGTGGTGCCGGAGGTGTAGTTGAGCGAGATCGCCTGCCACTCGTCCTCGGGCCACTTCCACGCGAACTGCGCATCGCCCTCCTGCAGCAGCTCTTCGTAGGTCTTCTCCCCCAGCCGCTTGCCGCCCTGGAACTCCGGATCCTCCACGTCGACCACCGTGAGCTTGCGGCCCAGCTTCTTGAGGGCCTCCTCGATCGTGGAGGAGAACTCCTTGTCGGTGACCAGCACCTTGGCTGCACCGTGGTTCAGCATGAAGGCGATCGCCTCGGCGTCGAGGCGCGTGTTGAGCGGAATCAATACGCCGCCCGTCATCGGCACCCCGAAGTGGCACTCGTACATCTCGGGCGTGTTGGCGAGCATCACCGCCACCGTGTCGCCCGGGCCGATGCCGCGCTTGCTCAATGCGGAGGCGAGCCGGCGGCAGCGGGCGTAGGTGTCCTTCCAGGTGAAGCGCCTCGCGCCATGGAGGACGGCGACCCGTTCGGGGTAGACGTAGGCGGCCCGCTCGAGGAACTGCAGCGGCGACAGCGGCGCGTAGTTGGCCGGGTTCTTGTCGAGGTCCTGCTCGAACGGATTGGATTTCTGCATAGGTGCGGGAAGTATAAATCCAACCGGGGCGTTTCACGGCGTCCCATCCAGCGGGCTCCTCACCCCGCGCCCGCCCTTGTTGAGCACGTGCGTGTAGATCATCGTCGTGGAGACGTCGGAATGCCCCAGCAGCTCCTGCAGCGTGCGGATGTCGTAGCCGCCTTCCAGCAGGTGCGTGGCGAAGGAGTGGCGCCACCAGTTTCTCCGGTAGCATCGTCACCCGGTCTTTCTCGCCTTTGCCGTCGCGCACCAGCACCTGGCGATAGGAAAGGTCCACGTCCTTGACGCGCAGCCGCAGGCACTCCATCACCCGCAGCCCTGCGCCGTAGAGCAGGCTCGCGATCAGCCAGCGCGTTCCCGTCATCCCCGACAGCAGCAGCTCCACTTCCGCCCGCGTGAGCACCACCGGAACGCGCGGCGGGCGCGTGGGCCGCTGCACCCCGTCCAGCCACGGCAGCTCGCGCCCCAGCACCTCGCGGTAAAGGAACAGGATCGCGGACAGTGCCTGGTTCTACGTCGCGGCCGCGACATGGCGCTCCACCGCGAGGTGATTGAGGAACGCCGTCACCTCTGCTTCGCCCATGGTTTCCGGATGGCGCTTGCCGTGAAAATAGATCAGCCGCTTGATCCAGTGCACATACGCTTCCTCGGTGCGCCGGCTGTAGTGGCGCACCCGGATCGCCTCGTGCACTCGCCGCAAAAGACGCGGGCGGGCTATCTCGGAACCAGATTGCTGGCCCGACCCGCTTGATTCCGTCGACATTCCTCCCTCCCCAAGCAGCCTATCTCCCCTGATATCCGCCTCGATGGAGCGAAGAACCGGGGTAGTGTGGATACGTACAGTAGGCTAAACGCTTGATCCTGGGGGATGGATGACAGAGTGAGATCGGCGGGTGTCTAATTGACCACCATTTAGGAAGTTCACATTACGTTAGGTGGCATGAGCATGCCCAGCGCGTTCGAGCTAGAGGTCCTCGGCAGGGTTGCAGACGATTACGAAACGCC
>JBGQFF010000138.1:0-5853 GCA_041496745.1 Gammaproteobacteria bacterium
CGCGCCTCGCCGAAGAGGCGCTCGACGTGACGCTGCCCGCGCGCGGCCGCGGCCGCGGCGGCATCCACCCCATCATCCGTACCTGGCAGAGGATCGAGCAGATCTTCGGCTCCATCGGCTTCGACGTCGCCGACGGCCCGGAGATCGAGACCGACTGGTACAACTTCACCGCGCTGAACAACCCCGAGAACCACCCGGCGCGTTCGATGCAGGACACGTTCTACGTGGACCTGAAGGATGCGCAGGGGCTGCCGCTGTTGCTGCGCACCCACACCAGCCCGATGCAGGTGCGCTACGCGCGCATGCACCGGCCGCCGATCAAGGTGATTGCGTCGGGCCGCACCTACCGCGTGGATTCGGACGCCACGCACTCGCCGATGTTCCACCAGGTCGAGGGCCTGTGGATCGACGAGGACATCAGTTTCGCCGATCTGAAGGGCGTGTACACCGAGTTCCTGCGGCGTTTCTTCGAGTCCGATGCGCTGCAAGTGCGCTTCCGGCCGTCGTACTTTCCGTTCACCGAGCCTTCGGCCGAGATCGACCTGCAGTTCGCCGCGGGCCCGCTCAAGGGGCGCTGGCTGGAGCTCTCGGGCGCGGGCCAGGTGCACCCGCAGGTGGTGCGCAACTACGGCCTCGACCCGGAACGCCACATCGGTTTTGCCTTCGGCTCCGGACTCGAGCGCCTGACCATGCTGCGCTATGGCATCGACGATCTGCGCCTGTTCTTCGACGGCGACCTGCGCTTCCTGCGCCAGTTCTCATGAACATCCCGGAGAACTGGCTGCGCAGCTTCTGCAATCCGTCGCTGAAGACGGAAGAGCTCGCGCATCTGCTGACCATGTCGGGCCTCGAGGTCGAGGCCTGCACGCCGGTGGCGCCGCCGTTCAGCGGGGTGGTGGTGGGCGAGATCCTCGCCGTCGAGCGCCATCCGCATGCCGACAAGCTGACGGTCTGCACGGTATACGACGGGAAGGAGAAGCTGCAGGTGGTGTGCGGCGCGCCCAACGTTCGCGCCGGCATGAAGGCGCCTCTCGCCCCGGTGGGGACGAAGCTGGGGAGCATCCAGATCAAGGCGGCTGCGCTGCGCGGCATCGAAAGCAGGGGCATGCTGTGCTCGGCGAAAGAGCTGGGGTTGTCCGACGACCACTCCGGGCTGCTGGAGCTGTCCGCGGCGGCGAAGCCGGGCAGCGATGTGCGGCGCGTCCTGGAGCTCGACGAACAGGTGCTCACCTTCAAGCTGACGCCGAACCGGGCCGACTGCCTGTCGGTGCTCGGCATTGCACGCGAGGTCTCCGCGCTCACCGGCGCGAAGCTGCGCTCGCCGAAGATCAAGCCCGTGGCGGCGAAGAACAAGGCCCGGCATCCGTTCAGGATCACGCACGCGGAAGGGTGCGGGCGCTTCACGGGGCGCGTGATCCGCAACCTGAATGCTGCGGCGCCGACGCCGCAGTGGATGCGCCAGCGCCTGGAGCGATGCGGCCAGCGCTCAATCTCGGCGCTGGTGGACGTCACCAACTACGTGATGCTGGAGCTCGGCCGGCCGCTGCATGTCTACGACCAGGACAAGCTGCGGGGGGCGATCGACGTGCGCTGGGGCCGCAAGGGCGAGAAGGTGGTGCTGCTCAATGGGCAGGAAGTCGAGGTCGATGCCGGCGTGCTGTGCATCACCGATGACTCCGGGCCGATCGGCCTCGCCGGCATCATGGGCGGGGAGTCGACCAAAGCGCAGACCACCACCCGCAACCTGTTCCTCGAGTCGGCGTTCTTTTACCCCGACGCCGTCGCCGGGCGCGCGCGCCGCTACAACTTCGCGAGCGATGCCTCGCACCGCTTCGAGCGCGGCGTGGATTTCGGCAACAACGTCGAGGGCATCGAGCGCGCGACGCAGCTGATCCTGGAGATCTGCGGCGGCGAGCCTGGCCCGACCGTGGACCTGGTGGCGCGCCTGCCCAAGAGAAAGCCGGTGCGCATGCGCGTGGCGCGCGCACGGAAGGTGATCGGCATCCCGGTCACGGAGAAGGAGATCGGCGGCGTGTTCAGGCGCCTGGGCCTGCCATTCAAGCGCCAGGCCGGGAGCTTTACGGTCGCGCCGCCGTCCCACCGCTTCGACCTCGAGATCGAGGAGGACCTGATCGAAGAGGTGGCGCGCGTGCACGGCTTTGAGCGCATCCCCGCGCTGCCGCCGCGCGCGCCGGCGGTAATGGCCGCGCCGGCGGAGGCGCGTCGCTCGTTGCATGCCTTGCGCGAGCGCCTGGCTGCCTGCGACTACCAGGAAGTGATCACCTTCAGCTTCGTCGAACCGCAGTGGGAGGCGGACCTCGCGGGCGAAGCGAATCCGATCCGGCTGCTCAATCCGATCGCGAGCCAGCTGTCGGTGATGCGCACCACGCTGCTTGGCGGGCTGCTGGCCAATGTGCGCTACAACGCCGCCCGCAAGCTCTCGCGCATCCGCGCGTTCGAGGTCGGCCGCGTGTTCCTGCGCGACGCGGCGGTCAAGGATGGTCCGCTCGAGGTGGCGGGGCTTCGCCAGCCCATGCGCATCGCGGCTGTCGCCTGCGGGCCGGCCTTCGAGGAGCAATGGGGCGTCGCCACCCGGCCGGCGGACCTTTTCGACCTCAAGGCGGATGTCGAAGCGCTCGTCGCCCCACGCGCGGCGCGCTTCGAGGCTGCTCCGCACCCGGCGTTTCATCCAGGGCGGTCGGCACGAATTCGCGTGGAGGGCCGGAAAGCAGGCTGGATCGGCGAGCTGCACCCCAAGTGGCAACAAAAATACGAGCTATCTCAAGGACTTGTGTGCTTCGAGGTCGACGCCGCTGTCTTGCAGGAGATTCCCCTGCCGCAGATCTCCGTCCCGTCCAGGTTTCCCCTGGCGACCCGCGACATCGCGCTGCTAGTAAACGCCAACATCGCCGTACAGGAACTATTGGATGCCATCGCCGAGGATAAACCGGCCATCGTGCGAGACGTGCGCCTGTTCGATCTCTATCAGGGTCCGAACCTGCCTATTGGTAGAAAAAGCCTTGCGTTCCGGGTAGTTATGCAAGATACTGAACGAACCCTCACGGATGCGGAGGCCGACGCGGCGCGCGAAGCGCTGGTTGCGCTGTGGGGCCGTCGTTTCGGTGCGACACTCCGCACATAAATAAAGAAATCAGGGAGTTGTGATGACTTTGACCAAGGCCGAACTGGCCGACCTGCTATTCGAGAAGGTCGGTCTGAACAAGCGCGAGGCCAAGGACATGGTGGAGGCGTTCTTCGAGGAGATCCGCGGGGCCCTCGAGCGGGGCGAGAGCGTCAAACTCTCCGGCTTCGGCAACTTCCAGTTGCGCGACAAGCCGCAGCGCCCCGGCCGCAACCCGAAGACTGGCGAAGAGATCCCGATCAGCGCCCGCCGCGTGGTCACCTTTCACGCCAGCCAGAAGCTAAAGGCGATGGTGGAGAAGGCGCTCCATGGAAAGCCGCAGCCCCAGCAAGAAAGCTGACCTGCCGCCGATCCCGGCGAAGCGCTACTTCACCATCGGTGAAGTGAGCGAGCTGTGCGGCGTCAAGCCGCACGTGTTGCGCTACTGGGAGCAGGAATTCACGCAGTTGAAGCCGGTCAAGCGCCGCGGCAACCGGCGCTATTACCAGCACCACGAGGTACTGCTGATCCGGCGCATCCGCGAGCTGCTGTACGAGGAAGGCTTCACCATCAGCGGGGCGCGCAACCGTCTCGATAACCACTTGGGCGCCGAGGACCGCGCCGAGCGCGCCTCGGCCGGGGCGGGCGCCGAGCTCTCCGTGATCAAACGCGAACTGCGCGCTTTGCTGGACACGCTCCGCGCCTGATAAGATCCCTACCCTCGGGGCGTAGCGCAGCCTGGTAGCGTACCTGCATGGGGTGCAGGTGGTCGCGAGTTCGAATCTCGCCGCCCCGACCATATCCCACTGATTTCACAGCGCACCGCCGAGCGGCGGTTTTCCGCATTGTGAAATTTCTAAGCAGCTTCTAAGTTTTCGGGCAGATCACCACTTCCCCGTTCGCCGGAAGGTCCATCAGCTCCGCAGCCACATCGCTGTAGAGATCATCGCCTCCGGACATGATCACCACGGTGGCGTTCTGGTTCTTCCGCTGCAGCAGCACGATCAGTTCCTTCACTTTCATCGCGACCTCCTTTGCTGGCGCGTCATTCCGGGTCGAGCAGCGCCAGCGTGAAGTGCGCCTCGCCCAGGATCTCGTTCGAGCGGATCACCGACCAGCCGGTGTACCTGCCGGTCGCGCGCGCGAGCGCCGCCGCTTCGTCCTCAGCATGCACCAGCACTTCGCGGCCGTGCTCGCCGCGCTCCATATCGATCTTGAAAAGCCTCACTTCGGCCGCCGCGGCGGGCGCAGCACGATCCTGCTGAAGCGCTCGCGGTGCTGGTTGAGATAACCATCGGTCTGCGCCGTTGTCGTGTGCGCGGCGGCCTCGCGGATCTTCTCCACCGTCTCTCCGGCCTGCTCCATCTGCGAGAGCGCATACGGGCGGATGTCGCGTGTCGTGACTTTGCCGACGCCAGCCGCCGCGCGGGCGCGCCGCCACACCGAATTCAGGCCGGACTTCGTGAACGGCTCGCCATCCTCCGACACCAGCAGGTAGGGGTCCTCGTTCAGCGGGACCACCTTGCGGGTCTTCGTGCGCTCGGCGCGCAGCGCCCGCAGGCGGGCGAGGATCTTGTCAATTCGGGGCGAACGCACAGTCTCAATCTGCTCCCCACTCGACGCCTCTGTCTTGGACGGCACGAAGCGGATGCGGTCCACCAGCACCGCCGACTCGCGCAGCAGGCGCGTCTCGGTCGGGCGCTGGCGGGTGAGGTAGGTGAGTTCGAGAAACAGCCGGCCAGACTCCGGCAGCGCGTCGTGCATCGCCCAGTACACGGCCGCGTTCATCTTCCCTTTGCGCTTCGGCGGCTGGCGCAGCTTGATCTCCCGGCAAGGATTTACCACGACGCCGGTCCGCGCCTTGTTCAGGACGCACCAGCCGAAGAACGTCGAGAGCCGCGCTTTGTAGGCGCGGCGGGCGGTGCGCTTCTCGGAAAAGTTGTTGTTCAGGAAGTCGAGCACGTCGCCCGGCTCAACCTCGGCCGCGTGAAAGTCGGCGAACGCCGTACCGATCACGTCGAACATCCGCTCGTATTCCTTGCGTACGCCGAGGGAGAGGGTTGAGAAGTGCACCTTGCGGAACTCCGCGATCAGCATCCGCATGTCGCCGCGCTCCGGCGGCTTGCCGTGCAGTTCAGCCAGCGCCTGGTGCAGCGCGGCCTCGCCGGCGTCGATCCTGCAGAGCTTGTGCCACTTCTGGCGCGGGCGGCCGGTACGCGGGTTGCGCTCCGCCAGATCCTCGACGTAGTACCAGCTCCCGCCTTTCGGGTAGACGCGAGTCGTCGTCACGGCCTCACTTAATGGTCCTCAATTGCGGGCGAGGAGTATCGCGCTTCTCCGGCGCGTGGGCAAACTCCCCGCGGCAGACCGCCTCGTAATGTGCGCGCTCCAACACCACCCTCCCGCGCTCGAGGCGGGCACGAACAAATCCCCGCTCGTGCAGCCGCTTCACCTGGCAGCGCGGCAGCTTTAGGTCGCCGGTCAGCGTGCGGAGTTCTTCGACGGTGAGACAGAGGCTCATTACTCCTGGCGATTGTGGATCTTGCTCGAGCACCGCTGCTACTCCTAGCGATACGGACCACACCACCAAGGATGGCGAGAGGATCCCGGCGATCGAGGCCCGCCGCCGCCGGCGATGCCAGCTGGCTTCACGCGGCGGCCTTCTTCTTGTGCAGCTGGTGGACCGTCGCGGTGTTGATCCTGTCGTAGAGCGCCTGCACCTGGTCGCGCAC
>JBGQFF010000139.1:0-5777 GCA_041496745.1 Gammaproteobacteria bacterium
CGCGGCCATGGCGCCGGGAACCAATCTCGGCGCGGCCACGCCGGTCGCCATCGGCGGCGTCGCGGAAAAAACCAAGGACGGCAAGAAAGATGAAGGCGCCGGCGCCATGACGCGCAAGGCGGTGCACGACGCCTCCGCCTACATCCGCAGCCTCGCGCAATTGCGCGGGCGCAACGCCAACTGGGCCGAGCGCGCGGTGCGCGAGGCGGCCAGCCTGTCGGCAGCGGAGGCGCTGAAGCTCAAGGTCATCGACCTCGTCGCCGACGACGTGCCGCAGCTGCTCGAGCGGCTGGACGGGCGCACGCTGGAAGCGCAGGGCCGCAAGCTGACCCTCGCCACCGCAGGCGTGGTGCCGACCGCGTTCGAGCCCGACTGGCGCAACCGCTTTCTCGCCGTGATCACCGATCCGACCATCGCCTACGGGCTGCTGCTGCTCGGCATCTACGCGCTGTTCTTCGAGTTCACCAACCCGGGCCTGGTGCTGCCGGGCGTGGCAGGCGCCGTCGCGCTGCTGATCGCCCTGTACGCCCTGCACCTCCTGCCGGTGAACTATGCCGGGCTGGCGCTGATCCTGGTCGGCATCGGCTTCATGACGGCGGAGGTCTTCCTGCCGGCCTTCGGCTCGCTTGGCATCGGCGGGGCGATCGCGTTCGTGGTCGGCTCGGTGATGCTCATCGACACCGAGATTCCCGGGTTCGGCGTGCCGCTGCCCCTGGTGCTCGGCATCGCCGCGGCGAGCGCCGTATTTTTCATCGGGGTCGCGGCCATGGCGCTCAAGGCGCGCAAGCGCCCCGTGGTGAGCGGGCGCGAGACGATGATCGGCAGCATCGGCGAAGTGCTGGAAGACTTCGACGGCGAGGGCTGGGCGCGCGTGCAAAGCGAGACCTGGCGCGTGAAGAGCGCCTCCCCCATGAAGGCGGGCCAGCGCGTCAGCGTCGCCGCCATGCACGGGCTGGTGCTCGAGGTGCGGCCGACCACAACCACATGAACGGAGCGTGACCATGACCTACTTCTTCCTCGGCGTTGCAATCCTCGCCGCCATCCTCCTCGCGATGTCGCTGCGCATCCTGCGCGAATACGAGCGCGGCGTGGTGTTCCAGCTCGGGCGCTTCTGGGCGGTCAAGGGCCCGGGCCTCATCCTGCTGATCCCGGTGATCCAGCAGATGGTGCGCATGGACCTGCGCACCGTGGTGCTCGACGTGCCGCCGCAGGACGTCATCACGCGCGACAACGTCTCGGTGAAGGTGAACGCCGTGATCTACTTCCGCATCGTCGACCCGCAGAAGGCGGTGATCCAGGTGGCGCACTTCCTCGACGCCACCAACCTGCTCGCCCAGACCACGCTGCGCGCCGTGCTCGGCAAGCACGAGCTCGACCAGCTGCTCGCCGACCGCGAAAAGCTCAACCTCGACATCCAGAAGATCCTCGACTCGCAGACCGACGCCTGGGGCATCAAGGTGTCGACGGTGGAGATCAAGGACGTGGACCTGAACGAGACCATGGTGCGCGCCATCGCCCGCCAGGCCGAGGCGGAACGCGAGCGCCGCGCCAAGGTGATCCACGCCGAAGGCGAGCAGCAGGCCGCCGAGAAGCTGCTGCAGGCGGCGCAAACGCTCTCGGGGCGCCCCGAGGCCATGCAGCTGCGCTACCTGCAGACGCTGACCGCCATCGCCGGCGACAAGGCCTCGACCATCGTCTTCCCGATGCCGATCGACCTGATGAAGGTGCTGCTCGAGGCGGCGAAAAAGCCGTAGCGAGCGCTACGCCGCCCGGTCCTTCTTGATCGGCCGCACGTTGAGGGCGGACACGATCTCGGAGATTTCCCCGGTGATGAAGCGCGCGGTGATCGGCGTGCCGTCGTAGTGCAGCACCGAGATGAGGCTGGCCGGGTTGATGCCGGCCTCGTTGACCAGCAGGATCTTCAGCTGCGCGTCGCGGTTCTGCTCCACCACGAACACCTTGGAATGCGACTGCACGAAGTCGTAGATCTCGCCCCGGAACGGGAAGGCGCGCACGCGCAGCGCGTTGATGAAGATGCCCTTTGCGGCGAGCGCCTCGAGCGCCTCGTGCATCGAGGGGCTGGTCGAGCCGTAGTAGATGCAGCCGAAGCGCGCCGGCTCCCTCGACGGGGTCAGGACGGGCATCGGCACCAGCGTCTTGGCGAAGTCGTGCTTCTTCAGCAGGCGCTGCATGTTGTAGGCGTAGTCCGGGCCCGCCTCCGAGTACACCGCGTAGGCATTCTTGCTCGTGCCGCGGGTGAAGTACGCGCCCTTGGTGGCGTGCGCGCCCGGGTAGGTGCGGAACGGGATGCCGTCGCCATCCACGTCGAGGTAGCGGCCGAACTCCTTGCCGGCGTCGAGCATCTCCGCGCTCATTACCTTGCCGCGGTCGTAGGCGCGCGCGTCGTCCCAGGCGAGCGGCTTGCACAGGCGCTGGTTCATGCCGATGTCCAGGTCGCTCATCAGGAACACCGGCGTCTGCAGCCGCTCGGCGAGGTCGAGCGAGAGCGCCGCGAACTCGAAGCACTCGGCCGGGTCCTCGGGGAACAGCAGCACGTGCTTGGTGTCGCCGTGCGAGAGGTAGGCGCACTTCATCACGTCGGACTGCTGGGTGCGCGTCGGCATGCCGGTCGAGGGGCCGCCGCGCTGCACGTCGATCACCACCGCCGGGATCTCGGCGAAGTAGGCGAGGCCGATGAACTCGGACATCAGCGAGATGCCCGGGCCCGAGGTCGCGGTGAAGGCGCGCGCGCCGTTCCAGCCGGCGCCGATGACGATGCCGATCGAGGCGAGCTCGTCCTCGGCCTGGATGATCGCGAACTTGTTCTTGCCGGTGTCCTTGTCGACCCGCAGCTTGGAGCAGTATTTCTGGAACGCTTCCGCGAGCGACGAGGAGGGCGTGATCGGGTACCAGGCGCACACTGTTGCGCCGCCGTACACGCAGCCCAGCGCCGCCGCCGCATTGCCTTCGATGAAAATGCGGTCGCCCACCGCGTAGGTGCGCTTCGCCTTGAGCCCCAGCATGCCCGCCAACTTCTCGGCGGCGTAGTTGTGGCCCATCTGGAAGGCGTTCAAGTTGGGCTTGAGGAGCTTTTCCTTCCCCTTGTATTGCTCGCCGATCAGCTCGGCGATCACGCCGGGCTCGATGTCCATCAGCGCCGAGAGGGCCCCTACGTAGACGATGTTCTTGAACAGCTGCCGTTCGCGCGAATCGGTAAAGGTCTGGTTGCAGATCTCGGTGAGCGGCATGCCGATGACATTCACGTCGTCGCGGAACTTCGAGGACGGCAAGGGCTTGGTGTTGTCGTAGAACAGGTACCCGCCCGGCTCGATCTCCTTCAGGTCCTGGCTCCAGGTCTGCGGGTTCATCGCCACCATCAGGTCCACGCCGCCGCGGCGCCCGAGCCAGCCCTTCTCCGTGACGCGCACTTCGTACCAGGTGGGCAGCCCCTGGATGTTGGAGGGGAAGATGTTGCGCGGGCTGACCGGGATGCCCATGCGCAGGAACGACTTGGCGAACAGCTCGTTGGCCGAAGCCGAGCCCGAGCCGTTCACGTTGGCGAACTTGACGACGAAATCGTTGACCGCTTCGATTCTCTTCATAGTGTCACGTAGGGTGGGGCTTCAGCCCGCCGATGGTGGGCCAGGGGCCCACCGTACGGTGGGCAATGGGCCCACGTTATGCGGCCCTCTGGTGGCGCTCGCGGCAGCCGGGCCCCGCGTCGGTCATCTGCAGCAGGAATTTCTGCATGTCCCAGGCCCCGGTCGGGCAGCGCTCGGCGCACAGCCCGCAGTGCAGGCACACGTCCTCGTCCTTCACCATGGCGCGGCCGGTCTTCAATCCTTCCTGGACATACAGGTCCTGCGTCAGGTTCTTCGCCGGCGCGTTCAGGCGCATTCGAAGATCCGGCTCCTCGCCGTTCGGCACAAAACTGATGCAGTCCATCGGGCAGATGTCCACGCAGGCGTCGCACTCGATGCACAGCCGCGAAGTGAACACCGTCTGCACGTCGCAGTTCAGGCAGCGCTGCGCCTCTTTCCAGGCGGTGGCCGCGTCGAAGCCCAGCTCGACCTCGGCCTTCACGTTCTTGAGGATCACCTTGATGTCGCGCCAGGGCACCTTGTAGCGCTGGTCCGGGTGGACCTCGCTGTCGTAGCTCCACTCGTGGATGCCCATCTTCTGCGAGATCAGGTTGACCATCGGCGGCGGGCGCTTGGCGACGTCCTCGCCGTTGAGCAGCTGGTCGATGGAGATGGCGGCGTCATGCCCGTGGGCGACGGCCCAGATGATGTTCTTCGGGCCGAAGGCGGAATCCCCGCCGAAGAACACGTGCTTCATGCTCGATTGCAAGCTCACCTTGTCCAGCACCGGCAGGCCCCGCTTGTCGAATTCGATGCCCGAATCGCGCTCGATCCAGGGGAACGCGTTCTCCTGCCCCACGGCGACCAGCACGTCGTCGCACTCGAACCTGTGCTCCGGCTCGCCGGTGGGCACCAGGTTGCGGCGGCCCTTCTCGTCGACTACCGCCTGCACCTTCTCGAAGCTCATGCCGGTGAGCTTGCCGCCGCTGTGCAGGAAGGCCTTCGGCACGAGGTAATTGAGGATCGGAATGCCCTCGTGCTGCGCGTCTTCCTTTTCCCAGGGCGAGGCCTTCATCTCCTCGAAGCCCGAGCGCACGATGACTTTCACGTCGTCGCCGCCGATGCGCCTGGAAGTGCGGCAGCAGTCCATGGCGGTGTTGCCGCCGCCCAGCACGATGACGCGCTTGCCGATCCTGGTGGTGTGGCCGAACGACACCGACGAAAGCCAGTCGATGCCGATGTGGATGTTCTTCGCCGCGTCTTTGCGCCCCGGGAGGTCGAGGTCGCGCCCGCGCGGCGCGCCCGAGCCTACGAAAATCGCATCAAAGCCCCCGGCGAGCAGCTCTTTCATCGAGTCGATTCTCGTCCCGCCCTTGAACTCCACGCCCAGGTCGAGGATGTAGTTCACCTCCTCGTCGATGACTTCCTCCGGCAGGCGGAAGCGCGGGATCTGCGACCAGATCATGCCGCCCGCGCGCGGGTCCTGGTCGAACACCGTGACCTGGTAGCCGAGGGGCGCCAAGTCGCGCGCCACGGTGAGCGAAGCCGGGCCGGCGCCTACGCAGGCGATCTTCCTGCCGTTCTTCTTCGCCGCGGGCTTGGGCATGCGCGCCTTCACGTCGTCGCCCTTCAGGTCCGCGGCGACGCGCTTCAGGCGGCAGATGGCGACGGGTTCGGGTTTCGGCTGGTTCTCCTCCTCTACGCGGCCCCGGCGGCACGCGGGCTCGCAGGGGCGGTCGCAGGTGCGGCCGAGAATTCCCGGGAACACGTTCGACGTCCAGTTGACCATGTAGGCATCCGAGTAACGCCCTGCCGCGATCAAGCGGATGTATTCGGGAACCGGAGTGTGGGCGGGACACGCCCACTGGCAATCAACGACTTTGTGGAAGTAGTCTGGATTGCGGATGTCGGTGAGCTGCAACTACTTGTCTCCTTTTGTGACGGCTGGCGTGGCGAGGAGTCTACTCCGGGAGCAAGGCGTGGGAAAGGCTTTGTATTCAAAAACCTGCAAAGGGCACTTGAGGCGAAACCCGTAGGGTGGGCCCATGGCCCACCCCACGACCGGGTAAGCTGATCCCCATGGTCAATCAGCTCGAGTCCCTGCGCAAACACTCCGTGGTGGTCGCCGATACCGGCGACATCGACGCCGTGGCCCGCTGGCAGCCCCGGGACGCCACGACCAACCCCTCGCTCCTC
>JBGQFF010000140.1:0-5706 GCA_041496745.1 Gammaproteobacteria bacterium
CTCGCCGTGAAGGGCTGGCTGGCCGCGCTGCTCGTCGCGCTGTGCGCGCATGCGGGGGCGGCGCCGTTCGCCGTGCGCCTGGGCACCGAGCGGATCGCGCTCGATACGCCGCCGGGATTCGCCGACACGCTCGACCTCGCTTCGCCACGCCTGCAGGAGCTGGCCGAGGCCCTGACCTCGGCCTCCAACCGCATCCTGCTGTTCGCGCTCACCGACGCGGACCTGCGTCGCTTTACCCTCGGCGACACACCGGAGCTGCGCCGCTATCTGCTGGTGGCGATACCCCGCGCCATGGAGCGCGATCGCGTCAACCCGGAGCAGTTCAGGGCTTTCGTCGCGGAATCCCTGCGCGGCCTCGGCAATCCCGCGGAGCCCGCTGACCTGCGCACGCACCTCGATGCGCTGCCGCAGGGGCAGGCGGGCCTGCTGTGGGAGCTGCGCCGCTCGCCGGATGCCGTGTCGGTGCTGCAAGGGACCCGCCTCCCGACAAAGCCGAACGCCAAGCCCGTGTACCTGCTCTCCACCACCACGCTCTTGCTGTTGCGCGGCAAGGCGCTGAGCGTCTCCGCCTTCACCGGCTACTACGAGGATGCGGACCCCGATTGGCTGCGCGCGGTGACCTTGCGCTGGGTGGACGAGCTGCTGCGCCTGAACTCGCGATAGGACCCCCATGCCCTCCTTCGACATCGTCTCGCAGGTCAACCAGCAGGAAGTGAAGAACGCGCTCGAGCAGGCCAACAAGGAAGTGCAGAACCGCTACGACTTCAAGGGCTCCGACGCGCGCATCGAGCAGGACGAGCTCGCGCTCACCGTCTACGCCGACGACGAGTTCAAGCTCGGCCAGGTGACCGACGTGCTGCGCCAGAGGATGGCCAAGCGCAACATCGACGTGCGCTGCCTGGAGCTGGGCGCCGTGGAGAAGATTTCGGGTGACAAGGCCAAGCGCCTGGTGACGGTGAAGACCGGCATCGCGCAGGAAAAAGCCAAGCAGATCCAGAAGCTGATCAAGGACTCGAAGCTGAAGGTGCAGGGTTCCATCCAGGGCGACCTGGTGCGCATCTCGGGCGCCAAGAAGGACGACCTGCAGGCGGCGATCCAGCTGGTGCGGACCTCCGTGACGGACCTCCCGCTGCAATTCATCAACTTCCGCGACTGATCGTACGGTGGGCCAAAGGCCCACCCTACGACCGGGCCAATCCCTCGATCCACCGGTCGTAAATGCGGTCCGCGACCGCGTGCAGGGCGCTCACGCGCCGCTCCAGGTCGCGCTCGATCTCAGCCGGCTCTTGCACGCCGGGCGAGTCCTTGGACCGCTCGATCTCCCGCGCGCCGCCGCGCAGCCAGTCACGCACCAGTTCCCCGCTCATTTCCACATGACATTGCATGCCGAAGTGCTTGCCGATCGCGAAGGCCTGGTTGGCGCAATGCGCGTTCTCCAGCACGCGGGTGCCGCCGGGAGGAATGGAGAAGGTCTCGCCGTGCCAGTGGAAGGACTCGAAGGACTGCAGGGGCCCGAGCCATTCGCGCGCCACGCCGTTCTCCGCGACCCGCACCTCGCCCCAGCCGATCTCCTTCACCGGGGTAGCGCGCACCGCGCCGCCGAAGGCCTTCGCCATCAGCTGGCCGCCGAGACAATGGCCGATCACCGGCACGTCCTTGCGCACCGCGTCGCGCGCCAGCTCGAGCGCCGGAATAACCCACGGCAGGTCGTCGTTCACGCTCATCGGCCCGCCCATGAAGGCGAGCCCGGAGAAACGCCGCGCGTCTTTCGGCACCGCGCGGCCCTCGTCGAGCGCGACCAGTTTCCACGGAATTCCCTTGCGCTCGAGGGTGGTGGCAAAATAGCCCGGACCTTCGCTGGGAGTAAACCTGAAGATGGCAACCGGTTTCATGGCCCGCAATTGTAGTGCGCTGCTGCTGTGCCTGGCGGCCCTGCCGGCCGCCGCGGCCGACGTCAGTTTCGTCGGCGCGATCGGCGACAAGGCGGCGATCCTGGTGATCGACGGCGGCGCGCCGCGCACCGTGAAAGTGGGACAGAAACTGGGCGCGGTGACCGTGCTCTCGGTCGAGCGCGAGCGCGCGGTGGTCGAGGTCGAGGGCGAGCGCCGCACGCTGCTGCGCGGCCAGCACTACCAAGCCGGCGGCGGCGATCGCCAGAGCACGGTGCTCCCCGCAGACGGGCGCGGCCACTTCATCGCCGAGGGGGCCATCAACGGCAAGCCGGTGCGCTTCGTCGTGGATACCGGCGCCACGGTGGTCGCGCTGCCGGCGAGCGACGCGGTGCGCCTGGGCATCGACTACCGCAAGGGCCGTCCCGGCACTACCAGGACCGCGGGCGGCGCGGTGCCGGTGTACCGCCTCACCTTCGACACGGTGAAAGTCGGCGGCATCGAGTTGCAGGCGGTGGAGGGGCTGGTCATCGAACAGGGCCTGGACATCGCGCTGCTCGGCATGAGCTTCCTCAGCCGCGTGGAAATGAAGAATGAGGGCCAGACCATGACCCTCATCCGGCGCTTCTGATGCGTACACTGCTGCTGCTTGCCGCCGCTGCCGCCTTCGCCGCAGGCGCCGCGCCGCTCGACGATCTGGCGCGCAAGGCGGCCAGCGGCTCCGCCGAGGCAAAGCAGGAGATCGAGCGCCAGGCAACTGCCGGCGATGCCTACGCCGAACACCTGATGGGCATGATGCACGTCTCGGGCAAGGGCGCGGAGCAAAGCGATTCGCAGGCGCTGGAGTGGTTCCTGCGCGCCGCGCGCAAGGGCCACGTCGACTCCCAGCACAATGCTGCGGTCATCTATGAAAGCACCGACGGCACGCTGAAGGACCCGGCCGAGGCGCGGCGCTGGTATCGCGCGGCCGCCGAGCAGGGCCTGGCGCGCTCGCAGGCCAAGCTCGGCGCGCTGATCCTCGATGGCGTCGGCGGTGCCGCCAACCTCGACGAAGGCAAGGAGTGGGTGGAGAAGGCTGCGGCGCAGGGGAATCCCTACGGCAGGTACCGCGTGGGCATGCTGTACCTCGAGGGACGCGGGTACGAGCGCAACGTCGACACGGCGGCAAAGCTGATCCAGCAGGCCGCCGAGGGCGGTGACCGGGAAGCGCGCTACCGCCTGGCGCTGCTGCACGGTACCGGCAGCGGCGTCGAGAAAAGCGACGAGAAGGCGCTGGAATGGCTACGCAAGTCCGCCGCACAGGGCCTGCCGGAGGCCGAGTTCCTGCTGTCGGCGATCTACAGCACCGGCCAATACGGCGTGCAACGCGACGACAAGCTGGCGGTGCGCTGGCTGCGGCGCGCCGCCGTACAGGGCTTTGCCGACGCGGAGTTCTCGCTGGGACTTGCCTATGCCGAGGGGCGCGGGGTGAAGAAGGATCCGCAAGAGGCCTACGGGTGGATGCTACGCGCCTCGCGCCGCGGCCACGCCCCGGCCATCGCCTACGTGAAGGAAATCCAGTCGCACAGGGAAAAGAAGCGCCAGCCGCGCGATTAGCGCTGGATGGACTCCTTCTTCGCCACGCTCACCACGCGTCAGCGGGCGCGATAGATTTTCCTATCCGCATCTAGTATCGTGCGTCGCGGGACAACGGGGGGGCAAATGATTGGAAACGGTCGTTTCGCACCGGCGTTTGTCGCGCTGGCCTTTGCTTTGGCGCTGGGAGGCTGCGCCGGCCACCGCGCGAGCGACGCGGGCGGGCTCGATCGCGTCAAGCACATCGTGGTGATCTACGCGGAGAACCGCAGCTTCGACCACCTGTACGGGTTGTTTCCGGAGGCGGAGGGTATTGCCCAAGCGACTGCCGAACAGAAAACCCAGCTCGATCACGACGGCAAGCCGCTGCCGCACCTGCCTCCGGTATTCGAGCACGGCAAGCCCAGCCCGAAGTACCCGCAGGCGCTGCCGAACGGGCCGTTCCAGATAAATGCCATGCCGATCAACGGCAGCGCCAGCGCGGTGCTGCCCAGCCCCGTACACCAGTACTACCACAACCGCGAGCAGATCAACGGCGGCAAGAACAACATGTTCGCCGCCATGTCCACCGCCGGCGCATGGGTGATGGGCTACTGGGACTACTCCGGATTCAAACTCTGGCAGTGGGCGAGGGACTATACGCTTGCCGACCATTTCTTCATGGGCGCATTCGGCGGTTCGTTCCTCAACCATCACTGGCTGATCTGCGCCTGCACGCCGACGCACGCGACGGCGCCCGCGTCGGTGCGCCCGCAGCTGGACGAGCAGGGAAGGATGAAGAAGAAGCCAGGCTCGCCCGCTTCGGTGCTGAACGGGCCGGTGGAGGTATTCGATGGGCGCGTGACGCCGGATGGATGGATCGTGAATACTTCGCAGCCGCAGTACCAGCCGAGCGGCATTCCGCCCGCCGCGGGCGGCAATCTCGCGCTCGCGGACGAGTCGCGTTTGCCGGTACCGCCGCAATCGGCGAAGACCATCGGCGACACGCTCTCGGCGAAAGGCGTGAGCTGGGTGTGGTACGCGGGGGGATGGAAGGAAGCGGAGGCCGACGGCAGGCGCGATCCGAAAGCCAGACGCGCGGTGATCTATAACCGCGACGCCGGCAGCCTCATCTTCCAGCCGCACCATCAGCCGTTCAACTATTACGCGCGCTTTGCACCGGGAACGCCGGACCGCGCGCGGCACCTGAAGGACGTGTCGGATTTTCTCGGCGCAATCGACGCGGGTACGCTGCCGCAGGTGGCGTTCTACAAGCCGACGGGGAAGGTCAACCAGCATCCGAGCTATACCGACCTCGCGAGCGGCGACGAGCATATCGCTGCGGTGCTGGAGCGGCTGAAAAAAAGCCCACAGTGGTCAACGATGGCGGTGATCGTCACCTACGACGAGAACGGCGGTTACTGGGACCACGTGCCGCCGCCCACCGGCGCGGGCTGGGGCGACCGCTGGGGACCGGGTACGCGCGTGCCCGCTCTGGTGATTTCGCCGTTCGCCAGGCGCGGTTTCGTCGACAGGACGCCTTACGATACGACGTCGATCCTGAAATTCATCACGCGGCGCTTCGCGCTCGAGCCGCTGCCGGGCGTGCGCGAAAAAGCGGGCGACCTGACCAACGCGTTCGTGTTCTAAAGAGAACAGACCCCGCCGAGGCGGGGTCTGTAGGAGTGCCGATATGTGTCATGCGGCTTCCGTTTCTATGTCGCTATCCTTCCCGCGAGCCGGTCCCGAACGAATTGGATATGCGCGCGCAGCACGTATAGCTCGTCAGCGAACGAGCCCGGTATCTTGATGTTGATGACGGCCTTCTCGATTTCTTCGACGCGCTTGAGCAACGCCTCCCGCTGCTCCGGCGCCGCCTGCGAGAGCATTGCCCGCTCGACGGCCATCAGCTCGCCGTATCGGCGGTAGAGGCGCGCCCGAATGCGCCAGCCGTACAACCATGGCGCGAGCCGCAGACCGGGGATCAGCAACACGATGAGGGGTACGAGCACCAGCGCCGTGCGATCGGCGAGGCTCGCCAGCCAGAATGGCAGGTGGCGATAAAGAAAGCCCTTGCCCGACTGGTAGTAGCGGGCCGCATCATCGCTGATGCGATATTCGTGTTCGAGCGGCGCGGGAAATTCGCCAGGGCGCTGCAGCAGCCCGCCGCGTCCGTGCACCTCCCGTGCGGCCTCGATCAGGAGATCGGAAAGCGCCGGATGCAGGTCCGCCCGCGCGACGAGCTCGACCGTCGGGGCGATCA
>JBGQFF010000141.1:0-5667 GCA_041496745.1 Gammaproteobacteria bacterium
TGATCTGCGTGGGCATCATGCTCGGCTTTCCCACGGCCTTTACGCTGATGGGGATGGGCGTTTTCTTCGCCTGGCTTTCCTACCGCAGCGTCGACCCGGCGACGGCGGACCGGAAGGTGCTTGATCTTTTCGTGCAGCGCACCTACGGCGTGATGTCGAACGACGTGCTGATCGCGATTCCGCTGTTCCTGTTCATGGGCTATCTGGTCGAGCGGGCGCAGCTGATCGATCGGCTGTTCAGGAGCCTGCATCTCGCCATGGCGCGGGTTCCGGGGGCGCTCGCGGTGGCGACCATCATCACCTGCGCGATTTTCGCCACTGCGACCGGGATCGTCGGCGCGGTAGTGACGCTGATGGGTTTGCTCGCGTTTCCGGCGATGCTCAAGGCCGGATACAACGTCAAGGTCTCGGCGGGCTGTGTCACGGCGGGTGGCTGCCTTGGCATCCTGATCCCACCCTCGGTGCTGCTGATCGTCTATGGCGCCGTTGCGGGTGTGTCGGTCGTCCAGCTCTACGCCGGCGCCTTCTTTCCCGGCCTCATGCTTGCGGGGCTCTACATCGGTTACATCATCGTGCTTGCGAAGCTCAGGCCCGATCTCATGCCTCCGCTGCGCGAAGAAGATCGACGCGTGGAGCTTCCGGCCTTTGCGCAGACGCTTTCGCGGCGCGGCAGCAACGCGTTGACGGGGCTGTCGCGCGCGCTCACCGGCGGCCGCGGCGCTGGCGTCGCGCAACGCACCGCGCTCGGGCAACTGCTCGTCACGCTGGTGCCGGCATTGTTCATTGCCGCAGTACTGGGCGTCACCTACCGGGTGGCGACCGCGCCGGAAGTCGAGGCCAGCACCGCCGGGCTGATCGAGGTGGGCGGCCTCGCCGCGGCGCCCCAGCCGGAAAGGGAGGCGTCAACGGGCATCATCGGCGCACCCGAAGCTGAGGAGAAGGAATCTGGAGTCAAGGAACCCCCGGCTGAAGGGGCGAAGGAGGCATTACCCGCCGAGGCGAAGACCGGGGCGGGCGCGCAGGAGCCACCGGGCGCGGCGCCGGCGGCCGAGGAGAAACCCGCCGAAACAGCTGCCGCGGCCGCGGAACACGAGCGGCTGCCCGTGCCCCTGTGGTTGTGGATCGTGTTAGGCGTCGGCATCGGCGCCGTCGCAGTCATCTACTGGCTCTGGAACTGGGAGCGGCTCGAGGTATTCAAGCTGCTGCTCACCTCGTTCTTTCCGCTGGCGCTGCTGATCGTGGCAGTGCTCGGCTCGATCGTGTTCGGGCTCGCGACGCCCTCCGAGGCCGCGGCGGTCGGCGGATTCGGCGGATTCGTCCTGGCGGCGATCTATCGCTTCATCGGTTTTTGGCGCGAGGCGCGGCCAAGCGGCCCGAGTCTCGGCCCCGTAATCTGGAAGACAGTGAAAGAGCTCGGGAGCATCGTCAAGGAATCGTCCTTTCTCACCGCCAAGACGAGCGCGATGGTGTGCTGGCTGTTTGTCGGCTCCGGCATTTTCTCGGCGGCGTTCGCGCTGCTCGGCGGCCAGGAGTTGATCGAAAAATGGGTGCTGTCGCTCGACATGACGCCGGTGCAGTTCATGATCCTGGCGCAATTCATCATTTTCATCCTCGGCTGGCCGCTCGAGTGGACGGAGATCATCATCATCTTCATGCCGATCTTCCTGCCGCTGCTGCCGCACTTCCACATCGACCCGCTGTTCTTCGGCCTGCTGGTGGCGTTGAACCTGCAAACCGCGTTCCTGTCGCCGCCGGTGGCGATGGCGGCGTTCTATCTGAAGGGCGTTTCGCCGCCGCACGTGACGCTCAATCAAATCTTCGCCGGCATGATGCCGTTCATGGGGATCCAGGTGATTGCACTGACCCTGCTGTACATTTTCCCCGGCATCGGTCTGTGGGTGCCCAGCCTGCTCTATGGCAGATGAGCGACAGGCGGCGGAGCTGTCCGCCGCCGCCGCCGCGCGGCTGATCCGCGAGGGCGCGCTCACCTCCGAAGAACTCGTGCGTGCCTGCCTCGAGCGCTGCCGCGAGATCGAGCCACAGGTCCAAGCCTGGACGTTTCTCGGCGAGGAGCACGCTCTGGCCCAGGCGCGCGCCGCGGACGAGTTGCGCCGCTCCGGGCAGGCTGCAGGGCCGCTCTGCGGGGTGCCGGTCGGCATCAAGGACATCATCGACACCTCCGACATGCCGACCGAGAATGGCACCGTGCTGCACGCGGGCCGCACGCCGCGGCGGGACGCCGCGGCCGTGGCGCGGCTGCGCGCAGCCGGGGCGGTGATCCTCGGCAAGACGGTGACCACCGAATGCGCCTATTTCCATCCCGGAAAGACGCGCAATCCGCACAACCCGGCGCACACGCCGGGCGGCTCCTCGAGCGGATCGGCCGCCGCGGTCGCCGCCGGCATGGTGCCGCTCGCGCTAGGCAGCCAGACCAACGGCTCGGTGATCCGGCCCGCCGCGTTCTGCGGCGTGTACGGCTTCAAGCCGACGCACGGGCTCATTCCCCGCACCGGCATTCTCACGCTCTCTCGCACGCTCGATCAGGTCGGCCTGTTCGCGCGGACGATTGACGATATCGCGCTGCTTGCGGAGGAACTCGCCGGCTACGACGAAGGCGACCCGGACACGCGGCCGCGCGCGCGCATCCCGTTCGGCGCCATCGCCGCCGAGGAGCCTCCGATTCCACCGGTACTCGCTTTTGTGAAGACGCCCATGTGGGAGCGCGCCGAGCCGGAGACGCGCGAGGCGTTCGCGGAGCTGGTCGAGGCGCTCGGCGAGTGCGTCGAGGAGGTCGAGCTGTTTCCCTCCGCCGCGGAGGCCTGGGACTGGCACCGCACCATCATGGATGCGGAGATGGCCGCGAACCTCGAGCGCGAATGGAACAGCGGCCGCGACCGGCTCTCGGACAAGTTGCGGGCCCTGATCGAGCGCGGGCGCGAAGTGCGCGCCGTGGACTACCAGCGCGCGCGCGCGCGCATTCCGGCGCTGCAGGAGAGCTTCGAGGAGCTGTTCACCCAGCGCTACGACGCGATCCTCACGCCTGCGGCGGCGGGAACCGCACCGCATGGCCTGGCCTCCACCGGAGATCCGTCGTTTTGCACCCTGTGGACGCTATGCGGCCTGCCCGCAATATCGCTGCCGCTAATTACCGGCGCCAACGGGCTGCCGCTCGGGGTGCAACTCGTCGGCCGGCATAGCTTCGATGCCCGGCTGCTCCGTACGGCGCACTGGCTGGTTGCGAGGATCGCGTCCGCATAGACGCTCAAGGCGCCGGCGACGGCGGCCGCAGCGACTGCAGTTCTGCGCGCAGCATTTCGAACTCTGTGCGATCGGCGAACGCCAGCACCCAGTGCGTAACGCGGCCGTCGACGCTGCGCACCGCGCCGACTGCGACTTCGACGTGCGCCTGCGAGCCGTCTTTGCGCTGAGCGAGCAGCAGCAGGCGCGCCTCGGGCTCGTGGAACAGCCGCTCGGCGGCCCCGGTGTCGGCGAACAGCAGGCCGGCAGCAGGCCTGCCCAGCGCCTCCGCCGCCCGGTAGCCGAAGAATCCCTCGAAGGCACGGTTCACATAGCTGATCGGCCGCGCCGCGACGGCAGCATCCGCCATCACCACCGGCATGCCGCAGGCATCGAGCGCTGCGCGCGACAGCGCGGCCTCGGCGAGCAGCCTGAACAGCGCCGGAGCGACCTCGGGGCGCCCGGCGCCGTGCCGCGGCAGGTCAGGAACTGCCATGCGGAGGTTTTGCCACAGCGGCAGCGCTACGCGACCCGGGCTTCCGTCCTGGAGAGGGAATAGCAGAAGCGGCGCAGGCGCTTGAGGTCCGCCTGCTCGATCGCTTCCTTGAGGAAGCGCATGTTGTGGTCGATCTCGGTCTGGTAAAGGCTGGGGCCGTCGAAGTGCGCCTCGGCGTAGCGGTCCGCGCCGCCCAGCTTCCTGTCCATGCGCTGGCGCGCCACGTACTCGTAGAAGCCGGGCGTCTTGAGCATCAGGTCCTCGGGCGAGGCATAGCGCACGATCTCGCGCCCGTCGGCGAGCGTCTCGCGCGCAATGCTGCCCCATACGAACTCCGGGTAGAGGAACTCGCGGCATTTCTCCAGGTACATGCGGTCGGACATCTGGCCGATCAGGTCCGCGGTGCCCACCAGGCAGCCGAGCAGCCGGTCCTTGGGGTCGTGCAGCATGATGTCGTCGATGTCCATCTCGTAGCCGGTGAAGTGCACCAGCTTGGCCGCCGCCCCCGCTTCTTCGGCGAAACCGAGCTGCGGCAGGTAGCGCACGAGGAAGTCCCCGCTGCGGCTGACATGGATCTTGGTGAACACGGCGCCGTTCTCGATGTGGCCCTCGGAAGAGCGCTTGAGGTAGCCCGAATCGTGCAGCAGGGCGACCACCACCCCGAGCATGGCGCGCCGCGCGCCGATCTGGTCGGCGGGAGCGAGGGCGCGGTCGTGGCCATCGAGCAGCCGCACCATCGCCAGCGTCATGTCGAGCGTGTGGCGCAGGTCGTGGTACAGGGTGTCGCAGGGCAGGTAGCCGGGGAACTGGCCCGCGAACAGCGCTTTCACGTCATTGAACGCCTGCCGCAGCGGCGCCAGGTCGGCGCCGGGGTAGCGTGCAGCGAATAGGCTGAGGACCGCGTCGCGGACCTGGTCGGGATCCTCGACGTTGATGCGGTTGGTGACGTCGTTCTGGTTGAGGCGGTTCTGCACTTGCGGCCTGTGCGGACCTTGGCGGCCCGTTCTTCCCCCGGCACGAAATGATGGCGCCAATTATCCCGCTGCACCATCGCCAAACGCAAAAGGAATTTGCCGTCGCGGCGCAAAAAGTTGGCAAAAAAGGGAGACGGCCTGTAAGCCGGGTTCTGTGCGAAGGGGCGAACCCCTCCCGGCAGCCATTCCTCTGGGCCCGGAGTTGCCCCCGGGCTCTAGCCACCTACCCGCAAGCTTGGCCGAGCCGGCCTCAAGCGCTTGCCTATTTGGTGTTGCTCCGGATGGAGGTTGCCCGTTTCACCCCTCCCGTTGCCGGGAGGACTCGTCTCTGTGGCCCTATTCGTCGCCTTGGCGCCGCTTGCGCGGCGGTTATGCGCGCCGGGGAGTTACCCCGCATCCCGCTCTGAGGAGCCCGGACTTTCCTCTGTGTCGCCACAGCGGCTGCCTGGCCATCTCCCGGGACGCATTCTACGCCTCGCGCGCGCCGATTCCGCGCCGCAGCGTCCTGAACCAGCGCTCGTCGTCGTAGAACGCGGCTTGCTCGCCGCCGGGGAGCCAGCCGGGATAGCCGAAGACGGGCAGGGGCGCGAGCAGGCGCGGAGAGGCGTCGGCGGACAGCTGCCCGAGCCATTGGGCCACCTGTGCATCTGCGTCGCGTGCCGGATCGATGAACAGGGCTTTGCACGTGATGCCGGGCCGGGGCTCGAGCGCCTGTTCCAGCACCGCGTGGCCCAGCACCACGAAGCGCATGGCCGCCCGCACCCGGTTGCGCTGCACCCAGAACAATTCCTTCCAGCGGAACTCCCGGATCAGCGCGTTCAGTTCCTCATCGGCGCAGGATACCAGCGCGCCGCCTTCGTCGAAGATGGTGAGCAGGTCGCGCAGCCTGCCGCGCCTGCCGCCTTCGCGCGGAATCTGCGCGGCGTGCATCGCGTTGACGCGCGCCTTGGTGCGCGGAAA
>JBGQFF010000142.1:0-5506 GCA_041496745.1 Gammaproteobacteria bacterium
CACCAGTTGGATCGAAGCGATCATCGAGCGGTAGCTCTTCACGTTGTCGGCCCAGCCGATGAAGAGTATGGCGAGCAGCGCCCACATGGTCGTCACGCCCGCGCCCCACACGACGACCGGTCGCATCACGCTCTTGCGGAATGAAGCCAGCACCGCGAGCCAGAACAACGAGTACGCGATGCCCAGGACAAAGGGCAGCCACCGGAACCCCGGTGTGTAGCCGGGCCGTATCCGGTGCAGGTGCTCATGCAGGCGCGCCGGCACGCCGAGCTCGAGCCCGCTCCAGTAGAACCAGAAGACCACCACGAAGAAGGTGAAGGTCATGGCGCTGAACCAGTACCACGCGTGGGCCGCGCCGCGGCGCAGGGATTCGGGCGCCCCCGCCGCGAGCAGCGAGAGCGGCAACAGCAACGGCAGCGCGTGGAGCTCGCGCGCTTCGGATGAAGCGGAAAGGACGCCGAATGTAACGACGAAGCCGATTGCCGGCAGCACGACCGCCGGCCGCGCGAGGCCGGGCCCGCGCGCGCGCCACAACGTCCACAGCGCGAGCAGCCATACCGGGAACGCGTACCACGGCAGGATGCCGAGATAAAACAGCAGGCCGGCCCGCGCGCCGGGCTGCTGGCCGAAGTAATACCAGAGGTTCTTGTCCCACAGCCACCACTCGAACAGCGTTGGCGCCTGCCGTTCGAGCAGGATTGGCCAGATCGTGAGCCATGGTGCCGCCGCGGCGGCGGCCACCGCGAGCGCCGCGCCATAGCCTCGGCTGCGCCAGTCGCGGCTAAGCGCCGGCAAGAGCAGGGCGACCGCGCCCAGTACCGCAGGCGCGAGCAGGCTGTGGGCAAGGAATCCGATGCCGACGCCGGTGCCGATCCAGAAGCCGCCAATGGCGGGCCGCCGCAACGCGAGCGCGAACCCGTAGTAGGCCATGGCGAAACCGGCGAGCTGTGCGGCATCAGTGATGAGCTGGTGGCCGCGGATGACGAAGCCGAAGCAGCCGAGCAGCAGCAGTGCCGATATCGCGCCGTAGCGCACGCCGTAGAGCTCGCGTCCCGCGACGGCAATGAACGCGAAGGTGGCCGCCATCCAGGCCCCGGTCGCGAGCCGGGCGGCGTCGTGCAGAGGCAGGACGAAAGAGAACAGCTTCGCGAATGCGGCCGCGGTGAGGTAGAACAGCGGCGGCTTGTCGAGGAACGGCTCGCCGGCAAGCGTCGGCACTACCCACGAGCCGCCCCGCAGCAGGTCGTAGACCACGCCGAAGGTGTGGGCCTCGTCCGGCTTCCACGGGTCGTGACCGATGAGGCCTGGCAGGATCCACGCGGCGCAAAGCAGCGCCGTAAGCGCGACACGCTGCGACATGTTATGACGGGTCGGGCCGGTGCGGCGGCGCGGGCCCGAGGACAGCGTTGTTGGTGTGGACGTACATCACATTACGCCAGCGCCCGGTCGAACTGCCGTTCCAGTATGCGCAGCGGCGCCAGGCGCTCGTCGCGCATCGCCGCGACCGGCAGATAGAACGTCTGCTCGAACGCATGCTGGCCGGAGAGCGCGGCGTGCATCACCCGGTCGGTGTAGCACATCCACGCCGAACCCGCGGGGAACGCGACCCGGGCCTTTGGGCTCGCGTGCTGATAGGCTTCGTCCAGCTTCGCGAGGTCGTGGAGATTGAGCATGACGTGATCGTAGGGCGCGCGCACGCCGCGGGTGATGCCGAGCCGCGCGAGCAGCCACGCGCTTCCCGGCCACTGCGGCGGAACGCGCGGGCCGAAACGCTCCGCGACCGCCTCGAACGGCTCGCCGAGTTCCCAGACGCGGGGCTTGCCGTCGGGATTGACGTTGGCGAACACCCGCAGGATGCGCTCCCCGCGGCTGGGGCGCGAGGCGAAGGCGTCCACGTGCAGCCGCGTATCGTCCTTGCGCGGCGAGCTGGCGCGGCCCTCGACCTCGACCGGGCGGAAGCTCGTCAGACCGGATCTCAAGTGCGGGCCATAGCCGGGGCAGAGGCCCGTGACCAGGGCGCGCGCGCATCGCACGAAACGCGCAAGCATGGCTGCAAGCCGCGTCCCGTCTTGGCCCTGCGCCGCCGCATGCCTGAGCGACGCGGTCACCGGATCGAAGCTGATGTTCTTCGCCTGTCCATCCGACCACTGCGGCGAGAGAAACGCCCGCTCCTGCGGCTCGAGCGCGAACCCGAGCCGCGGGAAGAACAGCACCTTGCCGCTCTCGAGAGCCTGCGTTGCGCGGCCGTCAGCGTGGGCCCCGGCGCCCGGGTGCCATTGGGTGATTTCGATGGTTTCGATCGGATCCGTCATTCGATTACCTTCAAAGCCTGTCCGGCAGCCGGCTCCCCGGAAGGATACAGGCCGTTGATCACGCGCAGGTGCCCTTCGGCGAAGCGGCCGAGCGGCGAGTTGCGCGCGAGCTCCGCGAAAGTGAGCCCGGACTGTGCGGTAATGATGCGCAACCTGAGCGGGTGCGCGAACGCGCGCTCCTGGTCGGTGATCGCGCGAAAGCTCATGAGCGAGGACTCGATCTCGCCCTGGTACTGATCGAATCCCGCGCGCGACTGCGCCTGGGCGCCGATCAGGTACGCGGAATCGCCGAGAAACACGCACATTACCCGCGTCGGACGGCCGCTGATGGTGGTGTTGACGACCGCGGCGGTCAGTCCATTCACCTCGGCCGGCGTCACCGCGGCGCCGGATCCCAGATTGAGGCGCTTGCGCAAGATCGCTTCGGGGCTGCCCTGGGCGCGTCCACCCGAACGCAGGTCTATGAATGCATCGCCTTCACCCGGGCTGGTGGCGGCGACGTTTTGGGGGCCGTTTTGCACCCGCCAGCCCGCGGGGAAGCGCATGGTGAAGCCGAGCTCCGCGTGGTAGATCTCGTTGTTGCGCACGACGCCCTGCTTGGGGCTGTCGCCGAACACCATGCGGTCGCTGCGCCGCAGGAATTCTTCCTGCGAAATGCGCCTTTCACCCTCCTTGAAGCGGGCCGCCTCGCCGACCACCTGCTGCAGCCGGGTATCGTTGTCGGGATGCGACGCGAACAGCCCGTGATAGGCGCGCGGCTGGCGTCCCTCGGCCTTCGCCACCTCAGCGTCGAACAATTCCTGGTTCTTGAGCACTCCGACCACCTTCACCATCGCCTGCGGATCGTAGCCGGTGCGCGCCAGGTACTCCGCGCCCAGCCGGTCGGCTTCGAGCTCGTGCTCCCGCCCATAGCCCGAAAGCAGGGCGCCGCCGAGTATGTTGATCGTATTGGCGCCCAGCGCGCCGCGCGCCTGGGGCACGAATATCTGCAGGATGTTCACCCCGACATTGGCGGCCTGGGCCGCGGACAACTGCTGCACCGAATGGCGCGCATTGACATGGCCGATCTCGTGGCCCAGCACGGCCGCAGCCTCGGCCTCGGAGCTGAGATAGGAGAGGATGCCGCGGGTGATGTAGATGTAGCCGCCGGGCAGCGCGAACGCGTTGACTTCCGGCGTATCCACCACCAGGAAGTGGTAGTCGAGTCCGGGGCGGTGGCTCGCCTTGGCCAGCCGCTGGCCGATCTCGTTCACGTACTGCTGCAGCTGCGCATCGTCGTAGACGTCGTACTGCTTGCGGACGTTCGCATCCTCACGCCGGCCGAGCGCGATTTCCTGCGACTCGGTGATCAGCACGAGGTTCGGGTTGCCGGTGACGGGGTTCTGCGCGCAGTTGGTGAGCGCAAGCGCCACCAGCAGCGCCGCGATGCGTATGAGCCCGGTCGGATGCATAAGGCGGATTTTACCCGCAGAAGCAGCGGGCACGAACGCGGTGCGTCCCGTCATTAGCGTGCGCAACGAACGCCGCAGTACTTTCCTATCAAAGCGCGCCCGTGCCCGACGTGCAACGCCGGCGCCGTTCATCCCGCACTTTTTGTTGCCGAATCATGCGCTTTTGCAGCCTCTTGAATGTGTAGTTGCAGCAGATTCTCGCGCCCGGCCATTGCTTACCCAGGCGGTTTGGTAATAAGGTGACCGTCGCTCACGTTAAAACCAGACGAAAGGAGTCAGTGCATGCTTAACGACCGTAGAAAATTCCTCAAGGGTGGGGCAGTTGCAGCAACCGGCGCAGCGATCGCGGGTTTTCCGATGATCGCGCGCGCGCAGCAGACCTTCAGCTGGAAGATGACGAGCGCCTATCCCAAGGGCGCGCCGTTCTACATGGACGGGCCGGGCAGCGCCACCGACCTCGCCAGGCGCATCGAGGCAATGTCGAACGGCCGGCTCAAGATCCAGGTCTACGGCGCGGGCGAGTTGATCCCGGCGCTGGAAGGCTTCGACGCGGTGCGTTCGGGCACGGTCGAGATGAACCATGCCAACAGCTACTTCTGGACCGGCAAGACCTTCGCCGCCCAGTACTTCACCGCCGTTCCCTTTGGACTCAACTTCCAGGGTATGAACGGGTGGCTGTACGACGGCGGCGGCATCCCGCTCTGGCACGAGGTCTACGCCCCGTTCGGCATGGTGGCCTTCCCCTGCGGCAACACCGGCGTGCAGATGACCGGCTGGTTCAGGAAGGAGATCAAGTCGATCAACGACTTCAAGGGCCTGAAGATGCGCATTCCAGGCCTCGCCGGCAAGGTGTATGCGACGCTCGGCGTGGACGTGAAGCTGCTTCCGGGCGGCGAGATCTTCCCAGCGCTCGAGCGCGGCGTGATCGACGCGGCCGAGTTCGTCGGCCCGTACCAGGACCGCCGGCTCGGGCTGCAGAAGGCGGCGAAGTTCTACCACACCACCGGCTGGCATGAGACCGCAACCGTCTCCGAGCTCCTCATCAACAAGGCCGCGTGGGAGAAATTACCGAAGGACCTGCAGGCCGTGGTCGAAAACGCCTGCGCCGCGTGCAACGTCATCAGCGAGGCCTGGTGCCAGCGCACCAACGCCGAGGCGATGCAGGATCTCATCAAGAACCAGGGCGTCATCGCCAAGCCGCTGCCGGACGCGGTGGTGAAAGGGCTGCGCGAGGCGACGAACAAAGTGCTTGCGGAGGCCGTTGCCAAGGACCCGGTGACGAGGAAGGTGCACGAGTCGTATATGGCCTTCCTGGCGATTTACAGAAGCTGGGCCGGCTACAGCGAGAAGGTGTACCACGACAAGATCCTCGCTTGATGGTCCGCGAAACAGCTATCCATGGCGCCTGACCCGGCGCAGCTGACGGGCGCGCGCGCCGCCAACGGCGTGCGCGCCCGCATCGAGCGCCTGGTCGAGGTCGTGGGCGAGTGGACCTCGTGGCTCGCGCTCGTCATCGTCGCGCTGATGGCGACGAACGTGCTGCTGCGCTACCTGTTCCACACCGGGTCGGTGTGGTCGCAGGAACTCGAGTGGCACCTGCTTGCGCCGCTCGTCCTCTTCGGCATGTCCTACGCGCTGCGCCACGGCGAGCACGTGCGCGTGGACATCCTCTACGCCAAGTTTCCGGATCGCGCCAAGGTAGTCGTGGACTTGGTGTCCGCGCTGCTCGCGGTCGCGATCTCG
>JBGQFF010000143.1:0-5461 GCA_041496745.1 Gammaproteobacteria bacterium
GTCGGTGCAGTCGCCGCTGCAGCAGCTGCGCGCGGTGCGGCCCCTGGGCGTGGACAAGACGCTGACCGAGATCTGGCACTTCCGCCTGAAGGGCGCCCCCGAGCCGATCTACCGGCGCTCGCTCGCCTACTACAACCTGGTCAACTCGCCAGCGACGCTGATCAACGCCGACGACCTGGAGAACTTCTGGAAATGCCAGCAGGGCCTCGCCTCGGACGGCGGCGACTGGGTGAGCTTCGGGCGCCATTTCGGGCGCGACATCGAGAAGCCGGGCGGCATGGTCGAGACCGGCCCGAACATGGGCACCTCCGAAGCGCCGATGCGCAACCAGATGAAGGCCTGGGCGCAATACATGGGGAACGGACGGTGAGCGCAAAGCATCAGCACGACGCCGAGCAGTTCCTCTACCGCCAGGCGGACTTGCTCGACTCGAAGAAATGGCTGGACTGGATCGACCTGTTCACGCCCGACGGCGTGTACTGGATGCCCGCCGACCCGGCGCACAAGCACTGGGATGGCGTGCCCGCGATCTTCGCCGAGGACAAGAACCTCATGACCGTGCGCATGAAGCGCGTGCTGCACCCGGATGCCTGGTCGCAGCGCCCGCTGTGGGGCACCAATCATGTGGTGTCGAACGTGGTGGTCGACAAGGCGGCGAAGAACGGCGACCTGGTGGTGCGCTCGCGCTTCCACATGATGGAGCTGCGCCGCGACGACGTACGCCATTTCGCGGGCCAGTACACGCACCACCTGAAGAAGACGAAAAGCGGCTACCACATCAAGCTGCAGCGCGTGGACATGACCAACGCGCAGGCGGCGTACGACTACGTGCTGCAGGTGTGGGTATGAACCGGCCGCTGCGGCTCGTTGCCGCGCTCGCCCTCGCCGCCTGCGCCGGCGCCGCGCTCGGGCAGAGCTATCCGTCGCGCCCCGTAAGGCTGATCGTGGGCTTCGCCCCGGGCGGCGGCGTGGACATCAACGCGCGCATGCTCGCGCCCAAGCTCTCCGAGTACCTCGGCCAGCAGGTGGTGGTGGAAAACGTGCCGGGCGCCGGCACCAACATCGCCAACGAGCGCGTCGCCAAGGCCGCCCCCGACGGCTACACGCTGCTCATCAACACCGCCGCGGTGGCGATCAACATGTCGCTGTACCGCAACCTGCCTTTCGACACGCTGCGCGATTTCGCCCCGGTATCGGTGTTCTCGCATAGCCCGAACGTGCTGGTGGTGAACGCCAAGCTCGCCGCGCAGAACGTGAAGGAGCTGGTGGCGATGGCGCGCGGCGCGCCGGGGAAACTCAACTACTCCTCCGCCGGCGTGGGCACCACGCAGCATCTCGCCGCGGAACTGTTCAAGCTGCGCACCGGCACCTTCATCGTGCACATCCCGTACAAGGGCACTGCGCCGTCCATGACCGCGCTCATCGCAGGCGAGGTGGACCTGTCCTTCGCCAACATCCCGTCGATCCAAGGGCACCTGAAGTCCGGCCGCCTGCGCGCGCTCGCCGCCACCGCGGCGCGGCGCGACCCGCAGCTGCCGGAGGTGCCGACGATGAAGGAAGCCGGCGTGGAGGGCGTCGAGGTGGTGGTCTGGTACGGCGTGCTCGCGCCGGCGGGCACGCCGCGCGACATCGTGCAGACACTGGCCAACGGCATCATGCGGGCGACGCGCGATCCCGAGGTGCGCCGGCGCATGCTCGAGCAAGGCGCCGAGCCGGTGGGCAGCACACCGGAGGAATTCGCGAAGCTCCTGCGCGAGGAGGTCGCGCGCTGGGCCGAAGTGGTGAAGATCTCCGGCGCGCGCGCGGAGTAGCTGTAGGGTGGGCCATTGGCCCACCCTACGGCCGCTGAGAGAAGCTGCGGCGCATGGATCTACGCGGCGTTTTCGAAAAGCTGAATCGCCTCGCGGCCGTCGCCGGTCGCGTCGCGGCGCGCATCGGCATTCCGGCCATGGTAGCGCTGTTCGCGTTTGAGCCGGTGGCGCGATGGCTCGGCGTCGCAACTGGCGGCGCGCCCGGCGATTTCGCCACGCTGCTGTTCTTCGCCGTGGTCATGCTCGGTTTCGGATACGGCTATGCCGAGGACGCGCACGTGCGCATCGACGTTCTCAGCCGGCGCTTCTCGCCCCGGACACGGGCCACTATCGAGCTCGCCGGCATCCTGCTCGTGCTTACGCCGCTTTGCGTTGCAATCATTGCCTACGGCGCCGATTCCGCATGGCGCTCCTTCTTGCAGGGTGAGACCTTCGGCGACAGCGGTCTTGCGCTGCAATGGATAGTACGCGCGCTTGCGCCGCTCGGCTTTGCGCTGCTGCTTGCCGCCGGTCTTGCAAATGCGGCGCGCGCCTTTCGCTTGATCTTTCGCCGTGAACCCTGAAATCGCCCTGTGGCTGCCGGCGCTGATGCTGGCCGCGCTCGGCGCGCTGCTATTCCTCGGGCTGCCAGTGGCCGTGGTGCTGATCGCGGTCGCTTTTATTTTCGCGGGCATCGGCTTGCTCACCGGCGCGGTGCGCACGACAGACATCGGCGCTGTTTTTTATCGCGTGTACGGAACGCTTTCCGACCGCGACGAAATACTCTATGCCGCGGTCCCGCTGCTGATCTTCATGGGCGCAATACTGCACGAGTGTGGACTGGCGGAGGATCTCCTCGCCGGCTTCGAGTGGCTGTTCGGGCGGCGGCGAGGGGGCACCGCGGCGGCGACGCTTGCCGCAGGCGCGCTGCAAGCGCCCGCCGCCGGAATAGTCGGGGCGTCAGTCGCCGCACTCGCGCTGTACGCCCTGCCGGCGCTCCGGCGCCAAGGGGTGCGCGCCTCCGATGCGGCGGGCCTCGTGGCAGCGGCCGGAACGCTTGGTGTCGTCGCGCCGCCCGGCATCATGCTGTTCTTCATCGCCGATGCGACCAGCGTCCAGGTTCCGGCGCTGTTCCTGGCGATGCTCGAGCCGCTCGCAGTGCTGCTGGCCCTGTATTTCTGCTACGCGACTTTGCGCGCAGCGGGCTCTTCCCATGCGGATAGCGGAGGTCCCAAGGCCACGCTCGCCGGAACGCTGGTTCCCGCAGTTCTTTTGATCGGAGTCGTGGCAGCGGTGGCGCTCGGCCTTGCGACCCTGTCCGAGGCGGCATCGCTCGCCACCACCTGTGCGGCTGCGGCCGGCGCGTTCCGGAGCCGGTTGACCTGGGCGGCGCTCGATCGCGCGATCCGCAGCACGGCGCTGCTGACCTCGATGGTTTTCCTGATATTCATCGGCGCCAGCACCTTTGCCCTCGTATTCCGGCTCCTCGGCGGCGCGCAAATGATCGGCTCGGTCATTCACGCGGTTGGCGGACACGGCATGGGCACGCTGTGGGCGTCGGTCGCGCTCATTTTCATCCTGGGCATGTTCCTCGACTGGCTCGAGATCGTGGTGATCGCGCTGCCGGTCCTCGCGTCCGTGCTTCAGGCCGACGGTGGCGTCGGCGTGTCATTCGCCAGCGCCCAACTCGCCGGATGCTGGATCGGGGCGCTGTTCGCGCTCAGCCTGCAGACTTCGTTTCTCACCCCGCCTTTCGGCTACGCGCTGCTTCTCGTTCACGGCGCCACTTCGGGCGCCATCGCCATGGCGGAGATCTGGCGTGGCGCGCTTCCCTACGTCGCGCTGCAGCTATTGGCGCTCGGTCTGGTGGCCGCTATTCCAGAGCTGGCGACCTGGTTGCCGGCGCAACTGCTCGATCTGTCGATTCCGAAAGGCCCGAAGTTCAACGAATGACATACCTCGGATTCAAAGACGGGTAACCCGCGTCAATCCGTCCCCGGCCGCTGCGAAAAACTCCTCTCGAACACCGCTTCGGCGATGCGGTTCTTGAGGATCTCGATCGAGCCGCCGGCGCGTTGCGCCGAGCCGAGCCGATCCTCTGACATAACTGGCGTTGCGAATCGGCGATCGAACGCTCAAAATCCCCGCATGCACGAACGCAATATGTCGATCATTACCTCTATCCTTTCAACATGACCGGCCATCCCACAGCTGGAGATGCAATGAGCGTTCCTCCCATGTACCACGCGCAGAGCCGAGAGTTCCAGGACCTGTTCGACACGCGGCGCCTTGCCGATCGGTTGGTCGAGAAGCTCGTTAGAGCGCGCTTCACCGAAGAAGACCGCGCATTCATCGAAAAGCAGAGCATGTTCTTTCTCGCTACTGCGGATGCCGAGGGGTACCCCGACTGCTCGTACAAAGGCGGCGCACCCGGGTTCGTGCGTATGCTCGACGAGACGACGCTTGCGTTTCCAAGCTACGACGGGAACGGCATGTTCAAGAGTCTTGGGAACCTCCGGTCCAATCCACGCGTAGGTCTCCTGTTCTTGAACTTCGAGAAACCGCAACGGCTTCGGGTAAACGGAACGGCAAACGTCAACACCGAGGATCCATTGCTGCCGTTGGTGCCGGGGGCGCAGGCGATAGTGCGGGTTCAGGCGCATCACATATTTCCAAACTGTCCGCGCTACATTCACCGCATGCAATTTGTCGAGCGCTCGCCGTATGTCCCTGCCGAGGGAGTCACGCCGCCCATTCCGGCGTGGAAGACGTTCCCGGAGTTCAAGGATGTTCTGGCTTGCGGGGATCCGGCGCGCTCCAAGGACACATAAGGGCGCGGTTTCTCGGGCTCCGGCATCGAGTTGAAGCCGGCCGTATCGACCGACCTTGCTCGGCAACCGGCGGGCATGGGTCTATGATGCCCGCTCGACTGAGGAGGTGAGCATGGCGATCAAGCTTTATTCGTGGCCGCAAAGCTCGGGTACGCGCGTCGCATGGGCGCTCGAGGAACTGGGCCTCCCCTACGAGTACGTCCAGCTCGACGCGAAGAAGCAGGAGCACCGATCGCCCAAGTACCTGGCTGTGAACCCCCACGGGAAGGTGCCGGGGCTGGTCGACGGCGAACAGAGCTTCTTCGAATCGGGTGCCATCCTGCTGCACCTCTACAACAAGTATGGCGTCGAGAAGAAGCTGTGGCCGGCCGCCGGCAGCCAGGCCCGCGCCGACGCCGTTTCCTGGACCGTGTGGGCCACGACCGAGCTGGGACCTTACATGATGCAGTACCTGTACCACGGACTCGACACCCCGGTCTCCTACAAACCGGAGGATCGCAGCAAGGCGGCGGCCGAGTACAACCTTTCGCAGCTCAACCGCTGCCTGGACGCCATGGAGGCGCGGCTTGGGGGCGGCGAATACCTGCTGGGCGGCTTCTCGCTTGTCGACGTGGCGGCCGCGAGCTGGCTGGTCATGGGCACGACGTTCGGGCTCAAACTCGACCGCCATCCGCGCCTGGCTGCCTGGTGCAAGCGCTGCGCTGAGCGACCGGCGTTCAAGCGAGCCCGCTAGCCCGGCCGCTGGGAGAAGCTCCTTTCGAACACCGCTTCGGCGATGCGGTTCTTGAGGATCTCGATCGAGCCGCCGGCGATCATCCAGCCGCGGCAGCGGCGCACGCA
>JBGQFF010000144.1:0-5429 GCA_041496745.1 Gammaproteobacteria bacterium
CCAGAGCTGCGCGTCGCACAGCAACCCGGGGAGAAACACCACGGGGGTCTTCATGCAGCGTGCATGATAGTCGTTAGGCGCGGGGCGCAAAAGCGCGGCGCGCCGGATTCGCGGATAATGTTCGCCGCCCCTCGTAGGGAGTTTCGCAATGGGACGCCCGGAAAAGATCCGCCTCGGCGACGTGCTGCTCGCGCAGAAGGCGATCTCGCAGGACCAGCTGAGAATCGCGCTCGAGCAGCAGAAGAAGAGCGGGCGCAAGCTTGGCCGCGTGCTGATCGAGCAGGGCTTCGTCAACGACGAGCAGATCTGCGAGGCGATCTCGCGCCAGCTCAACATCCCGTACGTCAACCTGAAGTTCTACACCTTCAACCAGGACGTGGTGCGGCGCCTGCCCGAGGCGCAGGCGCGGCGCTTCCGCGCCATCGTGCTGGAGGACCGGCGCGCGAACTGCCTGCTCGGCATGGCCGACCCGACGGACCTGTTCGCCTACGACGAGCTGGGGAGGATCCTGCAGCGCGACATCGAGGTGGCGGTGGTGAGCGAGGCGCTGCTGCTGCAGGCCATCGACCGCATCTACCGCCGCACCGAGGAGATCAGCGGCCTCGCCAAGGAACTGGAGCGCGACATCGGCGACTCCTACGTCGACTTCGGCGCGCTCGGCGCGGGTGTTGGCGCGGAGGACGCGCCGGTGGTCAAGCTGCTGCAATCGGTGTTCGAGGACGCGGTGCAGGTGAACGCCTCCGACGTGCACATCGAGCCGCAGGAAGGCAAGGTGCAAATACGTTTCCGCATCGACGGCGCGCTCAACCCGCAGACCGACGCCGACAGCCGCATCGGGCCGGCGCTGGTGCTGCGCCTGAAGCTGATGGCGGGGCTGGACATCTCCGAGAAACGCCTGCCGCAGGACGGGCGCCTGAACGTGATCGTGCGCGACCAGAAGATCGACGTGCGCATGTCTTCCATGCCGACGCAGTACGGCGAGTCGGTGGTGCTGCGCCTGCTCAACCGCAAGGCGACGCTGCAGCGCCTGGACCGCCTCGGCATGCCGGCCGACATGCTGCAGCGCTTCCAGGAACTGCTGCAGCGCACCGCCGGCATGATCCTGGTCACCGGCCCGACGGGCAGCGGCAAGACCACCACGCTCTACGCGGCGCTCGCCGAACTGAACACGGTGGAGCGCAAGATCCTCACCGTCGAAGACCCGGTGGAATACCGCCTGGCGGGCATCAACCAGGTGCAGGTGAACGAGAAGATCGACCTCAGCTTCGCGCGCGTGCTGCGCTCCACCCTCCGCCAGGACCCAGACGTGGTGCTGATCGGCGAGATCCGCGACGAGGAAACGGCGCAGATCGGCATGCGCGCGGCGCTCACCGGCCACTTGGTGTTCTCCACGCTGCACACCAAGGACGCGGCGAGCACCCCGATCCGGCTGGTGGACATGGGCGTGCCGGGGTACATGGTGGCGACTTCGGTGCACGCGGTGATCGCGCAGCGCCTGGTGCGCCTGGTCTGCGAGAGCTGCACCGAGGAGCGCGAGCCCGACGCGCAGGAGGGGCGCTGGCTCGAGGCCGTGATGGGACCGGGCTGGCCCGAGCGCAAGTTCCGCCACGGCCGCGGCTGCTCGCACTGCAACGGCACGGGCTACGCGGGGCGCACGGGCGTCTACGAGATGCTCGAGATGACGCCCGACCTGGTGCGCGCGGCGAACAAAGCCGACCCCAATGCGTTCATCGACGCGGCGCACGTGCACCTCAAGGGGCGGACACTGACCGATCACGCCCTCGCGCTGGTCGTCGCCGGGCGCACCACGGTCTCGGAGGCGATCAAGGTCGCGGTGCAGGTGGAAGACTGATGCCGGCGTTCGCCTACCGCGGTCGCGACGCGCGCGGCGGACTGGTCACCGGCAGGCTGGACGGCGCAGACACCGGCGCCGTGGCCGACCAGCTGCTCGCCATCGGCGTCACGCCGGTGCAGATTTCCCCCGCGGGCGAGAGCGCCGGCGTGGCGGTGCCGGAATGGTGGCGCAGGCTCAGCGCGCCGCCGATCACCGACGTCGACGTGATGCTGTTCTCACGCCAGATGTACTCGCTGCTCAAGGCCGGGGTGCCGATCCTGCGCGCGCTCGCCGGATTGCAGCAATCCGCCAACAACCAGTCGCTTGCCGAGGTGATCGGCGACCTGCGCGCCAGCCTCGACGCCGGGCGCGAGCTGTCGGCGGCGATGCGCAACCATCCGCGCGTCTTCAGCCCGTTCTACATCAGCGTGATCCGCATCGGCGAGACCACCGGCGAACTCGACCAGTCGTTCAACCGCATGTTCGAGTACCTGGAGTTCGACAAGGAGATCCGCGACCGCATCAAGGCCGCGGTGCGCTACCCGATCATCGTGCTGGTGGTGATCGCGGTGGCGGTGGCGGTCGTCAATTTCGCGGTGATCCCTGCGTTCGCCAAGATCTTCGAGACGCAGAAGGTGCCGCTGCCGCTGCTCACGCAGCTCCTGATCGGCACTTCGAACCTTTTCATCGCCTGGTGGCCCGCAATGCTCGGCGTCTTGGTCGCGGCGGCATTGGGCGCGCAGGTGTATCTCGGCACGGAGCAGGGGCGCTACTGGTGGGACCGCTACAAGCTGCGCCTGCCGCTTGCCGGGCCGATCATCCTGCGCGCGACGCTGGCGCGGTTCGCGCGCGGCATGGCGCTCGCGATCCGCGCCGGGGTGCCGATCGTGCAGGCCATGTCGGTAGTCGCGGAGGTGGTGTCGAATGCGCACATGGCGCTGCGCATCCGCAACATGCGCGATGGCGTGGAGCGCGGCGAGAGCGTGCTGCGCACCGCCACCGCGGCCGGCATCTTCACGCCGGTGGTGCTGGAAATGATCTCGGTGGGCGAGGAGACCGGCGAGCTCGACGACCTGATGACCGAGGTCGCCGACATGTACGAGCGCGAGGTGGATTACGACATCAAGAACCTGGCGGCCAACATCGAACCGATCCTGACCGTCGTGCTGGGCGTGATGGTGCTGATCCTCGCGCTGGGGGTGTTCCTGCCGATCTGGGGCCTCGGCAGCGCCATGCTCAAGAAGTGATCCCCGCCAACCGGCCGCGCAATTACCTGCAGTCCGCCCTCTACGTCGCCATCGTCGGCGTGCTCGCGGCGGTGCTGCTGGAGCGACTGCTCACTTACGCCGAAGTAGCCGAGAAGGCGGCGATGGAGGCTACTATCAGCCGCCTGCATGCAGCCCTTTATGCGAAGTTGGCTTACCTTGCATTGCGGGGAGAGTACCAAGCGATCGAGGCCCTATCCGACCAGAGCCCGTTCGTGACGGCAGAGGTCAGATCGTCGAATTACCTAGGGGAGTTCGATGGCGTTCCGCCCGAGGAAGGCGAGGCCGGGAAATGGTTCTACGACCGCGTGCGTCGCGAGCTGGTCTATGTGCCGAACCTGAAGCGGTATTTCTCTTCCGGAAGCGGGGAGCAAGCGCCCCCCTTGTTGCGATTCCGGGTCGAGTTGAAGAAAGCGTCGAAGGACACGTATACGGGGGTCGCCATCACGCCCGTCAATGCCGCAAGGTGGGATCCGGCACCGTGAGGTTTCTTACAACGTTTCTAGCTTTCCCGTGGGAACCGATTGACTCATATTGACAAAGCCCGGTTGCAGGGCTTTGCGGTCGCGGGTAGTATCGGATTTCCGGATAGAAGAATTTCGAGGGAAGGAGAAGTCATGCGCAAGGTGATTCAAGCGGGTTTCACCCTGATCGAACTGGTGGTGGTGATCGTGATCCTCGGCATCCTGGCCGCGATCGCGGTGCCGCAGTTCACCAATATTGCAAATGATGCGCGCACTGCGGTCGGCCAGGGCGCATGTGGCGCTGCTCAATCGCAGGCAGTGATGTTCTATGCGTCGAACAGGGCGCCGACCCCCGTTGCCGACATCGTGACCGGGGTCAACGCCGGTTCCACGGGGGTACAAATAGCGGGAGCCGCCTGCAACGCCGTGGTTGCCAACGTTCCGACCACTGCCTCCCCGCTGACGGTCGTGAGCTGCCCGCCCATCCCCCTCGCGATCTGCACGCCGTGAGGGTGAAGTTCTTGAGTTGGTAGCAGATGTAGCCAAGATGAAGGGGGCCCTTGCGGCCCCCTTGCTGTTTGGGGCGCTCGCTCTCGCTTGCGCCGGCTCCCGGCTCGGCTACGTGACGCCGTGGGCGTTGTGCGCCGTTGCGCTGGCGGTGGCCGGCCGAGTTGGGGTAGCAGGCAATCTCGCGCTCACGTGGATGTCGCTCCCGGTCTATTCCTATGCCTCGCTGGTGGCGCTGAATGCGCTGTTGCTGAGCCCGGCGTATACACCCGCCGGCCTGTATCACCCGCTGCTCCTCGCGCTGGCGTTCGCCGCCTTCCGGCGCTTCGATGACCTGACCGAGCGGCGATCGGCGTTTGCGGGGCTTGCGCTCGGCGCGATTCTCGCTGCCTGGGGGCTCGCGCAGGTCGGCCCGCTGGGCGTGGCGCGAGCGCATGGCTTGTTCGAGACACCGGCGACGTACGCGGCCGTCATCAACCTGCTGCTGGTCCCGCTGCTGGCGCTGGTAATGACCGGTCGGCGCGCTGCATCGCTGCTCGCGATGGGCGGCCTGCTTGCGGCCGCAATGTTTGCCGCTGGCAGCCGAGGCGGCCTTTTCGCGCTTGCGGCCGGCCTGGGGGCGGCGGCGATTCTTGCGCTGCGCGCGGGAATGATGCAGCGGCGAGGACTGGCGCTGGTGCTTGCCTTGCTCGCCGCCGGATGGATCCTGGCGGCGGGGCTGCGCGCGCTGCCGTGGGGAGGCCTGGTCGGACCAGGCGTGCAAGCGCCGCCGACCGCGGAGGAGCAGGCCGCGTCTTCCCAATCGCGCCTCGAACTCTACGACTTGTCCTGGAGGGCGTGGCTGGAGCGTCCTCTGGCGGGAACGGGATACCTGACGTTCCGCTATGCGCTCGAGCAGGGCCGCGCGAAGGTGCCAAGCTATGGCGAGTCGAACGAGACTGAGTTTGTGCACAACGATTATCTGCAGACGCTGCAGGAGCTGGGTCCGCTCGGCTTGGCGGCGCTGCTCGCACTCGTCGGGCTGCCCGCCTGGCTCGGCTATCGACGCATTCCCGCACTGCCCGTGGACCGGCGGGCGGCTGCGCTCGCGGCCGCATCCGCGCTGGCGGCAATGGGGTTTCACGCGCTGGTCGACTTTCCCTTCTACATTCCCGTCTGCCTGGTTCTTTACGGCGCCTTGCTGGGCTCCCTCGATCGCAGGCTGGGGGAAGGGCATGCGAGCGCCGCACGGCCTTTGCATGCAGCAATCTGGTTCCGCGCCGCGCGCACCGGCTTTGTGGTCCTTGCGGGCGTCATTCTGCTGCGGCCAGTGGTTGCAGAGGCCGCAGCGGAATGGGGCCTGAGCCGCTCCGCAGCAGG
>JBGQFF010000145.1:0-5336 GCA_041496745.1 Gammaproteobacteria bacterium
CCTCCGCGGAGAGGTCCGGCATCACGCGCTTCAGGTCCCCCACGCCGTTGTACGCAACGCGCATCAGGCCCGCGGTGAAGCGCGAATTGCCGCCCGACTCGTCCTCGGGCGCGCGCTCCAGCACCAGCACCTTCGAAACTTTCTCGCGCGCGGCGAGCGCCGCGCAAAACGCGGCGTTGCCCGCACCCACCACCACCACATCGTAGCGATCCGTCACTGTCCTCCCGCTCCGTTCGTCAGTATCGCTCATTGTTCCAGCGCCACTTCCACCAGTTGCGGTTGCAAATAGTCGCCGGGGTATCAGCCACGCGGATGGTGCTTTGCGTGCAGCGCTTTGAGGCGCTCGCGCGCGACGTGCGTGTAGATCTGCGTGGTGGAGATGTCGGCGTGGCCGAGCAGCATCTGCACCACGCGCAGGTCGGCCCCGTGGTTGATGAGGTGCGTGGCGAAAGCGTGGCGCAGCACGTGCGGCGAGAGCGCCTTGCCGGGAATCGCGCGCCTGCCGTAGCGCTTGATCAGGTGCCAGAAGGCCTGGCGCGTCATGCCCGCGCCGCGCCCGGTGACGAACATCGCGTCGCTATTCCTCTTCTTCAGCAGCACCGTTCGCGCCTCGCGCTGGTAGCGCTGCACCCAGGCCACCGCCTCCTCGCCCAGCGGCACCAGGCGCTCTTTCGAGCCCTTGCCCAGGATGCGCACCACGCCCGCATCCAGGTTGGCCTCGAAAGTCTTGAGCCCTACCAGCTCCGAAACGCGAAGGCCTGAGGCGTAGAGCACTTCCAGCATCGCGCGGTCGCGCATCCCGCGCGGCGCCTCGACGTCCGGCGCCGCCAGCAGCGCCTCGACGTCGGCCTCCGACAGGCTCTTGGGAAAGCGCGGCATAGGCTTGGGCGGGTCGAGGCGGATCGTCGGGTCCGCCGCGATCGCGCGCTCGCGCAGGCAGTACTGGTAGAAGCGCTTGAGCGTGGAGAGCATGCGCGCGGCGCTCGAGCTGCGGCCGCGGCGCGAGGCGAGGAAGCCGAACAGGTCCTCCTCGCGCGCCTGCACCAGCGGGCGGCCCTTGAGGAAGGCGGCAAGCTGCGCCAGGTCGCGGCGGTAGGACTCGAGCGTGTTCCTCGCGAGGCCGTCCTCGAGCCACAGCGCGTCGCAGAACGCATCCAGCTGCTTTGCGTCCGCGCCGCTCAGGGCTTGAGCGCGAAGCCGTCCGCTTCCGCCTCGTGCAGCAGTAACCAACGCTTTGCCTCGATGAGGTAACCGTCCGTCGCATGCGCGAAGCCGCCAATCCCTTCGGCAGCGACCACGCGGTGGCAGGGGATCACGATCGGCAGCTTGTTATCGCCGCAGGCCTGGCCCACCGCCCGCGCTTCGCCGCCGAGCTTGCGTGCCATCTCGCCATAGGTGAGCGTCTTGCCGCGCGGGATCTCGCACAGCGCATCCCACAGCCGGCGCTGGAACTCCGTGCCCTCGATCAAGAGCGGCAGGTCGAACTTCGCATCGGCATCTTCGCGGTAGCGCTCGAGCTGGCGCGCCGCGCGCTCGGCGAGCGCGTTTTCCGGGCGCTTCGAGGGCGCGTCCGGCGGCAGGTAGCGGATCTCGGCGACGCGCTCTTCGCGCGTGGCCACCGCGACCTTCATCTTCGGAAACTCGATGACGGCGTCCCAGCGCATCTCAGGCCGCCGCCAGCTTCTCGATTTTCGCCAGCAGGTCGCCGGCGAAGGCGTGCGCCCCGGCGCGCAGAAGCGCCTCTCGCGCGAGTCGACACAATTCCTGCGGCTTCTTCTTCATAATGGCGATTCTAACCGCTCGTTTTCCAGGAGGAAGGCTCATGGGCAGCATGATCGAATTGAAGGCAGCCGACGGCCACAAGCTCGCCGCGTACCGCGCGGATCCGCAGGGCAAACCGCGCGGCGGCGTGGTGGTGATCCAGGAGATCTTCGGCGTCAACAGCCACATCAAGGCCGTCTCCGACGGCTACGCGAAGGACGGCTACCTGGTGATTGCGCCGGCGATGTTCGACCGCGTGCAGCGCGGCTACGACACCGGCTACTCGCAGCCCGAGATCCAGGCCGGGATCGAGGTCATGCAGAAGCTCGACTGGAAGCAGACCCTGCTGGACACGACTGCGGCCATCGAGGCGGCCAAGGCCGCGGGCAAGGTCGGCATCGTCGGCTACTGTTGGGGCGGCACCGTGTCCTGGGTGGCGGCCGCGCGCCTCAGCGGGCTGGCCTGTTCCGCGCCCTACTACGGCGGCGGCATGCCGGGCTTCATCGGCGAGAAGCCGAAGTGCCCGACCCTGTGTCATTTCGGCGAGCAGGACCAGTCGCCGACGCTGGAGCAGACCAAGGCCATTGCCAAGGCGCATCCGGAGATCACCGCGCACTTCTATCCGGGCGCGGGGCACGGCTTCAACTGCGACCAGCGCGGCTCGTACCACGCCGGGAGCGCGAAGCTCGCGCGCCAGCGCACCGTCGAGTTCTTCCGCAAGCACCTCGGCTGATTTGCAACGTACGGTGGGCCTTGGCCCACCCTACAAAAGCGTTTCGCCCGGCCGCACGCGGGTGAAAGCAACTGGTTTCATCGCTATCTCCAGCCGGTCGCCTGCGAGGTGCGCGCTGGTATAGCTCGACGTCTCGAGCTTTCCCGCCTCGGGAAAATCTTCCCGGAAATGCGCGCCGCGCGAGTCCTCCCGGGCCAACGCCGCCTGAGTGATCACGCGGCTCGTCTCGGTGAGGCTCTTCAGGTTCAGCCAGTCGTGCCAGGTGAGGTTGAACGCGCGGTTCGCATCCGCGATGCCGGTGGCGGCGAGTTCGTCGGCGATCGCATTCAGTTCCGACAGCGCCGATTCGAGGCCGGCGCGGTTGCGGATGATCCCGACTTTCTCCCACATCACGTCGTAGAGCCGCTCGCGCAGCGGTTCCAGCGAACCATGTGATTTGACCGTCTTCGGCTCGCAGCGCGCAACCGCCGCGATGATCGTGGCCTGGTCCGGATCGCGCAGCACGCCTTCCTTCTTCACCCACGCCGCCATCGTGTCCCCGGCCACCGCGCCGAACACCGTAGAGTTGGCGACGCCGTTGCCGCCGAGGCGGTTCGCCCCGTGCACGCCGCCCGCATCCTCACCGGCGACAAAGAGGCCCGGCAATTGCGTCGCGCAATCGAGCCCGAACTCCACGCCGCCCATCATGTAGTGCGCGGTCGGCACCACTTCCACAAGGCCACCCGCCAGATCGAAGCCGCAATCCGCGCAGCGCTCGACCATCCCCTTGAAGTTCTTCGCCACCTTCTCCGGCCCGAGGTGCGCCATCGAGATGTACAGGCCGCCGTTCGGGGTAACGCTACCCTTGCGCATCTCGGTGACCATGGCCCGCGACACGAAATCGCGCGTCGCGCGCTCGGCGAGCGGGTCGTACTTCGGCATGAAGCGCTCTTTGGCCCCATTCAGCAGGTAGCCGCCCGCGCCGCGCAGGCCTTCCTCGAGCACCGTGCCGGTCATGCGCGTGTGCGGGCCGGCGAGCAATCCCGTGGGATGGAACTGCACCATCTCCATGTCGCGCAATGGCAGCCCCGCGCGCAGCGCCATGGCGAGGCCGTCGCAGCTCTTGTCGCCGGAAGGCGTGTGGTAGCGGTACATGGTCGGCCCGCCGCCGGTGGCGAGCAGCACCGCTTTCGCGCGCACGAACACGTACTCGCCCGTGCGCATGTCGATCATCAGCACGCCGGCGAGGGCGGAGCCATCGCGCGTCTTTACCAAATCAACTGCTCTATGCTCTTCGAGCCTGTTGATCTTTCGCGCCCACACCTGCTCCGCCAGCCGGTTGATGATCTCGATGCCGGTGAGGTCCCCCTTGTGCACCGTGCGGTCGAAGGTCTGCCCGGCGAAGGCCTTCTGGTGGACGGTGCCGTCGGGATTGCGGTCGAAAAAGCAGCCGAGTTCGTTTTCCAGCTCCCGCACGCGCTCCACGGCGAGCGTCACCAGCTTCCAGGCGAGGTCCTGGTCGGGCAGCCACTTGCCGCCTTCAATCGTGTCCATGAAGTGGCGCTCGACCGAGTCCTCCTTCGCCAGCGCCACGTTGTAGCCGCCCTGCACCATGCGCGTGCAGCCGCACTTGCCGAGCAGCCCCTTCACCGCGACGGTGATGGAGAGCGAAGGATCAGACTGGTGCGCGTGCAGCGCGGCGAACAGCCCCGCGCCGCCCGAGCCGAGGATCAGGATGTCGGTGGATTCCTCGCGCATGCGGCGCCTACGCCGCCTTGCGCAGCTTGTACCCCTGGATCAACACGTCCGCAGGAAGGTCAAGCCCGGCGCAGAGCCGGCGGATCATCTCGATGGTCAGGGGCCGCACGCGATTGAGCACCTCGGCCACCCGCGCGCGCGAGCCGATGTACGGCTCCAGATCCTTGCGGGTCAGTTCGCGCGCTTCCATTACATGCAAGAGGAGGTCGATCGGGTCCGGGTCCGGAATCGGGAAATGCTCCCGTTCATAGGCTTCGATGAGCAGCACCAGCACCAGCAGGCGATCCTCCTCCGGCGTGCCCTTGCGTGCATCCCAGAGCGACTCGGCTTGCTTGAGTGCCGCGGCGTGCTCGCGCTTGTTGCGGATCGGGCGCAGTTCCATATGCAATCTCCTAAACCGTTGTTGCATCGATTCTGTCGTATTCGCGGTGGGTGCCCACGAAGCGCACGAACATCACTCCGCGGTTGTAGTGCACCGCCATCACGAGGCGGTAATCGTTGCCCTTGATGTTGAAGATCACGCGGTTGTTCGCCGTGAAGCTCGAATTGCGGTAAGCCGCCTTGATCTCGGCGGGCTGCCGCCAGACCGCGCGGCGCGCGATCGCGTACCAGGCCCGCAACGGCTCTTCCGCGTCAAGATGGCTACGCCAGAACTCGCGCAGCGTGCTCAACGCGATGATCCGCATCGCGCACGTTACCATGCTCCCACGGCGGGAGCAAGCGGAGTCTGAGCCCGATTTAGCGAGAAATGGGGTCTGACCCCTTTTTCTCCGCACGTCCGCGGCGCAGCCACTGCATCAGCACCACCAGCGCGACCAGTACGAAGCCAATCGCGTCGAACATCGCCTTCGGGTAGACCAGCAGGAAACCAGCCACGATCAACATCAGTCGCTCGGCGATGTTGGTGCGCTTGAGCAGCCACCCCTGCAGGCCGCCGGCGAGCGCCGCGATGCCGATCGCGGCAGTGAAGGTCACCAGCGCGATCGAGCCCCAGTCGGCGTTGCCGAGCGTCTTGATCGAGCCCGTCAGCAGGAGCCCGCTACCGCTCGGATCGAGCACGAACATGAACGGCACGAGAAAGGCGGGGGCCGTGTACTTCCAGCAC
>JBGQFF010000146.1:0-5198 GCA_041496745.1 Gammaproteobacteria bacterium
ATGGAGCACGGGCGCGTGGTGGACATGATCCCCAATTCCGGTCTCGAGGCGGCGATGCCCAAGCTGCACGAGTATCTCGGCGTATGAACGCAACGCTTTTTCAACAGGAGGCAACATGAAGTTCAAGCGCAGTCTCATCGCGGCGGCAGTCGCCACGCTGGCCGGCACCGCCCACGCCCAGATTTCCGACGGCGTGGTCAAGATCGGCGTCATGAACGACCAGTCGGGCATTTACGCCGACCTCGCGGGCCCCGGCTCGGTAGTGGCCGCGCGCATGGCGGTGGAGGATTTTGGCGCCGCGAAGAAGGGCATGAAGGTGGAGATCCTGGTCGCCGACCACCAGAACAAGCCCGATGTCGGCTCGACCATCGCGCGCCAGTGGTACGACGTGGACAAGGTGGACCTGATCATGGACGTGCCGACCTCGTCGGTGGTGCTGGCCGTCAACCAGATCACCAGGGAGAAGAACAAGGCGCTGATCGTCTCCACGGGAGCCACAGCGGACCTGACGGGAAAGGCCTGCTCGCCGAACTCGATCCACTGGACCTATGACACCTGGGCGCTCGCCAACGGTACCGGCAATGCGGTAGTGAAGAACGGCGGGGATACCTGGTTCTTCCTCACCGCCGACTACGCGTTTGGGCACTCGCTCGAGCAGCAGACCGAAGCGGTGGTGCTGAAGAACGGCGGCAAGGTGCTGGGCAAGGTGCGCCACCCGTTCCCCGGCTCCGACTTCTCCTCGTTCCTGCTGCAGGCGCAGGCCTCGAAGGCCAAGATCATCGGCCTGGCCAACGCCGGCTCCGACACCACCAACGCCATCAAGCAGGGCGCCGAGTTCGGCATCGTCAGGGGCGGCCAGCAGTTCGCCGGGCTGCTGGTGTTCCTCACCGACGTGCGTGCACTGGGCCTGGACAAGGCGCAGGGGCTGCTGCTCACGGAAGCGTTCTACTGGGACCGCACGCCGCAGACGCGCGCCTGGTCGCAGCGTTTCGGCAAGCTGCACAAGGGCGCGATGCCGACCATGGCGCAGGCGGGGGTGTATTCGGCGACGATGCACTACCTGAAGGCGGTCGAGGCGCTCAAATCCGACGACGGCCCCAGGGTGATCGAGCAGATGAAGAAGATGCCGAGCGACGACCAGGTGTTCGGCAAGGGCCGTGTGCGCCAGGACGGCCGCCACGTGCACGACATGTACCTGTTCGAGGTGAAGAAACCTTCCGAGTCCAAGGGTGAATGGGACTATTACAAGGTGCGCGCGACGATCCCGGCCGAGCAGGCGTTCCGGCCGGAGAAGGACGGCGGCTGCCCGCTGGTGAAGTAGCGACAGGCTGGGCATGACCGAGATCTTCGGCGTCCCGACGCAGGCGCTGTTCGGCCAGCTGTTGATCGGTTTGATCAACGGCTCGTTCTACGCGCTGCTGTCGCTCGGGCTCGCCGTGATCTTCGGTCTGCTCAACATCATCAACTTCACCCACGGCGCCCAGTACATGATGGGCGCTTTCGCCGCCTGGTTCCTGATGCACAAGCTGGGGCTGGGCTACTGGTGGGCGCTCCTGATCGCGCCGGTGATCGTGGGGATCACCGGCGTGATCATCGAGCGGCTGATGCTCGCCCGGCTGTACAAGCTGGACCATTTGTACGGATTGCTGCTGACGTTCGGCCTGGCCCTGATCATCCAGGGACTGTTCCGCCACGAGTTCGGCTCCTCCGGTCAGCCGTACGCGATTCCCAGGGCGCTCGAGGGAGGCACCAACCTCGGCTTCATCTACCTGCCGAACTACCGCGCCTGGGTGGTGGTGTTCTCCCTCGCCGTGTGCCTGGCCACCTGGTTCGTGATCGAGAAGACCAAGCTCGGATCGTATCTTCGCGCCGCCACGGAAAACCCCGAGCTGGTGCGCGCCTTCGGCATCAACGTGCCGCGCATGATCACGCTCACCTACGGCTTCGGCGTGGGCCTCGCCGCGCTCGCCGGCGTGATGGCGGCGCCGATCTACACCGTGAGCCCGCTGATGGGCGCCGACCTGATCATCGTGGTGTTCGCGGTGGTGGTGATCGGCGGCATGGGCTCGATCATGGGCTCGATCGTCACCGGCTTTGGCCTGGGCGTGATCGAGGGCCTCACCAAGGTGTTCTATCCCGAGGCCTCCAACACGGTCATCTTCATCATCATGGCGATCGTCCTGATGATCCGCCCGTCCGGGCTGTTCGGGACGGCCAAGTGAAGCGCCAGCGCATCGCCTTCGCGCTGATGGTGGCGTTCTTTGCGCTGGCGCCGGCGCTGATCTACCCGCTGTTCCTGATGAAGGTGATGTGCTTCGCGCTGTTCGCCTGCGCCTTCAACCTGCTCATCGGCTACGGCGGGCTGCTGTCCTTCGGCCACGCCATGTTCTTCGGCTTTGCGGGCTACATCGCGGCGCACTGCGCGAAGGTCTGGGGCTTCAATCCCGAGTTCGCCATCCTCGCGGCGGTCGCGGGGGCGGCGCTGCTCGGCCTGGCCGCCGGGCTGATCGCCATCCGGCGCCAGGGCATCTACTTCGCCATGATCACGCTCGCGCTGGCGCAGATGGTGTATTTCTTCTGCGTGCAGGCGCCGTTCACCGGCGGCGAGGACGGCATCCAGGCGGTGCCGCGCGGCATGCTGTTCGGCCTCATCGACCTGCGCCGGGTGTTCACCATGTACGTCCTGGTGTTCGCGATTTTCCTCGGCGGCTTCCTGCTCATCTACCGCGTGATCCACTCGCCCTTCGGGCAGGTGCTGAAGGCGATCCGCGAGAACGAGCCGCGCGCGATCTCGATTGGCTACGACACTGACCGTTACAAGCTGCTTGCTTTCGTGCTGTCGGCGGCGCTCGCCGGGCTGGCGGGCGGCACCAAGGCGCTGGTGTTCCAGCTCGCCTCGCTCACCGACGTGCACTGGACGATGTCGGGGGAGGTGGTGCTGATGACTCTGGTGGGGGGGTTGGGCACCGTGTTCGGCCCAGTGGTCGGCGCCCTGGTGATCGTGGCGATGGCGAACTACCTGGCCCAGCTCGGCGCCTGGGTGACGGTGGTGCAAGGCATCATCTTCGTGATCTGCGTGCTCACCTTCCGGCGCGGGGTGGTGGGCGAGCTGGGCAACTGGCTGAAGAAGCCCCTCTGATCGGATTCGTAGCCACTGTTGCGCTAGAGCGGATACTGGTATCGTCCTTACGGGACGTTTCAATTCCCGGTTTCGAATTGCCGTGCAGGAGTCATTCCGAGGGAGTGACGATGCCCGCCCAGAGCCGCAGCATCGCCGGCCAGCTTTGCCCATCCGCCCGGGTCCTCACGCTCGGGCGCTTTCGGGTAGAAGTGAAAAACGCCCCCCTTCGATTCGGGCGCAAGGCCCAACGTAAGCCCCTCGATCTTCTCAAGGTGCTCATTGCCTACGGCGGTGAAGGTGTTTGCGCCGAGCAGATTGCCGAAGACCTGTGGCCGGACGCCGACGGGGATGACGCACTCGCTGCCCTTCGCACCACCGTCAGCCGGTTGCGCAAGCTTATCGGTGCAAGAGCAGTGCTAGGTGAAGGTCGTAGTCTCACGCTGAATCCGGAAGTCTGCTGGGTGGATGCCCTGGCGTTGGGCCGTCAGCTTGCAGAATTCAGGCGCGGCCGTCACGACGGCTGCGATGGGGAAATGCTTACCGGGCTTGAAGACGCATTGTCGCTCTATCGGGGCGATTTTCTGCCGGGCGAATGCAGTTTGCCGCCGGTGCTCACGGCCAGGGCGAAACTGCACAGCCTTTTCCTGCGCCAGCTGGGCGAACTCGGCCGCTGCTGCGAGCAGGCGGGCCAAATCGCCCGGGCCCTGGATCTTTATCGACAAGGGCTGGAAATCGACGGGACGGCGGAGGATATCGCCCGCCAGCTGATGCAGTGCTGCCATGACTCGGGGCGGACGGCCGAAGGAATCGCCGTGTACCGGAGTTGTCGGGCAGCGTTGCGGACGCGGCTGGATGTCGAGCCGTCCGCCGCAACGCAGAGCGCCTACCGCGACCTGCTGGCCTCGGCCGAACGGGATGCGACGAACTCGCTGACCAGCACATCGGCGCTTCTCGCTCCCGTCTTCGGCGCCGGGCCGGCCGACCTGTCCATCGCCGTTCTGCCTTTCCACGACCTGAGCCCGCTGGGCGATCACCAGCGCCTCGCCGAAGCCATTCGCGAAACCACGATTTCGCTGCTGGGCACGCTTCCGCAATTGTCGCTGATCACCAGGCCCAGCTCCGCCGTGCGCTACCTGCTGCAAGGTAGCGTGATGGTCGTGGCCAACCGCCTGCGCGCCGCTGTCCGTCTCATTGATGCCCGCACCGGTCAGTACGCATGGTCCGAGCAGCTGGATCACACGCTGCTCGACGTGAACAAGGCGCGGGATCAGGTTGCTATCCAAGTGGCCGAGGGGCTTGCCGCGAAGTTGATCTATGGGGAGTGCTCGAGGCATTTGCTCAGCCCCAATATCCACGTCTGGAAGGCTGTTACGCTGGCCCTAGTTCTCATGAACCAGCAACACCGGCAGGATCACCTGCGCGCGCGAGCCCTCGTCAGCAGAATCCTGGAGGTGGAAAAGCAAGAACCCTTGATCTTGGGCCTGCACGCAGCTATGCACGTCATCGACTACTGGAATCGCTGGACCACCAATCCCGCCCAGTCGCTGCGGATCGGCGAGCAGATATTGCGCCAACTCCTAAAGCGATACGGCCACGACGTACTCGGGATTAATTATCTGTCATGGGCCTGCGCGCTGCGCGGGGACATCGACGAGGCGCTCCAGCACGCGAGCAAGGGCGTGGAGCGGACGCCCGAGAATTTCTCCTCTCATGCGTTCCTTGGATTACCACTTCTCTACCAGGGCCGGCATGCAGAAGCGTTGGACAAACTCAGCGACGCCGTCTGCGCCCGTTCTCAGCCCTTGCACTGGCTCTACAAGGATCGTGCTGTAGCGCAGTTCTGCGTGGGCAGGCACGACGAAGCCGCCAGCGACCTCGCTTCAGTACTGCGAGACCCGCTGCAGCGGGACAATGACTTATTGAATACGCGCATGATGTACATCGCTAACCTGGCGGCGGGAGGGCGTGCGGATGAAGCGCGCCACGAGGCCAAGGAGACCTTGGCTGCGCATCCGGCTGCTTCCGCCCATCAGTGGTGCGAATGGCATTTCCAGCCGTACAGGGACAAGAGCCCGGC
>JBGQFF010000147.1:0-5039 GCA_041496745.1 Gammaproteobacteria bacterium
ACGTCGATCTCGCGCGCGGTCTGCTCGCTGTACTCGCGCGGCCCCGGCACCTGCACGCCGCCGAGGAACGGCGCGCGCTCCTCGTCGTAGGCGACGTCGCCAAGCGCCTTGACCATGCCGTAGCGCATCACCATGCTGCGCGCGATGTTGGTCACCTTCACCAGGTCGTCGGCCGCGCCGGTGGACAGGTGCCCGAAGCACACCTCCTCGGAGACGCGCCCGCCGAGCAGCACCGCCATCTTGTTTTCCAGCTCCTCGCGCGTCATCAGGAAGCGGTCCTCGGTCGGGCGCTGGATGGTGTAGCCCAGCGCCCCGACGCCGCGCGGGATGATCGACACCTTGTGCACGGGATCGGTGCCCGGCAGCGCCATGGCGACCAGCGCGTGTCCCATCTCGTGGTGGGCGATGATGCGCCGCTCCTGCTCGTTCAGCACGCGGTTCTTCCTTTCCAGGCCGGCGACGATGCGCTCGACCGCGTGCGTGAAATCCTCGAGCGTCACGGCGTCGCCGCCGCGGCGCGTCGCGAGCAGCGCTGCCTCGTTCACCAGATTGGCGAGGTCGGCACCCGAGAAGCCCGGCGTCAGCGCCGCCACCTGCTCGGTCTCGACGCCAGGAGCGAGCGTGACCTTGCGCACGTGCAACTGCAGGATCTGGATGCGGCCTTTCTTGTCGGGACGGTCGACCAGCACCTGGCGGTCGAAGCGCCCGGCGCGCAGCAGCGCCGGATCGAGGATCTCCGGCCGGTTGGTGGCGGCGAGCAGCACCACCCCGGTGGAGGGGTCGAAGCCGTCCAGCTCGGCGAGCAGCTGGGCCAGCGTCTGCTCCTTCTCGTCGTGGCCGCCGAAGCCGAAGCTGCCGCGCGCGCGGCCCAGCGCGTCGAGCTCGTCGATGAAGATGATCGCTGGCGCCTTCTGCCGCGCCTGCTGGAACAGGTCCCTGACGCGCGCCGCGCCGACGCCGACGAACATCTCTACGAATTCGGAGCCGGAGATGGAGAAGAACGCCACGCCCGCCTCGCCGGCCACCGCGCGCGCCAGCAGCGTCTTGCCGGTTCCCGGCGGGCCGACCAGCAGGATGCCCTTGGGGATGCGCGCGCCCAGGCGCCCGTAGCGCTTCGGGTCCTTCAGGAACTCGACCACTTCCTGCAGTTCGGCCTTCGCCTCGTCGACGCCGGCGACGTCGGCGAACGTCACGCCGGTGCGCTTCTCCACGTACACTTTGGCGTGGCTCTTGCCGATGCTCATCAGCCCGCCGAGGCCGCCCTGCTGGCCGGCCATGCGCTGCGCGAGCAGGTACCAGATGCCGAGGAACACCAGCGCCGGCACCACCCACGACAGGATGTCGCGCAGCAGCGTGCTTTCGTGGACCTGGCTGTAAGGCACGCCGTACTTCGACAGGCGCTCGGCGAGGCCGGGCTCCACGCGGTATGCCACCACCGTGCTCTTGCGGCCTTCGGGGCTCTTCAGCTTGCCGGTGATGTGTCGCTCGCCCACCGCGACTTCGGCGATGCGCCCCTCGGCGAGCAGCTTCTCGAATTCGCTGTAGGGCAGCACCTCGATCGTCTGCGCCGCCTGCCACCACTGCTGCACGAGCAGCAGCGCCACGATCGCGAACAGGAAATAGAGCAGGTTGAAGCGGGCGCGCGTTTCCATGGTGCGCGGGCTAATCGATTGCGTCGCGCAGCGCGCGGGCGAACAGCGGTGCGGTCGACACCACCTCGACCCCCGGCCCGGCATCCGCGCGCACGCTGTCGGTCGTCAGGATCCGGCGCACGCCCTCGGCGCGCATGCGCTCGAGCGCGCCGCTCGCCATCACCGCGTGGATGAAAAGCGCGTGCACCTCGGCCGCGCCGGCGGCCAGCAGCGCCTGCGCCGCGCCGGCGATGGTCCGGCCCGTGCTCGCCATGTCGTCCACGAGCAGGCAGGTCTCGCCGCGCACTTCGCCCAGGACCTGCAGGGGCACGGCCTCATCGGCGCCGGTGCGCTGCTTCGCCACCACGGCGAGCGGCGCGCCGAGCGCCATGGCATAGCGCTGCGCGCGCTTCAGGCCGCCCGCGTCGGGTGAAACGATCGCCAGGCGCTGACCGCGCAGGTGCGGCAACAGGAGCTCGTCCGCGCGCAGGTGCGTGACGGGCATGGGGAAGGCGCTTTCCAGCGCGCTCGAGTGCAGCTCCAGCGCGATCACCCGGTCGATGCCTGCCGCGGCGAGGATGCGCGCGGCGAGCTGCGCCGAGCGCGGCTCGCCGGAGGCCTGGCGCACGTCCTGGCGGGCGTAGCCGAAGTACGGCACCAGCGCCGTGATGCGGGCCGCCCCGGCGGCGCGCGCCGCATCGGCGATGAGTGCGAGCGTGAGGAGCCGCTCACCAGTCGGCGACGAGGTCGGCTGCACGATGACCAGGTCCATTCCGCGCACCTCGGCCTCGATGCGCACGCGCGTTTCGCCGTCGGCAAAGGCGGAAATCGAAGCGGGGAGGAGCGGTACCTGCGCCTGCCGCGCGATCTCGCGCGCGAGCCCGGGGTGCGCGTCGCCGGCGATGAGGGCGAGGGGACTCATCGGACGGGGAGGCGGGCCCGTGCAGCGCGCGCGGCCCACTGCTTGGCGCTGGCGATGCCGATGCGGATCGCCTGGCCCTCGGGGTGACCCGACTCGAGGAGGGCGTTGGCGATCTCGACCGCCTTGCGGCGCACGGCGAGGGGGAGATTTTTCATGGCAACCGGGTAGTAACTCTCGTTCCACGGCATGATGCAGATTGCGCTGCAGGGGCGGGGCAGGATTTGACGAAGGTCAAACACGCTTTGGTCCCGAACCCCAGTATCATTCAAAGGAGCCGCCGATGACACAAATGGTTCCGCAGACGCCACCCGAGTACGACCGCACGCAGATCGTCGAGCGCCCGGACGGCTTCTACTGGCAGGCGAAGGACGGCGGCCGCGAATACGGCCCGTTCGCGACGCTGCTCGAGGCGGAGCTGGACATGCAGGCCGACCGCGAGGGCGCGCCCGAGCCGGGCGAGACGCTGCGCGAGGCCGAGAGCGAGATCGGCATCGCCGACCATGTCGATCCCGAGACCGGCGAGCCCGCCGAGGAAGAGCGGCCGCGCACCGAGGAGCATTAGCGGCGCGGCGGCGCCCGGCCCGCCTCGCCGTGCCCGTGCACAACGCCGACATCGCCGCCGCCTTCGAAGAGATCGCCGATCTCCTCGAGCTGGGCGACGAGAACCCGTTCCGCGTGCGCGCCTACCGCAACGCGGCGCGCGTGGTGGGCGGCCTGAGCCTGGACCTTGCCGCAAAGCTCGCCGAGGGCGCCGAGCTGCCCAAGCTGCCCGGGATCGGCGCCGACCTCTCCGGCAAGATCCGCGAAATCGCGACCACCGGGAGCTGCAAGCTGCTCGAGCAGCTGCGCGGCAGGTTTCCCGCGGGCATCACCGAGCTGCTCGCGCTGCCAGGCCTGGGGCCCAAGCGCGTGCGCGCGCTGCACGAAGCGCGCATCGCCTCGCTGGAAGACCTGCGGCGCGCGGCGCGCGCGGGAAAACTTCCCGCCCTCCCGGGCTTCGGCGAGAAGACGGCGCAGCGCATCATGGACGCGGCGCAAGCGAGGCTCGGCACGGCGCGGCGCTTCAAGCTCGCGGTCGCGGCGCAGTACGCCGAGCCGCTGGCGAAATACCTCGGTGCAGTGGTCGCGGGAAGCTACCGCAGGATGAAAGACACGGTCGGCGACCTGGATTTTCTCGTCGTCTCCGACGAGCCGGAAAAGGTCAGCGCGCGTTTCGTGCGCTACCCCGAGGTGCGCGAGATTCTCGCCCAGGGCGCGACGCGCTCCAGCGTGCGGCTGGGTTCTGGCATCCAGGCCGACCTGCGCGTCGTGCCGCGGCAGAGCTACGGCGCGGCGCTGCACTACTTCACCGGGTCGAAAGCGCACAACATCGCGGTGCGCAAGCTCGGCATCGAGCGCGGCCTGAAGATCAACGAGTACGGCGTGTGGCGGGGGGAGAAGCGCATCGCCGGGGAGACCGAGGAATCGGTGTACGCCGCGGTCGGCCTGCCGTACATCGGGCCCGAGCTGCGCGAGAATCAGGGCGAGCTCGAAGCGGCGCGCCGCGGGGAGCTGCCGCGCCTGCTGGAGCTCGCCGACCTGCGCGGCGACCTGCACGCGCACACCAGCGCCAGCGACGGGCGCAACACCGTGCGCGAGATGGCGCTCGCGGCGAAGGCGGCCGGCCTGCAGTACCTGGCGATCACCGAGCATTCGCGGCGCCTCGCCATGGCGCGCGGTCTCGACCCACGGCGGCTCGCGCGGCAGATGGACGAGATCGACGGCCTGAACGCGGGGCTGCGCGGCATCACGTTGCTCAAGGGCATCGAGGTGGACATCCTCGACGACGGAAACCTTGATCTCCCCGACACCATCCTGTCCAAGCTTGATGTTGTCGTCGCTGCAATTCACAGCAACTTCAAGCTTTCACGCTCACGCCAGGCCGAGAGAGTCCTCACGGCGCTCGACAATCCTCTCGTCGACATCCTCGCTCACCCGACGGGGCGGCTGATCGGCGAGCGCGAGGCTTATGAGCTCGACATGCTGGCCGTGGTGCGCAAGGCGAAGCGCCGCGACGTGGCGCTCGAGTTGAACGCGCATCCGGACCGGCTCGATCTGAACGACGTGCATTGCCGCATGGCGAAGGACGAAGGCGTGCTGGTCGCCATCGGCTCCGACGCGCACGGCGTGGACGGGTTTGAGGTGCTGCGCTACGGCGTGGGGCAGGCGCGGCGCGGGTGGCTGGAGAAGAAGGACGTGCTGAACGCGCGGTCGCTCGGCGAGCTCAGGCGCTGGCTCGCGCGCGTGGAGCCCGCGGCTTCGGCGGCTTGACCTAGGATCAATTGTTACGTTCGCTATCGTACCGACTGTTCGCGGACGGGCATCTAATATTCATGCGTCGCCCATTCAGGAGAAAAGCAATGTCTAGAATGCTAATTGTTGCGCCACTTACGGCGCTTCTGCTCAGCGCGTGCGTAGTGGGACCCGCGGGCCACGGCCCTGGAATG
>JBGQFF010000148.1:0-4805 GCA_041496745.1 Gammaproteobacteria bacterium
CTGGATCTGTTCGGCATCCATTCCGCGAAACTCGCCCGCTGGAAAGGGATCGATGGCTGAATTGTCGGTCTTCTCCGACTCCTACCTGGAGGCGCGCGGCAAGTTCATCGACGCGGCGCGCGGCACGGGCGCCACCGTCTACGAATACCGGCACCCGTCGCTGAAGGGGCCCGCCGGCGAGGCCTTGTGCCTCGACGTGGCGGTGGCCGGGCCGGAGGACGCCGAGCGCGTGCTGGTGGCGGGCAGCGGCACGCACGGCATCGAGGGCTACTCCGGCTCCGCCGCGCAGACGGCGTGGCTCGCGGGCGGCGGCGCGAAGCGCTTGCCCAAGCGCACTGCCATGGTGTTCTTCCACGCGCACAATCCCTGGGGCTTCGCGCACAAGGCGCGCGGCACCGAGGAGAACGTGGACCTGAACCGCAATTTCCTCGACCACACGAAGCCCTATCCCGCGAACCCGGGTTACGCGGAGGTGCATCCGCTCGTCACGCCCGCGGAATGGAACGATGCCAGCATCGCGGGCATCTTCCGCGGCTTGGACGCGGTCCGCCAGCGCGTTGGCGAGAAGGCGTTTTCCACCGCGTTCAACGGCGGCCAGTATTCGCACGGCGACGGCATCTACTTCGGCGGGCAGCGCGAGCAGTGGGCCAATTATGCGTTCCGCGAGGCGGTGGCCAAGCACGTGGCGCATGCGAAGCACGCCGCGATCATCGACTTGCACACCGGCATCGGCCCTTGGCTCGAACACATCTACCTGTGCTTCCACGCCAGTGGCTCGGCCGCGCGCGAACGCGCGCGCGCCTGGTGGGGCGAGCGCGCGGTGAACCTCGCGGGCGTGACGCACAAGGCGCTGGCTGTTTACCAGGGCGTGCTGATCGACGCTTTCGCCGCGGCGCTGCCCAAGGCGCAGGTCACCTCGATCGTGGTGGAGTTCGGCACGCTCAAGCGCGAGGAGGTGCAGCGCGCCAACATGGGCGGGCGCTGGCTGCGCTACCACGGGGCGAAGAATCCGGCGCTCGCGCGCAAGGTGCACGCGGAGTTCTGCGAGGCGTTCTATCCCAGCGATCCGCAGTGGCGCGCCGCGGCGCTCGAGCAGTCGAAGGAGATCCTCGACCGGGGGATCGCGGGGATCGGCGCGAGCTAGCCGGCGCGCGGCATCAGTACGCGCCGAGGAATTCGGAAAGAGCCTTCGTGAACTGCTCCGGCTGCTCCACGTTCGACAGGTGCGCCGCCTGCTTGATCATCACCAGCTTCGAGCCCGGCGCGCTGCGATGGATCTCCTCCGACATCGCCGGCGGCGTGCCGGGATCCTGGTCGCCGCAGATCACCAGGATCGGGCACTCGATGTCCCTGAGGCTCGCGGTCAAGTCGATCTTCGGGATGGCGTGGCAGCAGCCTGCGTAGCCCGCGACCGGCGTGGCAGCGATCAGCTTGCCGATCGCCGCCACCGGCGCGGGATTGGACTTGCGGAACGGCTCGGTGAACCAGCGCGCGAGCGTCGGCTCGACCAGCGGCGCCATGCCTTTCGTCTCGGCCGTCTTGATCCGATCGGCCCACAACGGCCAAGCCTCCGCCGGGTAGCGGCTGGTGGTGTCGGCGAGCGTCAGCGTCCTGAACGTGCCCGGGTACCTGAGCGCGAAGGTCTGCCCGATCATGCCTCCCATCGACAGCCCGCAGAAATGCGGGTTCTTCACGCCGAGGTGCTTGAGCAGCGCGCTGAGGTCGTCCGCGAGCAGCTCCAGCGTGTACGCGCCCTTCGGCGCCGCCGAACCGCCGTGGCCGCGCGTGTCGTAGGCGAGGATGCGGGTGCGGTCCTGCAGCGCCGCGATCTGCGGGTCCCACATGCGCACGCTGCAGGCGAGCGAGTGGCTGAGCACCAGCCAGGGCGCGCCTTCCCTGCCGTGCACCTCGTAGTTCGTTTCGATGCCGTTCGTTTTGGCTTTCATGCTCTCCCCACGATCAGTGGAATCATCATTTCGTCGGCGCTCGCGCCGCCGTGGTGCCCGACATGGCGATGGCGCGGCTCGCCCGGCGTCCAGTCCTTGACGGTGGCGCGGCCGTGCATCATCAGCGCGACGTCGCCGATGCGCTCGGCAAAGCGCGGGTGCGCGTCGCCGCCGCCGAACCAGCCTTCTTCCGCCAGTTCCATGCTGGGCCGCACCTGCGCGCGATCGCCGAGCCAGTCGGCGGCGCGCTGCATGAACTCGCGCGCACGGCCCTCCTGCACATGGCAGAAGGCCATGCGGCTCTCGCCGCACAGAGGATAGCGCAGCAGTCCGGCAAGGCCGGGCGCGTCCGCGAACTCGAGCGCGTCGGCGCCCACGCTGTCGACGAAGCCGTGGTCGGCGGTCGCGACGACCAGCGTGTCGGTGCCGGAGAGTTTTCCCATCAACTCGCCGAAGGCGGCGTCCACTGCTTTGAAGTGAGCGCGCGTTGGCGCACTATCGTTGCCGAAGCGGTGCGACAGCGTGTCGAACTCCGGCCAGTAGGCGTAGACGAATTTTGGCTCCGGCCCCGATTTTACCGCCGCCACGGTTTCCCCGACCATGCCCTCCAGCTTGTCGTAGGCATGCCGCTCGGCGCGGCCGCAGTGGTGCAGGTTGTAGGTCGAGTCGATGATCGGCCGGTAGGAAACGACGATGCCGCGGCGGCCGAGGCCGTCGAACAGCGAGCCGGCGCGATACACCGCTGCCGGCGGCACACCGAGCGCCGTCTTCTCGCCGCGCCGCTGGAAGGGCAGCGGCGAGCCGACGCAGCCCGCTTCGCCGAACAGCGTGAACCAGCCGGTGAGCCCGTGCTCGAGCGGCGTCCAGCCGGTGTAGGAGGTGGTGATGGCGCTCGCGGTGGTGGAAGGAAACACCGAGGTGATCGAGCCGCGCCGGTGCGCGAGCAGCGCGCCGCCGGCACCTTCGCGACGCAGGTAATTGTCGCCCAGGCCGTCCACGATCAACAGCAGGACATTGGTCGCCGCCGCCAGATCCGCAGGCAGCAAGGAGGCGAGCGGCGCGTGGCGCGGCGCGCCGCCGCAGGCCTCGACGATCGAGGCGATCAGGTTGGCGAAACCGCCGCCCGCGTAGTCCGGCCGCAGCATCGACCGGATTCTAGCCGCTCAGTGCAGGTGAATGGAGTTCGTCAGCAGCGCCTCGTAGCGGCACAGGAACTCGTCCACCGCTTCCTCGCCGGAGTCGTCGGTGCACAGCCGCGCCATGCCGAGGCGCAGGCGCGCCGCCACCTGGCCTTCGAGAAAGCCGCTGCGTCGCGCAAGCTTGTCCACCAGTTCGATGCCGGCGCCGCCGGCGAACTCGGCCACGCAGTAGCTGTCGCTGTTGTAGAGGATGTGCACGCTCATACTCTCCTCGTATAACGCCCCGGGGAATGTAAAGTTGACCCATCGGCGTGATAAACTCCACGTCCGTTCCGTCGCGAGGTTTCCCATGCGGCTCGAAGTCCACGTCCACGCCGACATCCCCATTCTCGAAGGGGTCTCCCGCAAGCAGATCGAGCAGGCCTTCACGCCCTGGCTCGAGTACCTCGACGCCGATACGCTCGCCGACGTGAAGAGCCTGGAAGCCGACGAGCCGGGCATCCGCTTCGACGAGAAGGAACTGCTGCTGCTGGTGTGCTGGACCGGCGAGATCGGCCGCAGCTTCCACACCGCGCTCGAGTCCTCGCTCGACAACCTCGGGCCGTATTGCTACGAGGCGGTCGAGGTGGACCTCACCGTGTACCACGAGAACGGCGAGCAGGAGTCCAAGCTGCTGTTCGTCGGCCCCACCGCGCAGGCGATCCACGAAGCGCAGCGCCGCTGCATGATCGAGGACGTCTCGGCGCTGCTCGAGCGGCAGTTCGACAAGGAGAAGTCCGCCGAGGTGGCGGTGCTGGTGAACCAGATGTTCGACCGCGACTGGAAGGAAAAGTCGGCGGCCGGCGGCGAGAAGAAGCAGCCCGAGCGCGCCTTCGAATACGGCACGCGGCCCAGCCGCAAGAACCTACATTAAGTGGCAGGTCCGAAGTACCCCGGGTTCGACACGCTGGCGCTGCACGCCGGCCAGTCGCCCGACCCGGCCACCGGCAGCCGCGCGGTGCCCATCTACCAGACGACGTCCTACGTGTTCCGCGACAGCGAGCACGCGGCGTCGCTGTTCAACATGGAGCGCGCGGGGCATGTCTATTCGCGCATTTCCAACCCTACGGTGGCGGTGCTGGAGGAGCGCGTCGCGGCATTGGAAGGCGGCGTGGGCGCGATTGCCACCGCCTCCGGCCAGGCGGCGCTGCATCTCGCGGTGGCGACGCTGATGGATGCCGGCAGCCACATCGTGGCGTCGAACTCGCTGTACGGCGGCTCGCACAACCTGCTCGCCTACACGCTCAGGCGCTTCGGCATCGAGACCACGTTCGTCGCGCCGGGCACGCCGGAGAATTTCCGCAAGGCGATGCGGCCCAACACGCGGCTGCTGTTCGGCGAGACTCTGGGCAACCCCGGGCTCGAAGTGCTCGACATCCCGGCGGTGTCGAAGGTGGCCCACGGCGCGGGGCTGCCGCTGCTGGTGGACGCGACCTTCACCACGCCCTGGCTGATGCGGCCCTTCGAGCACGGCGCCGACCTGCTGTACCACTCGGCGACCAAGTTCCTCGGCGGCCACGGTGTGGCCATCGGCGGCGTGCTGGTGGACTCGGGCCGATTCGACTGGGAGAAAAGCGGCAAGTTTCCCCAGCTCACCGCGCCCTATGCGGGCTTTCACAACATGGATTTCGAGGAGGAGTCTGGCACCCGCGCGTTCCTCCTGCGCGCGCGGCGCGAAGGC
>JBGQFF010000149.1:0-4793 GCA_041496745.1 Gammaproteobacteria bacterium
GATCCGGTGGACAAGCGCCTGGAGCGCTTCGTGGCGGTCCATGCGCAGACGCTTGCAAAGATTCAAAGGAGACACGAATACGTGGACCTGCGCTACCCCAACGGCTTCGCCCTGCGCGTGCCGGACCTGAAGGGCAGCTGAGTCATGGCCAAAGAGACCAAGAACCTCGTCGTGGCGCTCGACATCGGCACCTCCAAGGTGGCGGCGCTGGTGGCCGAGCTGCGCGCCGATGGCTCGCTCGAGATCCTGGGCATGGGCGGCCACGAGTCCAAGGGACTGAAGAAGGGCGTGGTGGTGAACATCGAGTCCACCGTGAACGCCGTGCAGCGCGCGCTCGAGGAGGCCGAGCTGATGGCGGACTGCAAGATCGCCTCGGCTTTCACCGGCATCGCCGGCAGCCACATCAAGAGCTTCAACTCCACCGGCATGGTGGCGATCAAGGACCGCGAGGTGAGCGCGCTCGACGTCGAGCGCGCCATCGACACCGCCAAGGCGGTGAACATCCCGACCGACCAGCAGATCCTGCACGTGCTGCGCCAGGAATTCATCATCGACGGCCAGGAGGACGTGCGCGAGCCGATCGGCATGTCCGGCGTGCGCCTGGAGGTGAAGGTGCACATCGTCACCGGTGCGGTGTCCGCCGCGCAGAACATCGTCAAGTGTGTGCGCCGCTGCGGCCTGGAAGTGAACGACCTGATCCTGCAGCCGCTCGCCTCCTCGCGCGCCGTGCTGTCGGAGGACGAAAAGGACCTCGGCGTGTGCCTGGTGGACATTGGCGGCGGCACCAGCGACATCGCCGTGTTCACGCATGGGGCGATCCGCCACACCGCGGTGATCCCGATCGCCGGCGACCAGATCACCAACGACATCGCCATGGCGCTGCGCACGCCGACCGCGGAGGCCGAGATCATCAAGGTACGCCAGGGCGTGGCGCTGCGGCAGCTCGCCGACCCGAACGAAATGATCGAAGTGCCCGGCATCGGCGACCGCGGCCCGCGCGTCATGTCGCGGCAGACGCTCGCCGAGGTGATCGAGCCGCGCATCGAGGAACTATTCTCGCTGGTGCAGCAGGTGCTGCGCGAATCCGGCTTTGAGGAGCTGCTGTCCTCGGGCGTGGTGCTCACCGGCGGCAGCGCGGTGATGCAGGGCATGGTCGAGCTCGGCGAGGAGATCTTCCACATGCCGGTGCGCGTCGGCATTCCGCGCTACGCCGGCGGGCTCGCCGACGTGGTGCGCAACCCGCGCTACGCCACCGCGGTGGGGCTGCTGCTGGAGGGCGTGCAGCAAGTCAGGCAGGGCCAGCTTTCACGCCAGGACGGTTCGGTGCGCGCGGTGCTGGGGCGCATGCGCGAGTGGTTCCAGAGGAATTTTTGACGTTGTTCTCACAGGCAAGGAGGAAACACCCATGTTCGAGATCGTAGATAGTCAGGCAGCGGGACCGGTCATCAAGGTGATCGGGGTCGGTGGCGCCGGCGGCAACGCCGTGAACCACATGATCGAGCAGGGCGTCGAGGGCGTGGAGTTCATCGCCGTGAATACCGACGCGCAGGTGCTGTCGCGCAACAAATCGCGCAACCAGATCCAGCTCGGCTCGAGCGGCCTGGGCGCGGGCGCCAAGCCGGAGCAGGCGCGCGCGGTGGCAATCGCCGAGCGCGAGCGCATCGAGGAGGCGATCGCCGGGGCGCACATGGTGTTCATCACCGCCGGCATGGGCGGGGGCACCGGCACCGGCGCCGGGCCGGTGATCGCGGAGGTCGCGCGCACGCTGGGCATCCTCACCGTGGCGGTGGTCACCAAGCCGTTCTCCTTCGAGGGCTCCAAGCGCATGAAGATCGCCGAGCAGGGCATCAACGAGCTGGCGCCGCACGTGGACTCGCTGATCGTGATCCTCAACGACAAGCTTGAAGAGGTGCTGGGCGAGGACGTGACCCAGGAAGAGGCGTTCAAGGCGGCCGACGACGTGCTCAACAGCGCGGTCGCGGGCATCGCCGAGATCATCAACCAGCCCGGGCTGGTGAACGTCGACTTCCAGGACGTGCGCACGGTGATGTCCGAGCAAGGCATGGCGATGATGGGTTCCGCCGCGGCAAGCGGCATCGACCGCGCGCGCATCGCCGCCGAGCAGGCCATTGCCTGCCCGCTGCTGGAGGGCGTGAACCTGGCCGGCGCGCGGGGCGTGCTGGTCAACATCAGCGCCTCGCGCGCCAGCCTCAAGCTGCGCGAGACCAAGGAGGTGATGAACACCGTGCGCGCCTTCGCGGCCGAGGACGCCACCATCATCTACGGCGGGGTGTACGACGACGCACTGAATGACGAACTGCGCGTGACGGTCGTGGCTACCGGCCTGGGCGCGCCGCTCGGCGCGCGCCAGCCCAAGCCGCAGCTCGTGGTGTCGCAAAAGACCGGCACCGACAACCAGCCGCTGGTGGCGGCAGGCGCGGTGGATTACAGCCAGCTCGAATCGGTGCCGGCCGTGATCCGGCGCAATCGCGCGTCGACGGTCGAGGCGCTGCAGCAGAGCGGGGTGGACAAGTACGACATCCCTGCGTTCCTGCGCAAACAGGCAGACTGACCCGGCCCGCCGCACGGTCGGCGCAGCGCTTCCATCCTCCTTGCCGGGGGCGCTGCGCCGATCCCGTCTGCTAGAATCCGCCTTTCGCTCAAGAAGTTACGCATGCTCCGGCAACGCACCCTGAAGTCCCTGATTCGCGCCCGCGGCGTCGGCCTGCACACGGGCCAGCAGGTGAACATCGCCCTGCGGCCCGCGCAGCCCGACACCGGCATCGTGTTCCGCCGCGTGGATCTCGCCTCGCCGGTGGATATCCCGGCGCGCGCCGACCTGGTCGGCGAGACCCGCCTGTCCTCGTGCCTCGTGCACCAGGGCGTGAAGATCTACACGGTCGAGCATCTGATGTCCGCGCTCGCCGGCCTGGGCGTCGACAACGCCTACATCGACATCGACGGTCCCGAAGTGCCGATCATGGACGGCAGCGCGGCGCCTTTCGCGCTCCTCGTGCAGCAGGCCGGGCTCGAGGAACAGGCGGCGCCCAAGCGCTTCCTGCGCGTGAAGCGGTCCGTCGAGGTGCGCGATGGTGACAAATGGGCGCGCCTCGAGCCCTATGAAGGTCTGCGCCTGTCCTTCTCCATCGTGTTCAACCACCCGGTGATCGACAAGACCAGCCAATCGGTCACGGTGGATTTCGCCGAGACTTCCTACCTGAAGGAGATCGCGCGCGCGCGCACCTTCGGTTTCATGCACGACGTCGAGCGGCTGCGCGAGGACGGTCTGGCGCTGGGCGGCGGGCTCGACAATGCGCTGGTGCTGGACGAGTACCGTTTGCTCAACACCGAGGGCCTGCGTTTCGCCGACGAGTTCATCCGCCACAAGGTGCTGGACGCGATCGGCGACCTGTACCTGCTCGGCCGCCCGCTGCTCGGGGCATTCTCGGCGCACAAGTCCGGGCACGCGCTGAACAACAAGCTGCTGCGGGCGCTGGTAGCCGACGCGGCCGCTTGGGAGATGGCAAGCTTCGAACGCGCCGAAGAGGCGCCTGCCGGCGTCGCTGGTCTCGGTCTGGTGCGACAGACGGCGTAGGTGCTGCTGCTCCGCGTCCTCGGGCTGCTGGTCGCCGTGGCGCTCGGCGCCTGCGTCCTCATGTATATGCTGACCAGCGAGCGCAAATACCTGCGCTATGCCTGGCAGACGTTCAAGTACGCCCTTTTTCTTTTCGTCCTGGTGCTCTTGCTGTTCTTCGGGGAACGGTTGCTGGTTGTGGTGTGACACCTTGGCGGCTGAGCAAAGCCTCAAGCGCGCGCCGGGCGGGCGAGTCCGTCCTCAGGCGGTTGTAAAGTGCTGATAATGAAGCGATACCTGTCTTGGAAAGATGGATCGCCTTGTGCGGTCTCGCAGCCGTCTCGCGTGCACTAGTTGGTTGCACCCTCACTGAAACTGAATTAACCTTCGATCCCTGTTGTAACAAGAACTTACGCAAGCTCTCGGCGATCAGCTTGAGCTTCGCGGCGGCTGCCGGGTTGGCAGCGAGCAACACGAGTTCCCCGTCCCTTAAGTTGGCGGGGCGCACCTGGCGCGCGAGGCTGGGCGGTAGATAGTCGATACATAGCTTGGCCAGTGCGCCGACTTGGCGCGCCTTGGCGACGAGAGGCCGGATACTGTCATCTGCAGATAGGTAGCGGTCGATCTTCAGGGGTTGCACGGGGGAAGCGAGCAAAGGGAGGGAGTACCGAGTGCAGATTATTGTAATCCCTGACCGACTGTCCAAGGCCAGGACGCTGAGCGTTTCCACGCGCCACCTGATGGCGTCGATGCTGGTCGCGCTCATGCTGCTGTTGGGCATGACCGCCGGCCTGTACTGGCTGACCATCCGCTTTGCCACTGACATCAAGATTCCCCTAGTGCAGGAACTCGTGCTCGCGGCGCAGCAGGGCGAAGCCGAGCGCGCGCGCCAGTTCGTGCAGCAGAACCTCAATGCCATGGCGGTGAAGCTGGGCGAGATGCAGGCGCAGCTGGCCCGGCTCGACGCGCTGGGCGACCGCCTGTCTACGCTGGCGGGCATCCGCCCGCAGGAATTCAGGTTCAGCGAAGCCCCCGGCCTGGGCGGGGCGCAGCCCACGGCGCTGCCGCCGCAGAACCTGTCGCTCGCCGAGTTCGGCGAGAAGCTGAGCGCGCTGTCCCGCGACGTGGAGAACCGCACCGACATGCTCGGCGTGCTCGATGCGCAACTGTTCGAGCAGGCGATCAAGAAGAAAATGATGCCGACGATGATGCCGGTGAA
>JBGQFF010000150.1:0-4637 GCA_041496745.1 Gammaproteobacteria bacterium
GGTCTGATCGCGGCCGACAAGTTCTACCAGGTGCCGAAGCGCCAGGGCGTGTTCGCCTGCGGCGACATCATCCGCCCGCACCTGCTTACCACGGTAATCGGCCAGGGTTCGATCGCCGCCGAGAACATCGACCGCTACCTTGGCAGGAAGGAGATGGCCAAGCGGCCGAAGGTCGACGTGCACCACTTCAACCTGCTCGACAAGCTGCGCGAAGTGAACCTCGAGCCTACGCCGTTCAAGCCGGTCGCGGAGCCGGATCTGCGCGAGATCGACCGCGGCCTGCGTGGGACCGACCGCGCCGGCAAGGCGGTGGGCGGCTTCGCCATCCACAACTACGAGGACCGCAGCGCCGCGGAAGTCTGCCAGGCCGATGAGCTGTTCCTCGGCCATTTCCCGTACCAGGAGCGCATCAAGCGCACCGAGATCGGACCTTCGGCCGAGGAGGTGCTCGGCCACTTCGCCGAGCGCATGGTCGGCCTGACCGACAAGCAGGCGGTGGACGAGGCGAAGCGCTGCATGAGCTGCGGCATGTGCTTCGAGTGCGACAACTGCGTCATCTACTGCCCGCAGACCGCGGTCAAGCGCACCCCCAAGTCGGAGGCAACCATGGGCCGCTACGTCTACACCGACTACGATCTGTGCATCGGCTGCCACATCTGCGCCGACGTCTGCCCCACCGGCTACATCAAGATGGGCATGGGCGATCACTGAGCGCGGAGGGAAGGCAGATGATGCGGTTCGCCGTCGCCGTGCTGACCGTCGTGCTGACGCTTGCGGGCTTCGCCGACGCCGAGGAGAAGCGAGCCCGGCGCGTCGCCGTGCCCGTGGTCAAAATCGAGAAGGGTGAAGCCTGCGTGGCGCCCACCGAGGAGATGCGCCGCGACCACATGAAAATGCTGCTGCACCAGCGCGATCGGACCCTGCGCCAGGGCATCCGCGAGTCCCGCTTCAGCCTCAAGAACTGCGTCGACTGCCATGCCAGCCGCGAGACCGGCAGCGTGCTCGGCAAGGACGGCTTCTGCTCGAGCTGCCACACCTACGCCGCGGTGAGTATCGACTGCTTCGAGTGCCATACCCCGGCCCGGCAGAGCCCGGTTGCCAGCGCTCCTCGATGAGCCCGGACCGCCGCCAGTTTCTGGGTTGGGGCGCTGCTGCCGCCGCGGGCGCGGCGCTCGCGCCGGTCATCAGGCTGATCGAGCTCGCGCAGGCGCGCTCGCCACAGGAGGCGGCGTCGGTGCTGCAGCGCTGGGGGCTCTTGATCGACATCACGAAGTGCACGGATTGCGACGAGTGCGTCACCGCCTGCCACGAAGAGAACGGCGTGACCGGCCACGGCCGACCCAGGACCGATGCGCAGTGGATCCGTAAGGTGAACCTGCGTGACAAGCGCACCGGCTACGCGCAGACGCTGCCGCTCATGTGCCAGCACTGCGAGCACCCGCCGTGCGTGGACGTGTGCCCGACCGGCGCGTCGTTCAAGCGCGACGACGGCATCGTGCTGGTCGACAAGCACACCTGCATCGGCTGCCGCTACTGCGTCATGGCCTGCCCGTACGGCGCGCGCTCCTTCATCCACGAGACGGTGAGCGGCCAGAAGTCGGACGTGCCGCGCGGCAAGGGCACGGTGGAGTCCTGCACCCTGTGCGTACACCGCGTGGACCGCGGCGAGACCCCGGCCTGCGTGCAGGCGTGCAACCGCGACGGTGGCAAGGCCATGGTGTTCGGCGATCTCAACGACCCCTCCGCGGAGATCCACCGGCGCCTGCGCGCCGAGCCCTCGACCCAGGTGCGCGCCGATCTCGCCCTCAACACCGGCGTGCGTTACCAGGGGCTGTAGCGTATGGCGCGCGTGCATTACCGCGAAATCGAGGGCGCGAGCGGCGGCTTCTACGCGCTGCTTGGCGCGCTCGGCGCCTTGATTCTTGCCGGCCTGGGAGCCGCCTGGTACATGGAGCACAACGGCCACTACGTCACCGGGATGAGCAACCGCATCGTGTGGGGCATGCCGCATGTGTTCGCGATATTCCTGATCGTCGCCGCCTCGGGCGTGCTCAACGTCGCCTCGATCGCCTCGGTGTTCGGCCGCGAACTTTACAAGCCGCTGGCGCGACTGTCCGGCCTGCTCGCGCTGACCCTGCTGGCCGGCGGTCTGGCGGTACTGGTGCTCGATCTGGGCCGGCCGGAGCGGCTGATCGTGGCCATGACCCATTACAACTTCAAGTCGATTTTCGCCTGGAATATTTTCCTCTATACGGGTTTCTACGCGATCGTGGCGGTTTACCTGTGGACGATGTTCGAGCGGCGCATGAACGGCTACAGCACGCGCGCCGGCCTGCTCGCGTTCCTCTGGCGCCTGGTCCTCACCACCGGCACCGGATCGATCTTCGGTTTCCTGGTGGCGCGCGAGCCTTACTCCAGCGCGCTGCTCGCACCGATGTTCATCATCATGTCGTTCTCCTTCGGCCTGGCAATCTTCGTATTGGTGCTGATGGCCGCCTGCAATTGGACCGGCCGAGCGCTGGGCGACGTCGTGCTGAACCGGCTCAGGAACCTGCTCGGCGTGTTCGTCGCCACGGTCCTGTATTTCGTCGCGATCCATCACCTCACCAACCTCTACATCGCGCGCCAGCACGATGTCGAGCGCTTCTTCCTCTGGGAGGGCGGCATCCACACGGCGCTATTCTGGTTTGGGCAGGTCCTGGTCGGCGGCGTCCTGCCCCTCGCGCTGTTGTTCGGGACCACATCGCGCCGCGCCCTCGCAGCGGCGGCGGTGTGCGTGATCCTGGGTGGGCTTGCGCAGCTTTATGTCCTCGTGATCGGCGGCCAGGCCTACCCGCAGCTGATGTTCCCGGAAAAGGAAGTGAGCAGCAGCTTTTTCGACGGCGTGGTCGCGAGCTACGCACCGAGCCTACCGGAACTGGCGCTCAGCGTGGGCGGCGTGGCGCTCGCGCTGGCGCTCACCGCCGTCGCGCTCAAGGTGCTGCCCTTCCTGCCGCAAAGTCTGGCGGACAGCGACGTCAACTCGGCCACCGCGTGAACCGTCTTTTCATCTCCGCGGCCCACAAGTCCTCGGGCAAGACCACGGTGTGCATCGGCCTGTGCGCCGCCCTGCGAACGCGCGGCGAGGCGGTGCAGCCGTTCAAGAAGGGGCCCGACTACATCGACCCGCTGTGGCTGGGACTCGCCGCCGGGCGGCCCTGCTATAACCTCGACCCCTACCTGAGCGGCACGGAGGAGATCCGCGCCGAAGTCGCGCGGCGCCTGCACGGCGCCTCGCTCGGCCTCGTGGAAGGCAACAAGGGCCTGTACGACGGGCTCGACCTCCATGGCAGCAACAGCAACGCCGCGCTCGCCGCGCTTCTCGGCGCGCCGGTGGTGCTGGTGATCGACGCGCGCGGCATGACGCGCGGCATCGCGCCGCTCATCCTCGGCTACCAGGCGTTCGACCGCAACATCCGCATCGCCGGCGTGATCCTGAATCAGCTTGGCGGAGCGCGCCACGAGGCGAAGCTGCGCGCCGTGATCGCCCACTACACCGGCGTTCCGGTGCTCGGCGCCGTGCAGCACGACGAGCGCATGACCATCGTGGAGCGCCACCTGGGCCTGATTCCGAGCAATGAAGCGCAGGCCGCGCATGCGCGCGTGGACGAGATCGCGGCACTCATCGCCGCCCAGGTCGATCTCGATGAGGTGCTCGCGGTGGCCCGGCAGGCCGGACCGCTGCCGGCCTGCGCGCGCGCCTCAAGCGCAGGCGCGCCCATTCCGGGCGCGGCACCCGGCGCGCCGGTGCGCGTGGGCATCGCGCGCGATGACGCGTTCGGTTTCTACTACCCTGGCGATCTCGAGGCCTTGGGCGCCGCCGGCGCGGAGCTCGTGGCCTTCGACGCCCTGCGCGACCAGCGCCTGCCGCAGGTGGACGGTCTATTCATCGGCGGCGGGTTTCCCGAGACGCACATGGACGCGCTCGCCGCCAACGCGAACCTTCGTCGCGATCTGCGCGAAGCGATCGCAGCCGGGGTGCCGGCCTACGCCGAGTGCGGCGGGCTCATGTACCTCGCGCGCGGCATCGAATGGAACGGGCGCCGCGCCGAGATGGTCGGCGCCGTCCCGGCCGACATCGTCATGCACGCCCGCCCGGTCGGGCGCGGCTATGTGCACCTGCGCGAAACCGGCCGCGGGTTGTGGCCGGCGCCGCAGGCCGGCGAAGCGGCGCTCATCCGGGCGCACGAATTTCACTACTCGAGCGTCGAGAACCTCGCGCCCGGCGTCCGCTTCGCCTATGAGGTCGAGCGCGGCCACGGCATCGACGGCCGCCACGACGGCATCGTGCACAAGAACCTGCTCGCGTCGTATGCGCACCTGCGCAACGTCGCCGGCAGCCCCTGGGCGGGACGGTTCGTCGAGTTCGTCCGGCGCTGCAAGCTCGACCGTGCGCCGTTCCAGGCTGCGCTGGAGGAAACTTCATGATCACCATCACGCCGCAGGCCGCCGAACAGATCCTCAAGTCGGCGCAGCAGGCCGGCCTCAAGCAGGCGTGCCTGCGCCTGGCCGCGCGCCTGGGCGACAAGGGCGCGTTCGAATACGGGATGGGCTTCGACGACAAGGCCGACGGCGACACGCAGATCCAGAGCAACGAC
>JBGQFF010000151.1:0-4635 GCA_041496745.1 Gammaproteobacteria bacterium
ACCAGCGGGAACCGTGACCTCTTCCTGGCCGAACTCGCGCACCGTGATGGTCCATGGAGCGAGAACCGCGTTGCCGGACGGGTAGCCGGCCAGGTTGCTCCATGTCGCGCCTCCGCTTTTCGCAAGGACCGAGTGCAGATATGGCGCCAGTTCGACTAGCGTCTGGCTGCGCGGCAACTGGAAACTCCTGAAGCTCAGGCTGTCCGCGCTAACGGCCACGAGATATTCGGGAGACGAAGGAATAGTGATGGATTCGTGCACGACGCCGCCCTCAACACTGGTGACGCGCACCCCGATGGTGTAACGCGCGCTGCCGACGCCTCGCATCGTGTATGCGTACTGCCAGGTTGTGCCGGCGGCGGGCAGAGGGCCGACGTGCGCAACGATCGGGCTGCCTGATGCACTGGTGAGTGCAACTGAGGACTGCGATGCGGTAATTGTCGGTGGTTGCGCGTATGTACCGAAGCTAGGCAGATCCCTTAGCAGTTCCTTGGCGGCCACCTGCGCTACTTTTCTAAAAGCTTCCCCCGTCTGCATTTGGTTTGCAAAAACTTCCAACGAGGCATGACCAACGGACTTCTGCCATACGATCTTTCCGTCGGGAGTCGACAACTCGACGGCGAGTCGAAGAAATGGCTGTAGGAACGGCGCGTTGCCCCTTCCGGCGGGCTTGAACGCAAGGCCGTAGGTTTCGATCTTCAATTGGAAACCTACATCGCCCTTGTCGGCGACAACTTCATTGAATGCCTGTCCCCGCGAGAGGTTGGCGGTGAACTCGTCTCGCACGATACTGCCAATGTCGATCTTATTGTCAGTCATGAACTTCTTTAGCTCTTGCGAGTGGAACTCTTTTTGCGCCAGCCAAACTGCAAGGTCTAACAACGGTATTCCTACAACTTGCACCGGAATCACAATTTCTGGCCGGTCCGGCTCCGATACAGATTCGGCGACGGACGCGCTGTGAATCGCGGCGCGTTGCTCCCCTGATATTGGGACTGCCGGGCTCTCAGCCTTCGTGAGCGGTGTCCCGCCAAGCCAAACGGCACCCTGGGACATCACGGCCGACCGGATCTGCGGCTCGGCAATCACCTCCTTGACGAGCCCCGATCCGTCCCACGATACAAGATACGTGTCGTGCGTACCGTACCAGTACTTCCACTGGACCGCGTCCAGCGACGGCGTCTCATGCGCGGGCGGATAGCCGACGGAGGCGATCACCTGCTCCTTCGTCATGCCGATGGCGACCTTGCCGTCCAGTACGGCGTCGCGCACGGGCGCAGGCCATCGCGCGATCCTTGGCTTCGGATCCTCCTGCACAATCATGCTGCGCGCCCAGTCAGCCAAACCCTGCTTGCGCCAGTAGTCCAGTCCCAGGCGCATGCGACGCCCGGCAACCTCGGCGGTGACGCGGTACTTCCCGTACTCCAAGGTGCGGACGGGAGTGCCCGCCGCAAGCATCGGCAACGCGGACCAGTTGGCATCGCTGATCCAGTCGCCTTCGAAGTGCAGGTTGCAGCAGGTGTACCCGATCAAGGCTGGTCCGTCGGACGACTGCGCGCTCGCCGAGGAGGCGAGCGTCAGGCCAGCAAAGAATGCCGCGGAAACGCGTGCCGCACCTGTCCCTTGCATGGGCTGCGCTCCTGTGGATTGGAATAACGCGCCTTAACCCATGCCGATGCTAGCCCCGGCGTCCACCCATCGCAATCCCACGACTTGGGGATGGCGCGCCTCAGCGCCCTTCCATCCAGTCCGCCGCGTCCTTCCACAGCGTGTCCCGGAACCGCTCGCGGAAGAAGCCGAAGTGTCCGATCCTGCCGCCGCCGTGGGCCGCAGGATCCACGGCCACCACTTCGCTGCGCGCCGAGGAGTACTCCTTGAGGATCGCCTCTGTCGCAGCCCGCGGCGCGTAGCGGTCGTCGGCGATCCAGTAGCTTCGGATCGGCGCCTTGAAATTTGCATAGCCCTCGTCGCCCACGGCACCAGCAGCATAGTGCGGGTTGCGGCACCAGGCCGCCCACTCCGCCGCCACGCCCGCCGGCAGGTCCTCGCCCTGCCCGAAGACCTGTGCCGGGACGTAGCCGAGGACCCGGGAAATCACGGGGAGCAGGACGTGCGTGAGCAACCACATCCCCGCGCGTCCCGCGCCGCGCCAGTGCCGCCAGTAGCCGCTCTGCACTCCCACCAACAGCGCACCCGCGTAGCGCTCGTTGCCCGGCACCAGGCCGAGGCCGTTGCCGCCGAAGCTGTGGCCCACCGCGAGCAGCCGTGCGCCTGGTGCGCTGCGCTGCAGCTCGTCGAGCGCCGCGGCGGCGTCGAGCTGCGCCCAGTCGCGGATGCACGCCGGCATGCCGCGCAAAGGCCCGTGCCGCGAGGCGCCGATGCCGCGGTAATCGAAGGTGAGCACCGTGAAGCCGCGTTCTTGCAGAAAAGCGGCAAAGCCGGAGTAGAACTGCTGGCGTACGCCCACCGCCGCATGGACAAGCACAGCGCGGCCGTTGGGCTGCGCGGGGCGATACAGCACGCCGCCGAGCCGGAAACCGTCGCGCGCGGTGAGCTCGACCGGCCGGACGCTCACTTCGGGACGGGGCGCGGGCGGCCGTTCGCGTCGATGGCGACGTAGGTGAGCGTCGCCTCGGTCACCTTGACGATCCTGGCCTCGGCGCGGCCGCGCTCGGCGTACACCTCGACGTTGACGGTGATCGAGGTGTTGCCGATGCGCACCACGTCGGCGTACAGGGACAGGATGTCGCCGATCTGCACCGGCTGCTTGAAAACGAAGGAATTCACCGAGACGGTGGCGACGCGGCCGCGCGCCACGCGGCCGGCGACGGTGCCGCCGGCGACGTCCACCTGCGCCATGATCCAGCCGCCGAAGATGTCGCCGTCGTGGTTCGCGTCGGCCGGCATCGGCACGACGCGCAGCGCGGGGATTTTCCCCTTGGGCAGCTTCAGGCCCGGGGGCTGGTGCGAGGCGCTGCCCACTATTTCCGCGTCTCGAGGTAGTGCAGCGGGCCGCCGCGGAACGGCGCGAAGCCGGTGCCGAAGATGAGGCCCGCGTCGATCAGCTCGGCGTCGGCGACGATGCCCTCCGCGAGCACTGCCTTGGCTTCTGCGAGGTAGGGCTCGATCAGCGCGTCCACCAGCTCCGGCTTCCAGGCGCCGGGCTGACCCTTCAGCGCCTTGCCGTTTTCGTAGCGGTAGATGCCCTGGCCGGTCTTCTTGCCCAGCTGCCCCAGCGCCACCTTGTTGAGCAGCACCTGCGGCGCCTCGGGCTCGCCATGCGCTCCCTTCTTGGCGAGCTCCCTGCCCGCGGCAAGGCAGATGTCCAGGCCCACCGTGTCGGCGAGCTCGATCGGCCCCATCGGCATGCCGAACTCCTCCATCGCCGCGTCGATGGTCTCGGGCTTCAGGCCCTCGTCGAGCAGCCGGAAGGCGTTCTGCATGTAGGGGCCGAGCACGCGGTTGACCAGGAACCCCCGGGAATCCTTCACCGGCAGCGGCAGCTTGTCGATCTGGCGCACGAAGGCGGTGGCCCGCTTCACCATGTCCTGGTTGGTAACGGCGCCGGACACCACCTCCACCAGCTGCAGCTGCGGCACCGGGTTGAAGAAGTGGATGCCGACCAGGCGCGAGGGATCCTTGAACTGCGCCGCGATGTCGGCGAGCTTGAGGCTAGATGTATTTGTGGCGAGTACCGCGTCGGGCTTGGCCACGGCTTGCACTTTCGCGAACAGCTCGCGTTTGGCCTGCAGGTTCTCGAAGATCGCCTCGATGATGACGTCGGCGCGCGCAGCGCCGGCGCCCGCGATGTCGGGGATCAGCCGGTCCAGCGCGTCGCGCACGCGGCGCGGGTCGCGCAGCCGTTTCTGGAACAGTTCCGCCGCGCGCTTCACCGCCGGCGCCAGGCGCTCGGGCGAGGTGTCCTGCAGCGTCACCGTGATGCCGCGCATCGCGCACACCGCGGCGATGTCGCCGCCCATCACGCCGGCGCCGATCACGTGCACGTGCCGCGCCTTGAACTCCACGCCCTTGGCCAGGCCCTTCATGCGCTCCTGCAGGAAGAAGATGCGGATCAGGTTGCGCGTGGTCGGGTGGTCGAACAGCGCAGCGATGGAGCAGGACGGGTCGTCCTGCGCCGCGAACGGGTCGCCGTCGTATTTCACCCAGGCCTCCAGGATGGCGTACGGCGCCGGGTAATGCTCCTTGCGCGCACGCCTGGCCACGCGCTTTCTCGCCTGCGCGGCGACGAAGCGGCGGCCGATGCCGAGCATCAGGCGGTCGAGGAACCGGAGCTTGCGCGGCGGGCGCGCTTCCAGCGTCACCGCGCGCGCGGTGTTCTCGAGGATGCGCAGCGGCACCGCCTCGGTGGCCAGGCCGATCTTCTTCGCGCGCCTTGCGTCAACCGCGCGGCCGGTGAGCAGCATGTCGAGCGCCGCCGACGGGCCGACGAGCTTTGGCAGCCACTGCAGGCCGTGCCAGGACGGCCAGATGCCGAGCATCACCTCGGGGAAGGCGAAGCGCGTCTTCGGCTCGTCGAGCGCCACGCGGTAGGTGCAGGCGAGCGCGAGCTCCAGCCCGCCGCCCATGCAAAAGCCGTTCACCATGGCGGTGGTGGGAAAAGGCAGGTCGCGCAGC
>JBGQFF010000152.1:0-4493 GCA_041496745.1 Gammaproteobacteria bacterium
ACCCTGATCGGCTTCGGCCTGTGGAATTCAGTGCCGGCGACCATGATCGTCGAGGGCGCGATGTTCGCCGCCGGCGTCTGGATCTACGCCCGCAGTGCGCCGTCGCGCGACCGCATCGGCACCTACGCGTTCTGGGGGCTGATCGGCTTCCTCGTGCTCGCCTACCTCGGCAACATCTTCGGTCCGCCGCCGCCGAACGTGCAGGCCATCGCCATCGCGGGCATCGCGGGCGGCGCGCTGTTCACCGTCTGGGCCTGGTGGGCCGACGGCCATCGCGGCGCGAAAACGCAATGAATATCTGGAGCCCTCCATGATCACTCTCAAGGTCAACGGTCAATCCGTCCAGGTGGATGCCGAGCCCGACACGCCGCTGTTGTGGGTGCTGCGGGATCACCTGCATCTCACCGGCACGAAGTACGGCTGCGGAGTGGCCGCCTGCGGCGCCTGCACCGTGCACCTGAACGGCTCGGCGGTGCGCGCTTGCGTGATGCCGGTGTCGGCGTGCGACGGCCAGCGCATCACCACCATCGAAGGACTCAAGCGCGATGGCAAACTCGACCGCGTGCAGCAGGCCTGGATCGACCACCAGGTGCCCCAATGCGGCTACTGCCAGAGCGGCATGATCATGGCGGCCGCCGCGCTGCTGGCCACCAAGTCCGACCCGTCGGACCAGGACATCGCCAACGGCATCACCAACATCTGCCGCTGCGGAACCTATCCCCGGGTGCGCAAGGCGATCCGCGCGTTGGCGGCCGCCAAGCCCGGCCGCAACTGAGGCACCGGAAATGAACGCACGGACTGTTGAGATGGGCAAACCGCGCAGCAGATGGCGCCGCCGATTCCTCATCGCCGCGGGCGTTGCCGGCGGCGCGCTGGTCATCGGCGCCTGGCGCTTTTACCGCGAACGCGACCGGCTCTCGCCCCCCGCCGGGCTGCAGCGGGGCACCAACGCCGCCGTGCTCACCGGCTGGATCAGGATCGGTACGGATGGCAGCGTCATCGTGCAGGTGCCGCGGCAGGAAATGGGCCAGGGCATCACGACCGCGCTGCCAATGCTGGTGGCGGAGGAACTCGACGCCGACCTCAACCGCGTTCGCTTCGAACAGGCGCCCGTCGACCCGTTCTACGGCAACGCCACCATGATCGGCGACGGTGTGCCGATGCGCCCGGACGACAGCAGCTGGCTCGCGGCCATCGCGCGCCTGACGCAATACAAGCTGGGAGAAGTGTTGGGCGTGCAGGCGACCGGCGGTTCAACCAGTGTGCGGGATGCCTGGCACCCAATGCGCCGGGCAGGAGCCGCGGCGCGCGCGATGCTGGTGCGGGCAGCAGCGGAGCGCTTCGGCGTTGCGGCATCCGAATGCACGATCGACAAAGGCGTGGTCGAGCACAAGCCGACTGGAAAGCGCGCCGGCTTCGGCGAACTCGCGCTGCAGGCGGCCGCGCTGCCGATCCCCCAGGATGCGCGGCCGAAGGATCCCGCGCGCTTCGTGCTGCTGGGCATATCGCAGCTCCGGCTCGACATTCCGCCCAAGGTGGACGGGAGCGCGCAGTTCGGCCTCGACGTGCGCCTGCCCGGAATGCTGTACGCGGCCATCGCACAGTGCCCCGTTTTCGGTGGAGCGGTGAAATCCTTCGATGCCGCGAAGGCCAAGGAGCGCAAGGGCGTGAAGGGTGTCTTTGCTCTGCCTGCCACCAGCACATCGGCTGCAGCCGTCGCAGTCGTGGCCGAGCACTACTGGCAGGCGCGAACCGCGCTGGCCGAGGTGAGCATCGCCTGGGACGCAGGCGGCAACGCGACACACGATTCGCAGGTCCAGCGGGGCCGCTACTTCGAGCTTCTCGCCAAGGGCAAGGCGCGCGAGTACGAATCGGTCGGCAACGTGGACGCTGCCCTCGCCGCTCCCGTGAAGGCGTTGACCGCGGATTACTTCGTCCCGTACCTGGCCCATGCGGCGATGGAGCCGATCAACTGCACGGCGGTGATACGGGGCGCGACATCCTGCGAGGTCTGGGTGGGAAATCAGGCCCCGACGCTGGTGCGCTGGTTCGCGGCGAAGGCCGCGGAACTCGACAGCAGCCACGTTACGGTGCACACGCCTTTCCTCGGCGGCGGGTTCGGACGGCGCGCGGAGGTGGACGTCGTGATGCAAACCGTCCTGTTGGCCCGGAAGATGCCGGACACGCCGGTCCAGCTGATCTGGTCGCGCGAGGAAGACATGCAGCACGATGTCTACCGTCCCATGGCGGCAGCGCGATTCAGGGCGGCGCTGGACAAGGCTGGCAACCTCACCGGATGGCACAACCGCATCGTCGGCCAGTCCTGCACCGCGGGCATCACTGCACGCCTGCTGCCGGCCGCGGCGTCCGACCTGATGAAGGACAAGACCACGTCGGAGGGCGCGTTCGACCTGCCCTACGCGATGCCGAACCGGCGCGTCGAGCACGTGCTGACGCACGAACCGGTTCCCGTAGGCTTCTGGCGCAGCGTCGGCCACAGCTACAACGCGTTCTTCACCGAGTGCTTTCTCGACGAATGCGCCCACGCCGCGGGCCAGGACCCCTACGCATACCGCCGCGCGATGCTGGCGGACGCACCGCGGTTTCGCAAGGTGCTCGAGGTCGCGGCACAGAAGGCAGGCTGGGACACGCCGCTACCCAAGGGTCGCGGGCGAGGCATCGCCCTGGCGGAAAGTTTCCACAGCATCGTCGCCCAGGTGGCAGAAGTCGAAATCATCGGCAAGACGCCGCGGGTTCGGCGCATCGTTTGCGTCGTCGACTGCGGATTCGCGCTCAATCCCGACACGGTGGTGGCGCAGATGGAAAGCGGCATCGTGTTCGGCCTAAGCGCAGCCCTGTACGGAGAAATCAGCCTCAAGAACGGGCGCGTCGAGCAGACCAACTACCCCAGTTACGACATGGTGCGGCTGGCGGACAGCCCCGAGATCGAGGTGCACATCGTAAATTCGGGCATCGAGCACCTGGGCGGAGTGGGTGAGCCCGGCACGCCGCCCGTGGCGCCGGCAGTGTGCAACGCGATTTTCGCGGCAACCGGACAGCGCGTGCGCTCGCTGCCCATCCGCCTATAAAGACCGCGGGACTCACTTCCTCTCGCCGCGCTTTCTCTTCAGCAGCCCGCTCGGGTCCTCCACCTCCTCGACATGCACGAAGGTGCCGCCCTGGAGCTTCTCCGCGCGCGGGTCGCCGGGCCTTTCCTTCGCCAAGATCTCCGCCGCGTAGTCCTCGCTCCTGTCCTGCGGCCGGTACCCCAGGCGGAGAGCGTTGGAGTTGTCGTACCAAGCGCGCTTGTTGTCCGAGATGCCGTAGACGATCTCGAAGCGGATCTGCGGATGGTCGATGCCGATCTGCACCAATTGCGCGAGATCCCTCGGCGAGATCCAGATCGAAAGGCGCCGCTTGTCGATCGGCCTGTCGTTCACGTTGCCGATGCGGATCAGGAACACCTCCATGCCGTACTTGTCCGAGTACAGGCTGCCGAGCGCCTCGCCGAAGACCTTGGAGACGCCGTAGCGGCTGTCGGGCTTGATGGTGACGCGGTGGTCGACGGTCTGCGTTCGAGGGTAGAAGCCCACCGCGTGGTTGCTGGTGGCGAAGAGAAACCTCTTCACGCCGTTTCTGCGCGCCGCCTCGTAGGCGTTGTAGCAGCCCACGATGTTCGCCTTGTGGATCACCTCCCATGGCCCTTCCACGGAGAAGCCGCCCAGGTGGACGATGGCATCCACGCCCTTGGTGATGCGCAGCATGTCGCTCAGCTTCGCGACGTCCGCGCGCATGAAGGTCTCCCATTTGGCCAGTTGCTTGAGCGGCCGGATGTCGGAGAGGCGCAGCTTGTATTTCCCCGCCAGCTCCCTGCGCAGCCAGGTGCCGACGCCGCCGGCGGCGCCGGTGATCAGGATGGTTTTCATGTCTTCAACATTCCTTTCCTCTTCCAGTGTTCGGCATTCACCGCGCCTTTCGGCGCGCGCCCTTGCAGAATCTCTGCCGCCTGCGCCACCGTCTCCAGCGACTGGTGCTCGATCGCCGCGAGCGTCAGCCCAGCGGTATGCGGCGTGGCAATGACGTCGGGCCGCGCGGCGAGCGCGGGCGTCGGCATCTGGTCGGGCGCGCGCCCCACGTCCAGCGCGCAGCCCGCGATGCGGCCCGCATCGAGCGCGCGCACGAGCGCCGCCTCGTCCACCAGGTTGCCGCGCGACACGTTGATGAAGCAGGCGCCCGGCTTCATCTTCGCGAAGGCCGCCTCATTCATCAGGTTCTCGGTCTCCGGCGTCGCCACCGCGAGCGGCACGACATAGTCCGACTGCGCGAGGAGCGCGTCCAGCGAAACCTGCTCCACGCCCTTCACGTAGGGATCGTTCACCAGCACGCGCATGCCGAGTGCCTTCGCCGCGCGCGCCAGCTCACGCCCGATGGCGCCGTAGCCGATGATGCCGAGCGTGCTGCCGCGCAGTTCGCGGCCCATGCGCGCCTGCGGC
>JBGQFF010000153.1:0-4334 GCA_041496745.1 Gammaproteobacteria bacterium
GAGCCTGGAGCTGCCGAAGGGCACCGAGATGGTGATGCCGGGGGACAACGTGACGATCACGGTGGCGCTCATCCAGCCGATTGCGATGGAGGAGGGGCTGCGCTTTGCGATCCGCGAGGGCGGCAAGACGGTGGGCGCCGGGGTCGTGGCGAAGGTGCTTGAATGACGGGAGATCGGGAGCTCGCGAGATCGTGAGATGGAAAAAGCGTTTTCGCTCTCGCGCCCTCGCGCTCTTACGCTCTCACGTGTTTACGATCATAGGCCAGTAGCTCAATTGGCAGAGCGTCGGTCTCCAAAACCGAAGGTTGGGGGTTCGAGACCCTCCTGGCCTGCCAACCGCTACGCGAGTGATGAGTGTTGAGTGTTTAGTGTTGAGTTTCTGGTGCTAACTCACCATTCAAAACTCAACACTCCGAAGGAAAGATGGCGGACAAGATCAGAATCACCGCGGCGCTCATACTGGTTGCGGCAGGCGTGGCGGGGTTCTATTTCCTGGATCAGAGCCCGATGATCGTCCGTGTCGCCTCGGTGCTGGCGGGCCTGGCTGCGGGGGCCGGGGTGTTCTGGACGTCGGAGCCGGGCAAGCAGTTCCACGTGTTCGCCCAGGAGTCGGTGGGCGAGACGAAGAAGGTGGTGTGGCCGACGCGCAAGGAAACGCTGCAGACCACCGGCGTTGTCTTCGCGTTCATGGTGGTGATGGCGCTTTTTCTATGGGTGGTCGATGCGGGGTTACTGTGGGCCGTGAAAAGGCTGTTGGGCCAGAGCTGATGACGGGCAAGAAGTGGTACGTCGTTCACGCCTACTCGGGGTTCGAGAAGAGCGTGCAGCGCGCGCTGCAGGACCGCATTCGCCGCGCCGGCATGGAGGACAGGTTCGGACAGATCCTGGTGCCGGTCGAGGAAGTCGTTGAGATGAAGGGCGGACAGAAAGCGATCAGCGAGCGCAAGTTTTTCCCCGGCTACGTGCTGGTGGAGATGGAGATGACGGACGACACCTGGCACCTGGTGAAGAACACGGCCAAGGTGACCGGTTTCGTCGGCGGTACCTCGACCAAGCCCACACCGATTTCGGAGAAGGAGGTGCAGAACATCCTGCACCAGATCCAGGAGGGGGTGGAGAAGCCCCGACCGAAGGTGCTGTTCGAGGTGGGCGAGGCGGTACGGGTCAAGGACGGCCCCTTCGCGGACTTCCATGGCAACGTCGAGGACGTGAATTACGACAAGAACAAGCTGCGCGTGTCGGTGACGATATTCGGCCGCTCCACACCGGTGGAGCTCGATTTTAGCCAGGTGGAGAAAGCGTGATACGTGAGTGGTGAATTTCGGTCGAATCACGACTCACGAATCACGATTCACGGTTTTTGGATGGGGAGGGCGCGCTCGCGCGTCCGCTAGCACCCGAAGGAGAGTGACATGGCAAAGAAGGTAGTTGGCATCATCAAGCTGCAGGTGCCGGCGGGCAAGGCGAACCCCAGCCCGCCGATCGGACCGGCGCTCGGCCAGCGCGGCTTGAACATCATGGAGTTCTGCAAGTCGTTTAATGCTCAGACGCAGAAGATGGAGCCGGGCCTGCCAGTGCCGGTGGTCATCACCGCCTACCAGGACAAGAGCTTCACGTTCGTGATGAAGACGCCGCCGGCGAGCGTGCTGATCCGGAAGGCCGCCAAGATCGAGAAGGGCAGCGCTCGCCCCAATACCGAGAAGGTGGGGAAGATCACGCGTGCCCAGGCCGAGGAGATCGCCAAGGCGAAGATGCCCGATCTCACCGCGGCGGACCTCGGTGCGGCGGTGCGCACCATCGCCGGCAGCGCGCGCAGCATGGGCGTCGACGTGGAGGGCCTGTAAATGGCTTCCAAACGCTACAATGCGATGCGCGCCAAGGTTGACCGCGACAAGTCCTACCCGGCGCAGCAGGCGCTCAAGATGGTGAAGGAAGGCGCCACCGCGAAGTTCAACGAGTCGGTGGATGTTTCCCTCAATCTCGGCATCGACGCCTCGAAGTCCGACCAGACGGTGCGCGGATCGGTCGTCCTGCCGCAGGGCACCGGCAAGAGCGTGCGGATCGCGGTGTTCGCGCAGGGCGACAAGGCCCAGCAGGCGAAGGACGCCGGCGCCGACATCGTCGGGTTCGAGGACCTCGCCAATGACATCAAGGGCGGGAAGCTGGATTTCGACGTGGTGATCGCCTCCCCGGACGCGATGCGCGTGGTAGGGCAGCTGGGCCAGATCCTCGGGCCGCGGGGGCTCATGCCGAACCCCAAGGTGGGGACGGTCACCCAGGATCTGACCGCAGCCATCAGGAACGCGAAGGCCGGCCAGATCCAGTATCGCGCCGACAAGACCGGCATCGTCCAGTGCACGATCGGCCGCGCCTCCTTTTCGGTGGACGCGCTCGTCGAGAACCTGAAGTCCCTGGTGGACGCGGTGAACAAGTCCAAGCCCTCCGGCGTGAAAGGGATCTTTCTCAAGAAGGTCTCGGTGTCGAGCACGATGGGCGTGGGCGTGCGCGTGGACCAGGCGAGTTTGCAGCAGTAATGAATGGCGCCCCGGTTCGGTACGGGGCAGAGCTTTGGGCCGCCGGAGGCGCACCGCCGGCGGGTTGTCAAAGACCGTAGGAATCGCGAGGTTTAATTTTTTGGGAACTAGATTGAAGGCTCAAGGATCAGAAGCTGCCTCAAAGATGCTCAATCCTCAATCCTCAATCCTCATTCCTGAGGGTCCTACGCAGACGGCGTGCCCGAAACAGGTTTCGTGTCTGACTCCTGGATCACCGGTCGCCGCGTTCGTGAAAGGAGATAGACCTTGAGTCTAAATTTGGAGCAGAAGCAGGCGGTGGTGGCCGAGATTAACGCGCAGCTCGCCAAGGCCCAGGCCGTGATACTGGCCGAGTACCGCAGCATCCCGGTGAAGGATATGACGGAGCTGCGCAGACGAGCGCGCGTCTCCGGCGTCTACCTGCGGGTGCTGAAGAACACCCTGGCACGCCGCGCGGTCGCGGGCACGCCGTTCAAGGGGCTTATCGAGAATATGGTCGGTCCCCTTGCCTATGGCATTTCCAGTGATCCGGTGGCCGCGGCCAAGGTGCTGCAGGATTTCGCCAGGGATCACGATAAGTTCGTGATCAAGGCCGGCGCCATGCCCAACTTGGTGTTGTCGGCCGGGGAAGTGGTGGAGCTCGCGAAGATGCCGAGCCGCCAGGAACTGCTCGCGAAGCTCGTGGCGACCCTGCAGGCGCCGATTGCGAAGTTCGTGCGCACCTTGAACGAGGTGCCGGGCAAGTTCGCGCGGACGCTGGCGGCGGTCAGGGACCACAAGCAGCAGCAGGCCGCGTAAGGCCCGCTGAATCGGAATATTGGAACACTTAACTTTTGATCTGACAGGAGCAAGCAACATGGCTATTGCCAAAGCAGAGATTCTTGATGCGATCGCGAACATGACGGTGCTGGAGCTCTCCCAGCTCATCAAGGAGATGGAAGACAAGTTCGGCGTTTCCGCCGCCGCGGCGACAGTGGCGATGGCGGCGCCGGCCGGCGCTGGCGCGGCCGCCGCAGCAGCAGAGGAGAAAACCGAGTTCACGGTCATGTTGAACAGCTCGGGGGCCAACAAGGTCAATGTGATCAAGGTGGTGCGCGCCGTGACCGGGCTCGGCCTGAAGGAGGCCAAGGACCTGGTGGACGGCGCGCCGAAGCCGGTCAAGGAAGCCATCGCCAAGGCCGACGCGGAAGCCCTCCTCAAGCAGCTGCTCGACGCCGGCGCTACCGCCGAGATCAAGTAAGCGCGATGTGGAGTCTCGGCTGGCGGAAGGCCGCCAGCCCGGATCATTTTTTGAACGGGTCGCGACTCTCTCTTCACCCCGAGCGGCATGCCGCTGGGGGTGTTGCGGCCGTCGTCGTTCGCAGTCGTCCGAATATTTCCTGGAGCTGATATGGCGTATTCCTTCACCGAAAAGAAGCGTATCCGCAAGAGCTTTGCCAAGCGCGATGTCGTGCTGCCAGTGCCGTTCCTCCTGGCCACCCAGCTCGACTCGTACGCGGCGTTCCTGCAGGCGAAGGTCGCGCCGGAAGGTCGCAAGACGGAAGGCCTGCAGGCGGCCTTCAAGGGCATCTACCCGATCGAGAGCCACTCCAAGAACGCGCGCCTGGAATTCGTGAGCTTCGCGCTCGGCGAGCCGCCGTTTGACGTCAAGGAATGCCAGCAGCGCGGACTGACCTACGCCGCGCCGCTGCGCGCCAAGGTGCGCCTGGTCATCATGGACAAGGAGGCGCCCAAGCCCACCGCGAAGGAGGTGAAGGAGCAGGAGGTGTACATGGGCGAGATTCCGCTCATGACGACCAC
>JBGQFF010000154.1:0-4228 GCA_041496745.1 Gammaproteobacteria bacterium
CCGGCGCCCACCGTGGTGGGCAAGACCCTCGTCACCAATGCCGGCTCGCACGGCAAGTTCCTCGCCGTGCTCGATCTCGACGTGAAGGGCGGCGCGGTATCCGGCTATCGCTATCGCCTGCTGCCGGTGTTCTCCAATCTGTTGCCGGCGGACGCTGGGATGGCCGCCCACATCGACCGCGTGCGTGCACCGTTCCGGGCGCGGCTCGAGGAAAAACTCGCGGTGACCGAGGGCCTCCTCTACCGCCGCGGCACCTTCAACGGCACCTGGGACCAGCTGCTGCTCGACGCGCTGATGCAGGTGAAAGGCGCCGAGATCGCGTTCTCGCCGGGCTTCCGTTGGGGCGGCACGCTGCTGCCCGGCGACGCGATCAGATTCGAGCACCTGATGGACCAGACCGCCATCACCTATCCCCAGTCGACTTTGAACGAGCTGACCGGCGAGCAGATCAAGGCGATTCTCGAGGACGTCGCCGACAACGCCTTCAATCCCGACCCGTACCTGCAGCAGGGCGGCGACATGGTGCGCGTGGGCGGCATGACCTACGCCTGCGATCCGCTGGCGAAGATGGGGCAGCGCATCTCGGACATGCGCCTCGGCGGCCGTCCCATGGACGTCGGCAGGCGCTACAAGGTCGCGGGATGGGCGCCGGTCGCCGAGGGCGCCAGTGGCGAGCCGGTGTGGGACGTTGCCGCGCGCTACCTGCGCGCGCAGCGCACCGTCCGCCCGCTCAAGCCCAACGTGCCGCGGCTTATTGGTTGACCGGCGACGCCGGGTCCATCAGCAGCGCCACCAGGTCCCGGATCTGCTGCTCGGTGAGCGCGTCGACGTGGCCCATGCGCGGCATCTGCGAGCACAGGTTGTAGGCCTTGGCGTTGTAGATCTTGCCGTAGGCGTAGCGCTGGATGTCCGCGCCGTAGCCGCGCAGCTTGGCGAACTGGTACAGGCTCGGCCCGATGGTGCCGAAGGAGCTCTCGCGCGGCCCGATCTGGTGGCAGTTATAGCAGCTGCCGCCGACGCCCCCCTTGTCGCTCCAGCTCATGCCACGGCCGTCCTGCGCGATGCGCTCGCCCGACTTCCAGTCGCCGAGCAGCTTGCCGTCCGCCGGCCATTTGATGGCGGCGAGCTGTTCCTTCTGCAGCTTGTCGGCGACTTCCTGGGGCGGGTTGTCCTGGTATTTGTTGCAGGCAGCCTGCACGGCGTCTTCGTTCAGTCGGTCCATGCCCGCAATGCCCCGGCCATGGAAATCGCGCTTCATCATCGCCAGTGCGTCGGGGCGGTAATCGCGCTGCGGCGTGGCGCAGGAGGCAAGGAAGGCGGCGGCGATGGCCAGCACCGCGGCGGATGCGAGTCTCATGGCTGGCTCTCCTAGCGCTTGATGCCCGGGCCGCGGTATACGTGGCCGTTGGCGTTGACGGTGAGGTAGGCGAGCAGCGCGCTCACGGTTTCCGACGCGTAGCCCGGCTCGGGGAAGCGCTGCTGGCGGAAGCAGTCGTTAATGCGCCACTGCACCGAGTGCATCACGCCGCCGGTCATGCGGTAGCCCGGCCAGCCCTGCACCGCGCCGATCGCCTGGTTCGGCTTGGTGAAGTTAGGCAGCGGCTGCGTGCGGATGCGCTTGTCGTCCACGCTGTGGCAGCTGGCACAGGAGAAGTCGTACGCGCCAGCACGGTAGAAGAAGATCGCTTTGCCCGTCTCGTAAGCCGCGCGCTCCTTCGGGTGGTTCTGTGGCGCCGCGACCTTCATGCCGCGTGACTGCGCGGCGACGTAGGTGATCAGCGACACCGGGTCGGGCGTGCGGTCGGCGTTGCTGAACGGCTGTTTCGCCAAGTCTGCGTACTTGAAGCCCTGCAGAGTGATCATGCACTGCACTATGCGCGCCTCGGCGTCCATCACCCGGTCGGCGTCGGCGAAGTAGCGCGGCATCTGCGCATACGCGCCCTTCACCACGCCCGGCCCGAGCCCCAGGTCGCACTGCTCGAGCGAAGCGTTCTTCGGACCGCGGCGCGCGCGCCACAGTTCCTCGCCTTTCACCTCGAACAGCTCCGCCGGGTTGTCCTGCTCCATGATCTCGCGGAACTTGTCGAACTCCGCGGCGGTGGGGTCAGGCGTCTGCGCTGCGGCAGCCCAAGCCACGGCAAGGGATCCCAGCACGAGCGCTCGTTTCATCGTCTTACCTCCTTTGGTCGAACGGGGCTCTGCGGCCCCTTGCTCAAATTCAGGACCCGGCGCGGATCACCACCTCGTCGGTGCGCTTGTCGCCCTTGTTGTCCTGCCAGGTGACGGAGAGCTTGTCGCCCGCCTTGGCGCCCTTCACCTTGAATGCGAACACCGGATTGCGCGACACCGCCTGGCTCACGTCGGCGGCGAACACCGTCTTGCCGTTGAGCTGCGCGGTGATGGACTGGATGAAATGCAGCGGCACCAGCTTGCCGGCCGAGTCCTTGCGCAGCCCGGTCTCCATCGGGTGCGCCATCAGCACGCGCACGTCGGCGACGTCGCCTTGCAGGGTGGCGCGGATCTTCATCGGTTCTGCCATCTTCTCCTCCGCTCAGCCGCCGCAGCCGCCGATGGTGACCTTCACTTCCTTGGCGGTGGTGTAGTACTTGCCGCCGGCCGCCACCACCACGCGCACCGGCGAGGACTCGCCGATCTTCACGCGCACGTGCACGTAGGGCACCGCGCCCTGCGAAAAGTCGAAAGTGCCCGTGTAGGGGAAGGGGTTCTTCTCGATGAATACCGAGAGGGCCGTGGTGCCGGGAATGTTGCTGGTGATGTCGATCGGCACCACCGCGCCGTTCTCGGCGATGTCAGGGGCGCGGATCTCGATGTCCTTGCTGTCCTCGGCGTTGCTCACGCCGAGCGCTCTCATGGCGTCGGCGGCACTCTTTGCCTCGAACGCGGCCTTGTTCCACGCGGCGAACGCGCGGCCGGGGCTGAGCAGCCCGACGGCGACGGCGGCGGCCAGCGCCCCCATCGCCCAGACCCCCTTGAGTACGGTTCTACGTGTGTGATGCATTCCGGTTCCTCCCGCGCAGGTCAATTTGACGTCCATATTACTGATCCGGACCGCCCAATGGAAATATGATTCGCCCCATAACCTGGCCTAATTTCCGGCCGCGGCGCGTCTGCGCCGGCGCAGCAGCCACGGCACGATCACCAGCAGCGCCGTCACGGCGAGGAACGTCGCCGAGATCGGCTGCGTGACGAACACCGTCGCATCGCCCTGGCTGATGGAGAGCGCGCGGCGGAACTGGGTCTCGGCGATCGGTCCGAGGATCAGGCCGATCACCGACGGCGCCACCGGGATATCGAAGCGGCGCATGGCGAAGCCGAGCAGGCCGAAGACGTACAGGGTGAGGAGGTCCACCCACGACTGGTGCAGGCTGTAGGCGCCGAGCGTGGCGAACACCAGGATCCCGGCGTACAGCGCTGGCCGCGGGATCTGCAGTACCTTCACCCAGATACCGACCAGCGGCAGGTTGAGGATCAGCAGCAGCACGTTGCCGACGTAGAGGCTCGCGATCAGGCCCCACACCAGATCGGCCTGCGACTGGAACAGCAGCGGCCCGGGCTGGATGCCGTAGTTCTGGAACGCGCCGAGCAGGATCGCCGCCGTCGCCGAAGTGGGGATGCCGAGGGTCAGCAGCGGCACCAGCACGCCGGTGGCGGAGGCGTTGTTCGCGGCTTCCGGCCCGGCCACGCCCTCGATGGCGCCGTTGCCGAACTCCTCCGGATACCTGGTGAGCTTCTTTTCCACCGCGTAGGAGAGGAACGTCGGAATCTCGGCGCCGCCCGCGGGGATGGTGCCGAAGGGGAAACCGATCGCGGTGGCGCGCAGCCACGCCGGCCAGGAACGCTTCCAGTCCTCCTTCGACATCATCAGCGAGCCGGAGAGCTTCTCCATCGTTTCGGGAAGGCGGCTGGTGTATGCCGCCATGTAGAGCGCTTCGCCCACCGCGAACAGCCCGACCGCCAGCACCACCACGTCGATACCGTCGAGCAGCTCCGGCACGCCGAAGGCGAAGCGCGGCGCGCCGGTCTGGCCGTCGATGCCGACCAGTCCGAACAGCAGACCGAGGAACAGGCTCGCCAGTCCGCGCGCAGTCGAGCTGCCGAGCACCGCCGCGACGGTGGTAAAGGCGAACACCATCAGCGCGAAGTATTCCGCCGGGCCGAACTTGAGTGCGATCTCCACCACCAGCGGCGCGAGCAGCGTGAGCAGGAC
>JBGQFF010000155.1:0-4185 GCA_041496745.1 Gammaproteobacteria bacterium
CCCCCTTTCACGCCGACTACCTGCACCACGCCGACCGCGCCGAGGTCGCGCGAGCTGCGGTCGCAGCGCAGAAAAGCGCACGCTTGCCGGCCGGCGGCAAGCTCGAGGTCATCGAGGTGGCCGCGCTCGCGGCCCAGGCGAACGCGCGTTACAACGGCTGGTCCGGGCCGCCGTGGATCAGGCAAGGCTGGTTTCACGCCTATCTCCTGCTCGCGCCCGCCATGACCGACAGCGCCGGCCGCGCGCGCGTCGAAGACACGGTGCGGCGTCTCACTCACGGCGACTACCGCAGCCTCGAAGAACGCGTCAACCTCGAGCGCAGCCTGGTGGCGCAGCTGCAGCACGGCTGCGAGCGCGTCGTGCTTGGCTATACCGAGCGGCGCGAGCACTACGGCAAGGAGTATTCGCAAGGGGTGGAAAACGTCGGTTACGACGCGCTCCAGGGCATCGCGTCGGCGATATTTCCGCGTACCGTCAAGCTGCGGGACTTTCCCTGGAACGGCTGGCTCTACACCGCAGTGCCGGCGGCGCCCGCCGCCGCGTGGAATCCCGTGGCCGGTGGATTCGGCGACGCGTTCGGCCGCCTCGTTTGGTGGGCGCTTGCCGACCCCGCATTCCTGCCTTCGCCGCACGGCGGCGGCTGGATCGAGAACCGCGTCAGCGTCTCGGCGGCGAAGAGCGGGCCGGCACTCGCGGTGCCGGAAGACGCTTTGCTGCCCGAACCGGGGAGCGGACGGCTCCTTCCGGTGGGACGCGGCAAGACGGCCGCGTCGCAGCTCGTCTACCGCGTGCGCAATTCGGCCTTTCACGACGGCACGCCCATGTCGGTCGCGGACCTGCTCTATGCCTATGCCTTCGCCGCAGCGTGGAGCTCCGGCCCCGCGGCGGATCCGGGCGTCGCGCAAGCCACCGCGCTGGCGCGCGAGCGCCTGAAGGGCGTGCGGGTCTTGCGGGTGGAGACCGAGACCCTTGCTTCCGGCGAGGACAAGCTGACTTACGAGGTGCCGGTGATCGAGGTGTACCTGGACTCCGGATCCGGCGGCGACGCGGCGACTGCGGCACCGCCGTGGTCGACGCTGCCGTGGCATCTGCTCGCGCTGTTTGAGGAGGGAGCCCGCCGGGGCTATTTCAGGCTTTCGGAGTTCGATCCGGTGCGCAACGCCACGCTTGTCGGGCAGCTCGCAGGTCTCGCCCGCGAACTCGAGGAGCGCGCCTACGTTCCTCGGGCGCTCGCCCGCTACGTCAGCGCCGACGAAGCCCGCGCCCGCTACCGGCGGCTGCGCGAGTTCCACGCTGCGCACGGGCATTGGCTCGTCACCAACGGCCCGTACCTGCTCGATCGGTGGGACGGGACGACGGCGCGGCTGCGCGCGTTCCGCGACCTGAGCTATCCGAAGGGCCTCGGCAGCTTCAACGACTACGCCGTGCCGCTCAAGGCGTACGTGACGCGGATCGAGCAGCGCGATTACGGCGCGGAGGTTCATACCGAAACCGAGTGGCTCGAGCGCCTCGGGCGCGACGTGCGGATCGTGCGCGGCACGTTCGCAGCGAAGCTCGCCGAGCGGATCACCGGCGCGGGAACGCTGCCGGCGCCGGTCTGCCACTACCTGCTCATCGGTCCGGACGGCGCAGTCGCAAGCGCAGGCGCGGCGCGCGCCGGCGATACGGGCGTCTGCCGCCTCGAATTCGGGCGCGCCGGCGGCCGGCGCGGAGCGGGCGGCACCCGGCTGGTGGTCGCCTCGGTGCTCAAGGACCACGTCGCGAACGCGCCGATCAGGATCGTGCCGTGGGATCATTGATTCCGCTCTGAGGAAGGCCGCGGCAGGGGCGGGGCCTTGTGGAGCGGGGGCGGAAGGCGTTAAATAGGGTCGGTCGCTTACAGGAGGAGGACAGTCGTGGACAAGGAACAAATTCAGCAGGAACGCCGCGGTTTTCTGAAGCAGTTCGGCGCCACCGTGGGCGCGGCGAGTCTCGGGGCTGCTGGGCTGGGGTCGGTTGCAGGCTCAGCGCACGCGGCGACGCCGCCCAAGGGCAACATTCCCGACAGACCGATCAAGGTCGGCCACATCACGTTCCTCACCGGCGCAGCCGAGCTTCTGGGCGGCCCGGGGCAGCGGGGGCATGTCCTCGCCATGGAGGAGATCAACGCCCAGGGCGGACTGCTCGGCAAGCGCAAGATCGAGACGATCTTCGCCGACGAGTCCGCCGGGACCGACAGCAACGTGAAGGAACTGCGGCGCATGAAGCTGTCGGAGAAGATCGATCTTTTCACCGGGGTCATCTCGAGCGGCAACACCCCAGCGCTGGGCCCGGTGGCCGAGGAGCTGAAGGTGCTGACGCTGTTCAACGACGGCTGCACCGACTTCCTGTTCGACAAGGCGGTGCCGAACCCGAAGTACACCTTCCGGGTGACCAACATCCAGTCGGCGGACGGCGTCACTGCCGCCATCGGCGCCGCGACGCACTGGCCGAAGGCGAGGCGGATCGCCTCGATCCAGCCCGATTACAGCTACGGCCGCAACGTGTTCGAGCACTTCGTGCTCGCGCTCGGCAAGCTCCGGCCCGGCATCGAGGTCGTTTCGGAGTCCTGGCCCAAGCTGGGCACCACGGATTTCACCTCGCACATCACCAAGATCCTCTCGGCCAAGCCCGATCTGCTGGTCGCAGGCGTGTGGGGCGGCGATTACGTCGCGTTCTACAAGCAGGCGCTGCGCTACGGGCTGTTCGACAAGATGAAGGTCGCCACCACGCTCGCCTTCGGCGGCTATCCGCACGCGATCGGCAAGGATCACCCCGAGGGCGTGCTTGCCGGCGTGCACGCGAACTATCACTTCCTCTACCCGTCCGCCGAGCGCTGGCCGATCAACAAGAGCTTCGTCGAGCGCTACCACAAGCGCTGGAACGAGTACCCGAGCTTCGAGTCCGATGGCGCCTATACCGCGCTTTACCTCTACAAGCAGGCGGTGGAAAAGGCCAACCATCTGGTCGGCGGCTGGCCCGACGACGAGGCGATCATCGCCATGCTCGAGGGCGCGGGATTCAATTCCCCGGCGGGCTACCTGTATATCCGCGCGGACAATCACCAGGGGTACAAGGACGCGGTGACAGGGCTGAGCAAGAACCTGCCGGGATACGATTTCCCGGTGTGGGACTCGAGCAGCATCGTGACGATCCCGATCCGGAGCATCACCGCGCCGCCGAACTGGCCGAAACCCGGCGAGGGGCACAACGAGTCCACGGCCGCGGCCGACTGGATCAAGAAGACCTGGCCGCAAGCCAAGGCGTGACGCGTTAGCGCTCTTCCGGGCGCGCATCCGGGGTGGCCCTGGCAGTACGACGCCGGGCCGCTCCGGCGGTGCGCGCGCGCAATAAGAAAAGCCATGGAAATCCTCGTCATCCAGGTCCTGAATTCGCTTTTCTACGCCGCGGTGCTGTTCCTCATCGCCGCCGGGCTGAGCCTGATCTTCGGGGTGATGGGGATCGTCAACATGGCGCACGGCAGCTTCTACGCGCTCGGCGCCTATGTCACCGCCTGGTCGGTGGCCGCGGCGTCGGCCGTGATTCCGCCGGCCGCGCTGTTCATCTTCCTGCCTCTCGGGGCGATCGCGGCCGCGGTCATCGGGCTGGCGATCGAGCCCGCGTTGCTCCGGCGGTTCTATCGGCGGCCGGAGGAGTATCAACTGCTCGTGACCTTCGGCCTGCTGCTCGTCCTCGAGGACGCCATCCGGCTGGTATGGGGCGGGACACCGCGTACCGCAAGCGGGCTGGTGGACTCCCTCGGTCTGCTGCAGATCGGGGGGCTGCCCTACCCGGTCTACAACCTGGCGATGATCGGGGTCGGAATCGCCGCGGCGCTCGGCCTGTGGGCGTTCGTGTACCGCACGAAGTTCGGCGTGTTGCTGCGCGCCACCGCGCAGGACCGGCGCATGGCCGCGGCGCTCGGCATCGACGTCGGGCGGATCTACTCGCTCGCTTTCGGCCTGGGCTGTTTCATGGCCGGGCTCGCCGGCGCCATCGTCGTGCCGAGCCAGGCCGCAGTGCTCGGCATGGGGGTGGAAGTGATCGTGCTTTCTTTCGTCGTCGTCGTGATCGGCGGCCTGGGCAGCCTCGAGGGGGCCCTGGTCGGCGCGCTGATCGTGAGCGCGCTCAGGACGATCACCATCCAGTTCTGGGAAGAAATCGAGC
>JBGQFF010000156.1:0-4047 GCA_041496745.1 Gammaproteobacteria bacterium
CGTGATCGCACCGCGCGACGAGCGCACCCAGCCCGCGGCGCGCATGAGACCCCGTTCTTCGACGAATGAGCTGCCCGGCATCCGGGACCTGCTGTCCTACCGGCTGCACGTGGTCGCGAACCTGCTTTCGCGCGGCGCCGAGCTGCGCTACCGGCGCGAGTTCGGCGTCAGCCTGTGGGAATGGCGCAGCATTGCGCTGCTCGGCGGCGCGCAAGGCGCGCTGTCGCTGAACGAGCTGGCGCGCGCCGCGGGCATCGACAAGAGCCAGATGAGCCGTGTGGTCTCGGGCCTCGCGGCGCGCCGCATGGTGCTGCGCGCGATCGATGCCAACGATGGCCGCGGAGTGCGGCTGACGCTGACGCGCTCCGGCCGCAAGCTGTACGAAGGCCTGATCCGCGCGGCGGCGCAGCGCAACGACGCGTTCCTCGATTGCCTGAACGAGAAGGAGCGCGCCTGCTTCGAGGATGCGCTCGCCAAGCTCGCCGCCCAGGCGCGCAAGTTCATCGAAGGCGAAGGCGCGCTGAAGTGAAAACCCGCATCACCGAGCTGCTCGGCATCCGCTACCCGCCGCCCCCCGATTTTGTCCTGAGATGAAGCCGCTCCAGCACCTCACCATCCTCGACCTGTCGCGCGTGCTGGCCTGCCCGTTCGCGAGCATGATCCTCGCCGAGCTCGGCGCCACGGTGATCAAGGTCGAGCAGCCGGGCGCGGGCGACGAGACGCGCGGCTTCGAGCCGCAACTCGCACGCGACAGCGCCTACTACTTCGCCTGCAACCGCTCCAAGGCCTCGATCACCGTCAACCTGAGCTCGGACGAGGGCCGCAGGATCATCCGCGAACTCGCGCAGCAGGCCGACGTCTTCGTGGAGAACTTCCCGGTCGGCACGCTCGGCCGCCAGGGGCTCGACTACGCGACGCTCTCGGCGCTGAACCCCAAGCTCGTCTACGTCTCCTGCACGGGCTTCGGCCAGACCGGTCCCTACGCGTACAAGAAGGGCTACGACACGGTGTTCCAGGCAATGGGCGGGCTGATGAGCCTCACCGGCGAGAAGGGCGGCGGGCCGGTGAAGCCGGGGTTGCCGGTGGCCGATCTCACTTCGGGCTTGTGGGTGGCGATCGCGATCCTCGCCTCCCTTTCCGGGCGCGAGAAGACCGGGCGCGGCGCGCACGTGGATTTCTCCATGCTCGATGGGCAAGTGTCTTTGCTGACCTTGGCAGCTGCACGCTACTTTGCACTGGGCGAGGTCCCGCCGCGCCTGGGCACTGAGCGCCCCGGGCGCGTTCCCAGCGCGACGTTTCGCTGCAAGGATGGCAAATACGCACACATCACCGCGAGCGACCAGCATTGGGTGCCGCTGTGCAACGCGCTCGGTTTGAAAGAAATGGGGTCTGACCCTATTTTTTCTTCCAACGCTCAGCGCCTCGCGCGCCGCGACGAAGTCATGACCGCACTCACCGCAGCGGTCTCCAAGCTCACGCGCGCGGAGCTGATCGCGAAGCTGGATGCGCTGGAGGTGCCCATCGGGCCGGTGAACGATGTGGCCGAGGTTCTCGCCGACCCGCACGTGCGCGCACGCAGGCTGATCGGCAGCTTCGATTATCCGGGCGTGGGTGAATTCAAGGCGCTCGCGCTGCCCTACAAGTTCCTCGGCTGGGACGACCCGCAGATCGGCCGGCCGCCGGCGCTCGGCGAGCATACCGAGCAGATCCTGAAGGAGAGGCTGGGCTACTCCGACGAGCGCATCGAGGAACTCAGGAAGTCGCGCGCCATATGACCGTCCTGTTACTGGTCAGGGCCAATGGCCCGGTGTTCTGCGCCGGCGACTGGATGGGGAAGCAGTGAACGGCTGGACGCCAAAGACGCTGGGCGAGGTGCTGGCGGCGCAGCGGCGCGGCGCGCAAGCGCTGGTGACGCCGACGCGGCGCCTGCGCTACGGCGAACTCTTGCAGGCCGCGCAGAGCGTCGCGCGCGCCATGCACGGCCTCGGCCTGCGCAAGGGCGACCACGCTGCGATCCTGATGGGCAACGACGAATACTGGCTGACGCTGTTCTACGGCGCAGCGTTGCTCGGGGTGGTCACCGTGCCCGTGAACACGCGCTTCAAGGCCGCCGAGCTCGAGTTCTGCCTGAAGCAGGCCGACTGCAAGGCGATGTTCCTCGCGCCGAAGTTCCTCGACAACGACTACGCGGCGATGCTGCGCGAAGTCGAGGACCGGTTGCCCATGCTGAGGCACAAGGTGCTCGTGGGCGAAGCCTCGTGGCGCGATTTCGCCGCGCTCGACCGCGGGCAGGAAATTCCTTCCGGGGTGAAGCCCGACGACCTGCTGCTCATCCAGTTCACTTCCGGCACCACGGCCTATCCCAAAGGCGTGATGCTGACCCACGACAACATGCTGAGAAACGCCTGGGCCGCGGGCACGCGCATGGGCGTGAAGGCGAGCGATCGCTATTTCAACTGCCGCCCGTTCTTCCACGTGGGCGGCTCGACCCTCTCAGCGCTGGTGTCGCTTTCCTTCGGCGCCTGCCTGGTAACACTGCCCACCTTCAAGGCGGGCGCGGCGCTCGCCATGATGGAGCAGGAGCGCTGCACGCTCACCTCGGGCAACGACACCATTTTCAAGATGCTGATGGGGCACGCGGATTTCCCGAAGAGCAAGCTCGTCCTGCGCGGCGGCTGGGCGGCGGCGGGGCCGGAGACGATGCGCCGCATCATCCATGTCCTCGGCGCGAAGCGCATCTGCGCCGCCTACGGCCTGTCGGAAGCCTCGCCCAACGTGGTGATGAGCAACTGGCGCGACCCCGAGGAGTTGCGCGTGCAGGGCCTGGCCACGCCGCACGCGGACATGCACCTGCGCACCTTTGACGGCGAGATCCAGGTGCGCGGCTGGAGCGTGATGCGGGGCTACTACAACGACCCGGAAGCGACCGCCAAGGCGTTCACCGAGGACGGGTACCTGCGCACCGGGGACCTGGGCGAGCTGCACCCGGGCGGCCGCCTGAAGATGGTGGGGCGCCTGAAGGACGTGTTCCGCGTGGGCGGGGAGAACGTCGCGCCGGCGGAAGTGGAGGAGGTGCTGCTCGGACATCCCGCGGTGGAAACCGCGCAGGTGGTCGGCGTGCCGGACTCGAGGCTCGGCGAGGTGCCTTGCGCCTACGTCACGCTGAAGTCAGGGCAGACGACATCCGAGGAGGCACTCATCGCATGGATGAAGGCGCGCTGCGCCAACTTCCGCGTGCCGCGTTACCTCAAGATCGTGCAAGACTTCGAAGCCATCGGCATGACCGCGAGCGGCAAGGTGCAAAAGGCCAGGCTGCGCGAGCACGCCCTCAAGGAATTCAACCTGTAAGGTGGGCCCATGGCCCACCCTACAGTCCCTAAAGGAACTTAACCTGTGAAGGAAAAGTCATGATCGACCTGTACGCCGCCGGTACCTCCAACGGCATTCGCGCCCGCATCGCGCTCGAGGAATGCGGCCTGCCCTACACGCTGCATCCGATCGCGCTGGAAAAGGGAGAGCACAAGACCGCGGCCTTCCTCGCCATGAACCCGAACGGCCAGATCCCGGTGATCGTGGACCGCGACGGCCCCGGCGGCAAGCCGCTGACGCTGTCGCAGTCCACCGCGATCCTGATCTACTGCGCCGAGAAATCGCGCAAGTTCATGCCGCAGGAGCCGGCGGCGCGCGCCGCGATGCTGCAAGCGCTGATGAGCGCCTCGACCGACATCACGCCGATCTTCGGCGCCTACTTCGCGGTGACGCGCGCCAAGGAACCGCACGCGCCGTCCGCGCAACTGTTCACGGACCGCCTGCGCGCCTTCTTCAAGGTCTGGGACGACCTGCTCGGCGCGCGCAAGTACTGCGCCGGCGACGAGGTCACGATCGCGGATTTTTCGCTGTACGCGGGCTACGCGCGCCTCAAGGGTGCGGCGCCAGACGTCGTCGAAGGCCTGCCGCATGTCGCGCGCTGGGCGCAGGCCATGGCCGCGCGTCCGGCGATCCAGCGCGCGAACAAGTTCTGATGTAGGGTGGGCCGCTGGCCCACCC
>JBGQFF010000157.1:0-3846 GCA_041496745.1 Gammaproteobacteria bacterium
GTCGGCGCGCGCGGCGCCGGTGACGACCGCCACCTTGCTTTCAGGCAGAGAGGTGGCTCCGCTGCGCCGCGTAGCCTTCGGTGGGCTTCTTCGCGAAGCCGCTCTTCGCGTACTGGTGCAGCGAGCCGATGGCGTAGCGCAGCAGCGTGCCGGCGCGCGCCGGCGCATCGCCGTCGGACGCCTGCCGCAGCGCCTGCTTGAGCGTCGCCTCGAAGCGGTCGAAGAACTGGTTCATGCGCGCCTGCAGCCGCTCGTGCTCGCCGACCAGCGCATCGCCGGTCATCACGCGCACCATGCCGGGATTCTTCTCGGCGAAGGCGAGCAGCATCTCGAGCAGTTTGTCGGCCTGTTTCCTGCCGTCGGACTCGTCGGTGGTGATCTTGTTGGCCAGGGTGAACACCGAGTTCTCGATGAACTCGATCAGGCCTTCGTACATCTGGGCCTTGGAGGCGAAGTGGCGGTACAGCGCCGCTTCCGACACGGCCAGCTTCGCCGCGAGCGCGGCGGTGGTGATTCTTTCCCAGCGCGGCGCCCCGAGCATTGCGGCGAGCGCTTTCAGGATCTCGAGTTTGCGCTCGCCTTTGGCCCGGGGCATGAAAAGATTCTACTAGGGTGAATAGCGGAAAACGAGTCCCGGCAATTGTGTAACGGAAGATATGCGCAGATCAACGTAAGGGACGTTCCTTTTCTCCCGGCTCACCCAGACCGTCGCCATTCCCAACCGCTTTGCAGTGCGCAAATTCTCCAGCATGTCGTCCACCAGCGCGCAGCGCGCGGGGTCCAGATGGTGCTTGCGCAGCAGCATGCGGAAGCCCGCCACCGAGGGCTTGCCCAGGTAGCGCGTGTTCTCGATCGAGTAGACGGCATCGAAGTAGCGTGCCACGCCCAGGGTGCGCACCACATCGTCCACGTAGTGCCGCGGCGCGTTGGAGTAGATGATCTTGCGCCCGGGCAGGCGCGCGAGCGCGTGGCGCACCGCGTTCTCGTGCACCACCATGTCCGCGAGCTCGGGAAACTGGTGGGTGGCCCGCAGGAACTCGGCCGGGCTCGCGCCGTGGTGGCGCACCAGGCCGTTCATGGTGGTGCCGTACTTCTCCCAGAAGCCGCGCCGCATCTCGTTGGCGCCCGCCTCGTCGATGTTGAACCGGCGCATCATGTATTGGTTGATCTGCGCGCTCATCGACGGAAAGATGTTCGCCTGCGCATCGTGCAGGGTGTTGTCGAGGTCGAAGAACCACACCCGCCGCGAGGGCGGCAGGCCGATGAGGCGCATGGACTACTTGCTCTTGATCAGCGTGCCGACGCCCTGGTCGGTCATCACCTCGAGCAGCAGCGCGTGCGGCACCCGGCCGTCGATGATATGCACGCTCTTCACGCCGTTCCGCGCGGCGTCCAGCGCCGAGCCGATCTTGGGCAGCATGCCGCCCGAGATCACGCCCTTCGCCACCAGGTCGTCGATCCTGCGCGGCGTGAGCCCGGTGAGCAGCTTGCCGTTCTTGTCGAGCACCCCCGGCGTGTTGGTGAGAACCACCAGCTTCTCCGCTCGCAGGATCTCCGCCAGCTTGCCCGCCACCAGGTCGGAATTGATGTTGTAGGTGGTGCCGTCGGCCCCGGTGCCGATCGGCGCCACCACCGGGATGAAACCGCCATTTTCGAGGGCCGAGATCACCGCCGGATCGATGGATTCGATCTCGCCCACCTGGCCGAGGTCCACCAGGCCGTTGTCCTTGCCGGGCAGCAGCATCTTCTTGGCGCGGATGAAGACGCCGTCCTGGCCCGTGAGGCCGACCGCCTTGCCGCCGGCCTGGTTGATGAGTTCCACCACTTCCTTGTTCACCTGGCCGCCGAGCACCATCTCCACCACGTCCATGGTCTCGCGGTCGGTGACGCGCATGCCCTGGATGAATTCGCCCTTCATGCCCAGGCGCGCGAGCATCTGCTCGATCTGCGGCCCGCCGCCGTGCACCACCACCGGGTTCATGCCGACGAGTTTCAGCAGTGCCACGTCGCGCGCGAAGCCGGCCTTCAGGGCATCGTCGGTCATGGCGCTGCCGCCGAACTTCACCACGATGGTCTTGCCGTGAAAGCGCTGGATGTAGGGCAGCGCCTCGGCGAGGATGCGCGCCTTCAGGGCACCGTCCGTCTGCGTTTCCGGCTGGGGGTCCAGAGGCGCGTTCATGGTGCCGGGGATTCTACAAACAAAAAGGGCCGGCGCATACGCGCCGGCCCTTCGCAGGCAACCGCTTTGCTGCTTACTGAATGGTGATCTGCTTGCGGGCCTCGGCGGCCTTTTTCGGCAGCGTCAACTCCAGCACGCCGTCGCGGAATTTCGCCTCGACCTTGGACTCGTCCAGCTCCTGCGGCAGCGTGAAGCTGCGCGTGACCTTGCCGTAGGCGCGCTCGACGTGCAGCACGCGCTCGTCCTGGCTCGCCTCGCGCTCGCGTTTCACTTCGGCCGACAGCGTGACCTGCGCGCCGTCGATCGACACCTGGATGTCTTCCTTCCTCACGCCCGGCAGCTCGGCGCTGACCAGGTACGCGCCGTTCTTCTCGGCGACGTCCACCTTGGCGCGCAGCGCCGCATCGCGGCCTTCGTAGGCGCTGTATGCCATCGGCCGCACGAGGAAGCCGTTGAACAGGTCGTCCACCAGGTCGTTGAACGGGTCAAAACGGGTAATGTTGCTCATGTCGTCTCTCCTTTACGTGTGCATCGGGGCTACGCCCCCGTGGCTTGCAGATGGGGCTGCTTGCGGGGGATTCAAGACCCCCTACCCGTAAAATCCCCCAATCCACATGCCGGCCTTCGACGACTTTCGCGCCCAGCTCAAGGCGCTGCGCCCCTACCTGTTGCGCTATGCGAGCCTCCAGTTGCGCGACGCCGCTGCGGCGGAGGACGCGGTGCAGGAGGCCTTGCTCGCGGCGCTGGCCGGCCAGGCTTCCTTCGCCGGCCGCGCCAACCTGCGCACCTGGCTCACCGGCATCCTCAAGCACAAGATCGTGGATGCCATCCGGCGCCAGGCCCGCGAGCCGGTGGTCCCCGCTTGGGCGGACGAGGAACCGGGCGAGTTCGACGAGCTGTTCAGCGAGCGCGGGCACTGGAACGAGCGGCCCGCGGCCTGGGGCGACCCCGATGGCGCGCTCGAGCAGGTGCAATTCTTCCGCGCGCTCGAGATGTGCCTGGAGCGCCTGCCGGCGCGCACCGCGCAGGCCTTCATGATGCGCGAGCACCTTGGCCTGGAAACCGGCGAGATCTGTAAGGAACTCAAAATCACCCCGACCCATTGCTGGGTGCTGTTGTACCGCGCGCGCATGAGCTTGCGCGAATGCCTGCAGCAGACCTGGTTCGGAAAATGAAGCTGCTCTCCTGCAAGGAAACGACGCGCCTGGTGTCCCAGGGGCTGGACCGCGAGCTCGCACTCGGCGAGCGCGTGGCGCTGCGCGTGCATTTCGCGATTTGCCTCGGTTGCCGCAGGGCCGGCCGGCAGATGAAGTTCCTCAGGCGGGCCGTGCGCGAGCTCGCGGCCCGAACGTAAACAACAGGATCCCCAGCGCGGTCATCGCGCACACGATGAGCGGCCCCGCGGGCAAGTCCGATACCAGCGACCACGCCAGGCCCGCGGCATAACCGAGAGTTCCGAGGGCGTAGGCTGCGGTGAGCCTGCCGCGCCCGATATTGCGCGTGGCAAGCGCCGGCACGATCAGCGTGGTGAACACCAGGTACAGCCCCACGAGCTGCACCGAGACCGTGACCGCGCAGGCGAACAGCAGGTAAAAGCCGGTGCGGCCCATGCGCTCGCCGAGCAGGAACCAGACCGCCAGGATCGCCGCATAGGCCAGCGCCACCCA
>JBGQFF010000158.1:0-3810 GCA_041496745.1 Gammaproteobacteria bacterium
CGAGTGTTCGGGCGCCGTCGCGAGCGCCGCGTGCTCGCCGGCGAGGCGGCTGATGCCGTAGACCTGCAGCGGCGCGGGTTTGTCGTCCTCGCGCCAGGGTTCCTTGCGCTCCCCGCCGAACACGTAGTCGCTGCTGAAGGTCACCAGCCGCGCGCCCTGCGCCGCGCAGGCCGCCGCCAGGTCGCGCACCGCCACGCAGTTGATGAGAAAGGCTTGCGCGGGCTCTTCCTCGCACTTGGGCACGTTGTGGAATGCGGCGCAATTGATCACCGTGTCCGGGCGCAGCTTGCCGATCATGCGCGCGGCTTCCCCCGCCCGGCCGAGGTCGAGTTCTTCGCGCGGGGGTGCCACGATCTCGTGGCCAAGGTTGTTGCGAACCAGGTCGCCGCCGAGTTGCCCGGTCGCGCCAACGAGCAGGATCTTCATGGCAGCAGTGCGTAGGAGCGGTCGCGCTCCGACAGGATCGGATCGGGCAGCGGCCACTTGATCTTGAGTCTCGGATCATCCCAGCGCAGGCCGCGCGCCAGATCCGGGCGGTAGGACTCCGACATCTGGTAGAGCACTTCGCTATCGTCGGCGAGGGTCTGGAAGCCGTGCGCGAAGCCCTCCGGCACGTAGAGCGCCAGCCGGTTGTCGGCGTTCAGCTCCAAGGCGTGCCAGCGCAAGCGCGTCGGCGAGCCCTCGCGCAGGTCCACGATCACGTCCCAGACCGCGCCCCGCGTGCAACGCACCACCTTCGCTTCCTCGTGCGGCGCCGCCTGGTAGTGCAGGCCGCGCAGCGTGCCGCGCTTGCGGTTCCAGGACAGGTTGCACTGTGCGACCGCGGGCTTGAGCCCGTGCTTGCGGAACTCGTCCTGACAGAAGGAGCGCGCGAAGAAGCCGCGCTCGTCCTCCAGCCGCTCTGGCTCGATCAGGTAGGCGCCGGCGAGCGGCGTGGGCAGGAACTTCAATCGAGCACCTTCGTCTCGGGAATCGGCACCACGAAGCGCCCGCCCCAGGCGCGGATGCCGGCCATCTGCGCGACGATCTCGTCCTTCAGGTTCCACGGCAGGATCAACACGTAGTCCGGCCGCGTCTCCAGGATTTTTTCCGGGGCATGGATCGGGATGTGCACGCCGGGAAGGTAGCGGCCCTGCTTGTGCGGGCTGCGGTCCACGGTGTATTCGAGCAGGTCGCTTCTCACCCCGCAGTAGTTGAGCAGCGTGTTGCCCTTGGCCGGCGCCCCATAACCCGCGACCCGCTTGCCCGACTCCCTGGCCTGGATCAGGAACTTGAGCAGGCCGCGCTTGGTGGCCCGCACCTGCTCGGCGAACGAGCGGTAGGTGTCGGCTCGCTCCAGTCCGGCTGCCCGCTCGCGCCCGCGCAGCTCGGCCACCTTCGGCGTCACGGGCAACGCGCTGTTCGCCGCATGGCGGGCGTAGATGCGAAGCGAGCCGCCGTGCGTGGGAATTTCGTCCACGTCGAACAGCGTGAGGCCGTGCGCGGCGAACACGCGCTCGGCCACGGCGAAGGAAAGGTAGGAGAAGTGCTCGTGGTAGATGGTGTCGAACTGGTTTTCCTGCATCAGCTTCAGCAGGTGCGGGAATTCCATCGTCACCACGCCGCCGGGCTTCAACAGCAGGCCGATGCCGCGCACAAAGTCGTTCAGGTCCGGCACGTGGGCGAGCACGTTGTTGCCGAGGATCAGATCGGCCTTGCGCCCGGCCGCGGCCAGTTCGGTCGCCGTCCGCACGCCGAAGAACTTGACCAGCGTCGGCACGCCCTTCTTCTCGGCCACCGCCGCGACGTTGGCCGCAGGCTCGATGCCGAGCACCGGCACGCCCTGCGCCACGAAGTACTGCAAGAGGTACCCATCGTTGCTCGCGATCTCGACCACGAAGCTCGAGGCTTTCAGGCCGAAGCGGGCCGTCATCGCCTTCGTGTAGGCCTCGGCGTGCGTCAGCCACGACTCGGAATAGGAGGAGAAGTAGGCGTAGTCGCTGAAGATCTGCTCGGGCGTCTCGAATTCCTCCAGCTGCACCAGGAAGCACTTCTCGCACACCCAGGCGTGCAGGGGGTAGAAGCGCTCCATGCGGTTCAGCGCCTGCGCCTCGAGAAAGGAATTCGAGGGCGGCGACATGCCGAGGTCCGCGAAGGAAAGCCGCAGCGGCGCGCTGCAAAATCGGCAGGCGGCGGGCTTCATGCGCGCGCGAGCCCCATGTAGCGCTCGATCTGCGCCAGGGTGAGCTGCCTCGCGTCGGCCCCCTGCGCCTGTGTCTTGTACCACCCGACGGTCCACTCCAGCGCCGTCTGCAGGCCGAGATGCGGGCTCCAGCCCAGGCGGCTGCGCGCCTTGGAACTGTCCAGTTTCAGGAAATGCGCCTCGTGCGGGTGCGCGCCCTTGTCGGCGGCCCAGGACGCCGGCGAGCCCCAAAGCCGTGTGATGGTGGAAACCACCGTCTCCACCGGGACCACGTCCTTCTCATCCGGGCCGAAATTCCAGCCCTCCGCGAACAGCGCGGGGGTGGCGTGCAGGTGCTCGGCGAGCTGCAGGTAACCGGCGAGCGGCTCGAGCACGTGCTGCCAGGGGCGCACCGCGCGCGGGTTGCGCACCTGGACCGCCTTGCCGGCGACCGCCGCCCGCACGATGTCGGGCACGATGCGGTCCTGCGCCCAGTCGCCGCCGCCGATGACGTTGCCGGCGCGCGCCGAAGCAAGCGCCGGGCCGTCGGGCTTGCTGAAGAAGGACGCCCGGTAGGCCGAAGTCACCAGTTCGGCGCAGCCCTTGCTGCTGCTGTAGGGATCGCGCCCGCCCATCGGATCGCTCTCGCGGCAGGCCTCGCCCGTCTCCAGGTTCTCATAGCACTTGTCGCTGGTGACGTTGACCACCGCGCGCACGCCGCCCGCCCTGCGCACGGCTTCCAGCAGGTGCACGGTGCCCATCACGTTGGTGGCGTAGGTGCCCACGGGGTCGTCGTAGGACGGGCGCACCAGCGATTGCGCCGCAAGATGAAACACGATCTCGGGTTGGAAAGCGCCGATCGCCTTCGACAACGCGTCCAGGTCGCGGATGTCGGCGATCGTGCTGGCGATGCCGGACCTGGCTTCGACCAGTGCCCACAGCGAGGGAATGCTGGGGGGCTTGAGCGCGTAGCCTGAAACGCGCGCGCCGAGGGCCGTGAGCCACAGCGCGAGCCAGGAACCCTTGAATCCGGTGTGGCCGGTGACGAAGACCTTCTTGCCGGCCCAGAACTTCGGCGTCACCACTTCTTCCACGGCGGATTGCCGCTGGCCCACAATTCCTCGAGGTGGTTCTTGTCGCGCAGCGTATCCATCGGCTGCCAGAAGCCACGATGAAAGTAGGCGGCGAGCTGGCGGTCCCTGGCCAGGCGCTCGAGCGGGTCACGCTCCCACACCGTGGCGTCGCCCTGCAGGTAATCGAGCACCGCCGGCGAGCACACGAAGAAGCCGCCGTTGATCCAGCCGCCGTCGCCCTTGGGCTTTTCCTGGAAGCTGGTCACGTGGCTGCCGTCCATCACCAGCGAGCCGAAGCGTCCCGGGGGCTGCACCGCGGTGAGCGTGGCCTTCACCTTCTGCGCCTTGTGGTGGGCGATCAGCGCCTTCAGGTCCACGTCGGCGACGCCGTCGCCGTAAGTGAAGCAGAAGTCCTCCTTGCCGAGGTACTGCGCCACGCGCTTCAGGCGCCCGCCAGTCTGCGTCGCCTCGCCCGTCTCCACCAGCGTCACCTTCCAGGGCTCGGCGCTCTTCTGGTGCACCTGCATCGAGTTGTCGCGCATGTCGATGGTCACGTCCGACATGTGCAGGAAGTAG
>JBGQFF010000159.1:0-3751 GCA_041496745.1 Gammaproteobacteria bacterium
CCACCCGACCCGCAGACAGGCGAAGCCGCGACGTCGACGGCAGGCACGGCGCCTTCGGGCACCAAGCCCGCCGGCACGGCCACTGCGGGGACGCCTGCGCCGGCCGCGCAATAGCCGCACGCCTCGCCGCGCACCATGCGCTCCGCCGCTGATCGCGGCTCAATTCATCATTCATCATTCATCATTCCGCATTCATCATTCGGCGCGCTAGCGCCGTTCCTGCCACCACATCATTGCGATCGCAACGGATAGGAAGATCACGGTGGGCGTGACTGCGGCCGCGAACGGCGGCCAGTCGTTGAGCAGCCCCAGGTGCGCGAAGAGGCGGTTCAGGAAGTAGAACAGGAGACCCAGCATGATGCCCGCGAAGATCTTGGCGCCGACGCCCGCCTGCCGGCTCTGAAAGTGCGCAAACGGCAGCGCCAAAACCACCATGACCAGCACCGCCAGCGGGTAGAAGAGCTTGGACCACAATGCGATCTCGTAGCGCAGCGCTTTCTGGCGGTTCTCCTTCAAGTGCTGGGAGTAGGAATAGAGGTTCCACGCCGACATCTGCTCGGGCTTGACCAGCAGCACGGTGATAAGGCCCGGGTCGAGCACCGATTGCCATTCCATCTCCGCGATCTCCTGCACCGTGGTTCTCATTTCCTCGAACTGCGTCTGGATGACGTCCTGCAGCAGCCAGCGGCGGCCGTTCTGGTAGGTGCCGCGCCTGGCGAAGCTGACCGAGCGCAGCCGGGACTCGTCGTCGAACTCGTAGATCCGCACCCCGTTCAACGTGGAATCGGGCTGCACTTCGATCACATTGATGAAGCGCCGGTCGTCCTTGATCCACAGTCCCGAGCGGAACTCCTGGGCCACCAATCCGGTGATGGCCTGGGAGCGCAGGCGCTGCGCCAGTTGCTGCGCGGGGGGGGCGATGAACTCGCCGAGCGCGAAGGTGAGCGCTGCGAACAGCAAGCCGATCGATGCCAGCGTCGCGGCGAAGCGCGTGGTAGACACGCCGGAGGTCCGCATCACGGTGTACTCCGAACCCGCCACCAGCTGCGCCAGCGCGAACAGGGTGCCGATCAGCGCAGCGACCGGGAACAGCGCGTAGACGTGGTCGGGTAGCGACAGCAGCATGTAGATCAGGATCCGGCGCATGTTGTACGCACCGCGCCCAAGATCCTTGATCTGCTCGACCAGGTCGAAGAACGCAAACAGCATCACCAAGGCGACGGTCACCAGGGCGGTCGCCGCCATGATCTCCGTGGCAAGGTAGCGCCGCAGCGTCCTCATCGCACGAGACGGAACAGCGAAAATACCATCAGCCGCCGGTGGAACAGCGCTACCAGGAGCAATAGCATCACGGCATGCACGCCCAGCAGCCCCGCCGCGAGCGAGACGCGCGACTGCGCGATGGAGGCCTGGGTGATCGAGAGCAGGTTGCTGTAGGTCATGTAGATCAGCAGTGCCAGCACGAGGTTCATCGAGCGCCCCGCGCGCGGGTTGACGAACGACAGCGGGATCGCCAACAGCGATAGAATCAGCGCGGCTGCCGGCACGCCCAGACGCCACGACAGCTCAGCCAGGTTGGGCGGAGTCGGCTCGCGCAGCAGATCGAGGGTGGAAGCCGAATTGGCGGCGGGCGCACGCGGTGCCCGCGACTCCACGGTCTCGATGCGCATGGCGTAACGCTCGAATTCGTAGACCTTGTATTCGGCCGAGCCCGGCTCGCCCTCGTAGCGGCGGCCGTTGAGCAGGACCAGGAAGCGGTCGCCGTTCTCCGCGGTCTCCTGGAGGCCGCGGGCCGCCACCATGACACCCTGCCTGCCGTGCTGCGTGGAGCTGACGAACACGTTGGCGACCAGGTTCTCCGCGCCGGCAACCTCCTCCACGAAGTACACGCGCTGGGCCTGGGATGACTCGCGGAACACGCCGGGCGCGACCGCCGTGACGTCGTCACGGCTTTCCATCCGGCGGCGGACCTCCTCGCTATTCGACGCCGCCCAGGGCGACAACACCAGCGAGAGCAAGGCGATTATCAGCACCAGCGGCGCGGCGAACAGCAGCACCGGGCGTATCCAATGCGTGAGACTCATGCCGCACGAGAACCAGACCACCATCTCGGAGTCGCGGTAGCTGCGCGTGAGCGTCATCAGCACCGAGATGAAGAGCGTGAGCGAGAGCAGCACCGGCAGGTAGTTGATCATCGCGAACCCGAGCAGGGCCGCCACGCCGGTGGAGGTGATGGCGCCGGCCGCCGCCTGCCCGAGCAGGCGCACGAACAGCATGGTGACGACGATGCCGACCAGGACCAAGAAAGTCGCCGCCGCCGCGGCCGCCAGCTCGCGCAGAAGCGCCTTGCGGAAGATCATCTTCTAGTGCCGCTCCAACTATCGTCGGCTATCCAGATCGCCCCAATTGGGAGAGATTCCCCGCGCCCCATACTCACCTCGCTTGGCGAAACAAGTTGGAACGGCACTAGCAGCTTGTCGGGCGTTTGCCCCGACAAACTGTAAAATGCGTGTTGAGCCTGTCGGCTCCGGCGCAACCAACAGCGAGACCCGCGGCAGACATGCAATCGTTCATTCGCTCGAGTCCCACAGGCTGCTAGTGCCGTTCCAACTATTTGTGGATAATCGAGTCTGTTCTACCAGCTTCAATTTTCGCTGGCATGCAAGTCGTCTATTCCAGGAAGAAAAAGTTGAACGGTACCAGAATGCGCAAATAATCAGGACCCTAACTCGCCAGGGAGCGGACAGTGGAATTTAGCATAAAAAGCGGTGCGCCGCAGACCGGCGCCAATGGTTGCGTGGTCGCAGGCGTGTTCGAGACGCGCCGGCTTTCCGCCGCCGCGGCCGTCCTCGACCGTGCGGCCAAGGGCTACCTGAGCAAGGTCGCGCGGCGCGGCGACATGCAGGGCAAGCTCGGCGCAACGCTGCTGCTGCACGACGTGCCCGGCGTCGCCGGGCGGGTACTGCTGGTGGGGCTCGGCCGCGAGGGCGATTTCCGCGACAAGCAGTACCGCGAAGCAGTCGCTGCGGCGGTCCGCGCGCTCAATGGCACCGGCGCGGAGGAAGCTTCGCTCCACCTCACCGAGCTGCCGGTCGGCCGCCGCGACGCGCAGTGGAAGGTGGCGCACGCGGTGTCGGTGGCGGGCGAAAGCGGATACCGCTTCACGCGGATGAAGAGCAAGAGCGACGACAGCGACCCGGCGTTGCGCCGCCTGGCGCTTTCCGTCGACCGCGCCGCGCATAAGGGCGCGGCCGCCGGCCTCGAGCAGGGACTCGCCGTGACGCATGGAATGAGCCTTGCCAGGGACCTCGGCAATCTGCCGCCCAACGTGTGCACGCCCTCCTACCTCGCCGGCGAGGCGCGCGAGCTAGCGAAGCGCTACCGCATGAAGGCGACGGTGCTGGGCCGCGAAGACATGGAGCGACTCGGCATGCGCGCGCTGCTCTCGGTGGCGCAAGGCAGCGCCGAGCCGCCCAGGTTCATCACTCTCGAGTACCACGGCGGTCCGAAGAACATGAAGCCGGTCGTGCTGGTCGGCAAGGGCATTACCTTCGACACGGGCGGTATCTCCATCAAGCCCGCCGCCGAAATGGACGAAATGAAGTTCGACATGTGCGGAGCGGCGGCTGTGCTCGGCACGCTGAAGGCGGCCGGCGAGATGCGGCTGCAGGTAAACCTCGTGGGCGCCATCCCCACCACCGAGAACATGCCGGGCGGCCGCGCCACCCGGCCCGGCGACGTCGTGAAGAGC
>JBGQFF010000160.1:0-3489 GCA_041496745.1 Gammaproteobacteria bacterium
AACCGCTCGTCGAGGACCACCACGGCGGTGGCCAGGAACTCCAGGCCAGCAAAAGTGGCGGCCATGGGTCAGGCCGGTGCGCTCACCGGTTCAGGTTGGCCAGCTCGCGCCTGAGCGATTCGATGTTCTTCTCATGGACTTCCACCGCGTCCTTGTACTTCTGCAGCCGCTCGAGGACCCTGGCGTAGTTGCGCTCGTCGCCGTAGCGCACCGATTCCTGCTCTGCGAGTTCCTTGCGCGCCTTGCCGAGAGACTCTTCCTCCTGCGCCACTTCGCGCTCGAGGATTTCGCGCTGGCGCGATTTGGCCGAGGCGCGCGTCAGCGCGTCCTCCCTGGGGAAAGCGGTGGGAGGCTTGCCCGCCGGCTTGGCCGACTGCGCCGGCACCATCTGCACGCGCGTCTGCTGCACGACCTTGCAGTTCTTGCCGGCCGTGTCTTCCCTGAGGTTGGTCACGTGCGTGCGGCCATCCTTGTCCTTGCAGCTCCAGATGGTGATGTCCTGCTGCGCTTGCACCAGCGCGGGCGCAAGCGCCAGGCCGAACCCCAGGAAACTTAAAAACCGGCGCATGATCAATAACCTAACAGAAAAAAGAAAGGGACGGGCGAACCCGTCCCTCATTAACGCGGCACAACGCGGTTCAGCTTACGACGAGTAGTACATGTCGAATTCGACCGGGTGGGTGGTCATGCGGAAGCGCGTCAGCTCCTCGTGCTTGAGGTCCACGTAGGAGTCGAGGAAATCCTCCGAGAACACCCCGCCCTTGGTCAGGAAGGCATGGTCCTTATCCAGGTTCGCGAGCGCCTCTTCAAGGGTGGCGCACACGTTCGGCACCTTCTTCGCCTCTTCCGGCGGCAGGTCATACATGTTCTTGTCGATGGGGTCGCCGGGGTGGATCTTGTTCTGCACGCCGTCCAGTCCCGCCATCAGCATCGCCGCGAACGCGAGATACGGATTGGTGGTCGGGTCGGGAAACCGTACCTCGACGCGGCGCGACTTCGGACTGGCAACGTAGGGAATTCGGCAGGCGACCGAGCGGTTGCGCGCCGAGTAAGCGAGGTTGATCGGCGCCTCGAAGCCCGGTACCAGGCGCTTGTAGCTATTGGTGCCGGGATTGGTGATGGCGTTCAGCGCCTTGGCGTGCTTGATGATGCCGCCGATGTAGTACAGCGCGAACTCGGAAAGGCCCGAGTAGCCGTTGCCCGCGAACAGGTTCTGGCCGCCCTTCCACACCGACTGGTGCACGTGCATGCCGGACCCGTTGTCGCCGACGATCGGCTTGGGCATGAAAGTCGCCGTCTTGCCGTAGGACGCGGCGACGTTCCACACCGTGTACTTGAGGATCTGCATCCAGTCGGCGCGCTTCACCAGGCTCTCGAACTTGGTGCCGATCTCGCACTGGCCCATCGCGCCCACCTCGTGGTGGTGCACTTCGACCTCGACGCCCTGCTGCTCGAGCGCGAGGGCCATGGCGTTACGGATGTCCATCAACGAGTCCTGCGGCGGCACCGGGAAGTAACCGCCTTTCACCGGCGCCCTGTGGCCCATGTTTCCCGACTCATAGTCGATGCCGGTGGACCACGGTGCCTCTTCCGACTTGACCTTCACAAAACACCCGGACATGCCCACGTCCCAGGTGACGCCGTCGAAGATGAAGAACTCCGGCTCCGGCCCGAAATAGGCGACGTCGCCCAAGCCGCTCGACTTCAGGTAAGCCTCGGCGCGCTTGCCAATGCCGCGCGGGCAGCGGTCGTAGGGCTTGCCGTCGACGGGCTCGACCACGTCGCAACTGATGTTGAGCACCGCTTCGTCGGCGAACGGGTCCATGCGCGCGCTGGACGGATCGGGCATCAGCAGCATGTCGGAAGACTGGATACCCTTCCAGCCCGCGATCGACGAGCCGTCGAAGGCGTGGCCGGCCTCGAACTTTTCCTTCGTGAAGTGCCGGATCGGCACCTGCACGTGCTGTTCCTTGCCGCGGGTATCGGTGAAGCGGAAGTCGACGAACTTGACCTCCTTGTCCTTCGCCAATTTCAAGACGTCATCAGCCGTCATGGCCATCTTCAAATCTCCTGAGTAAGTGCAATAGGAAGCGGCCGCTCTAGCCGGCCGGACGCGGTGGATGGAGCAGGTTCCATGCCACGAGACGGCCTCCCCGTTCCCGCCTCTGCAGCGTCAAGCTGCGGGAATTCTAATTCAAGGATTGGCACGATGTTGGTGCATTTTCGATTTCCCGGCACCTTGCCGGTGCCATGAATGCGCCGACTGCGGACGTCCCTATAATGCGTAGCAGCAATGAATGCGCCCCTGGATATCGGAGCCATAAAGCAAGCGGCGGCGGATAGAGCCAAGCAGCTCAAGCTCCCCTATGCCGGCGCACTGACGCCGGCCGAGGCCCATATCCTGATGCAGGCGGGCGCAAAGCTGGTGGATGTGCGCACCTTGCCGGAGCTGCTCTACGTCGGGCGCGTGCCGGGCAGCCTCCTGGTGGAGTGGCAGACCTATCCCGGCAACCATCAGAACCCCGAATTCCTCGATCAGCTCGCGCAGCTCGTCGAGCCGGTAGACACGCTGATGTTCATCTGCCGCTCTGGCGGGCGCTCGCACAGCGCCGCGGCGGCGGCCACGCAGGCGAACTGGCGCGAGTGCTACAACGTACTCGAAGGCTTCGAAGGCGACAAGGACGGCGCGCAGCACCGCGGCACGCTGGGCGGCTGGCGCAAAGCCGGGCTGCCCTGGGTGCAGGGCTAGGGCGCGCCCCAGCGCACCATGCCAGCGTAAGCGGTCGCCAGTACCACCACACCGAACGCAATCCGGTACCAGGCGAAGGGCCGGAAGTCATGCGTGGCGACGTAGCGCACCAGCCAGCGGATCACGAGGAAGGCGCAGACGAAGGATGCCGCCAGCCCGACGGCGAACATCCCCAGGTCGTCCGCGGAGAACAGGCTCCGGTTCTTCCACAAGTCGTAGGCGCCGGCGGCGATCAGGGTCGGCACCGCGAGGAAGAACGAAAACTCGGTCGCTGCCGGACGCGACAGGCCGAACAGCATGCCGCCGATGATGGTGGCGCCCGAGCGCGAGGTACCGGGGATCAGCGCAAAGCATTGCGCAAGGCCGACCTTGAGCGCGTCGAGCGGGGTCATCGCTCGAGTGGTTTCGATACGGGCGACGCGTCCACCGCGGTCGACCAGCAGGATGATGATGCCGCCAACGATGAAAGCAATCGCGACCGGAACGGGGCCGAACAGTTGCGCCTTGATGAAGCCCGCGAATAGCAGGCCGAGCACCGCCGCCGGCAGAAATGCGACAAGCAGATTTCGCCAGAGTTGCAGGTCGACCCTGAAAAACCGCGTGCGGTACTCCCACACCACGGCGAGCATCGCGCCTGTCTGGATCGCAACGAAGAACACGCCGGCACGCGCGTCGCTGAAACCGAGCAGACTTCCCGCGACGATCAGGTGGCCGGTGCTCGAGATCGGCAGGAACTCGGT
>JBGQFF010000161.1:0-3420 GCA_041496745.1 Gammaproteobacteria bacterium
CCTACGGCATCGACACCGCCGAGATCTCGATGGCGGCGCGCGACATCATGGACAGCGTCGGCCTGGGCCAGAAGTACTCCAACGAGATCATCGGCAAGGTGCACAAGATCGGCAACAACCTCGGTCTGCCCGGGCCGGCGCTGCGCAACACGCTCGACGGCCTGGAAGAGGACGTCAAGGAAGCCACCGGGGTGGCGGTCAAGTTCCCGCTAGACGAGAAGGGCGCCGAGGTGCTGCTCATCACGCCGAGCGCCGACTTCTTCGCCGAGCCGCACGTCGACGGGCTGATCGGCTACGCCAAGGTGTTCCACGCCGCCGGCATCTCCTGGACGCTGTCTTCGCACGCCTCCGAGGCGGCGAACTTCTCGCTGTTCATCGGCAACCACGACAACCTGCAGAAGGTGGCCGAGCGCATCCGCGAGGCGGCGCTCGACCTGGGCGTGAAGCGCATCGTGGTGGGCGAGTGCGGCCACGCCTGGCGCGTGGCCTACAGCTTCTGGAACACGCTCATCGGGCCGTTCGATTTCCTCGATCCGCGCTATCCGGCGCCGCAGCACATCTGCGAGGTGACCTACGACCTCATCCGCCGCGGCGCCCTCACGCTCGACAAGAGCGCCAACGACGACAAGGTGGTGACCTTCCACGATTCCTGCAACGTCTCGCGCGGCTCGCGCATGGGCGATGAGCCCGGCGGCCAGTTCCTCATCCCGCGCGAGATCATCCGCGCCTGCGTCAACAAGTTCGTCGACATGGCGCCCGAGACCATCGGCGCGAGCACCTTCTGCTGCGGCGGCGGCGGCGGCCTGCTCACCGACGACCTGCTCGAGCTGCGCGTCAAGGGCGCGCTGCCGCGCATGCAGGCGCTGCAGCAGGTGGTGCAGGAGCACGGCGTCAACTACATGGCCGCCATCTGCGCCATCTGCAAGAGCCAGTTCAGCAAGGTGCTGCCCTACTACAAGCATCCCATGGACATGATCGGCAGCGTGCACGGGCTGGTGAGCAACGCGATCGTGCTCGGGCCGAAGCCATGAGGCGGTTCAACCGGAGGTAGACATGTCAGCGCCAGCGAGCAAGCCCGCAGCCAAGAGCGGGCACACCTTCCGCAAGTTCAAGGACGGCGATCACGCGTGGGGTTCGTTCCAGGAGCAGATCTTCTCCGGCGACGAGACCGACAAGTGCCCGACCTACGTGCACAAGACCCCGCCTTGCCAGGCGAGCTGCCCCTCGGGCGAGGACATCCGCGGCTGGCTCAACATCGTGCGCGGGGTGGAAAAGCCGCCCAAGGGTACGAGCATGCAGGAGTACGCGTTTCGCCGCTCCGCCGCCGCCAATCCGTTTCCCTCGATGATGGGGCGGGTGTGCCCGGCGCCCTGCCAGGCCGGCTGCAACCGCAACGCCGTGGAGGACACCGTGGGCATCAACGCGGTCGAGCAGTACATCGGCGACTATGCGCTGGAGCAGAACTTCGCATTCCAGGCCGGCCCGGATACCGGCAAGCGCGTGGCGATCGTGGGCGGCGGCCCGGCGGGCCTGTCCGCGGCCTACCAGCTGCGCCGCAAGGGGCACGCGGTCACCCTGTTCGAGGATCACGCCGAGCTGGGCGGCATGGCGAAGTACGGCGTGCCGGGCTACCGCCTGCCGCGCAAGCACCTGGACGGCGAGATCAACCGCATCACCGCGATGGGGGTCGAGGTCCGGCTCAACACGCGCATCGGCGTCGACGTTCACCTGAAAGAGCTGGAAACCGGCTTCGACGCGGTGCTGCTCGCGATCGGCTGCAAAGCCGGACTCGCTCTGCCGGTGCCCGGGGCAAACGCGCCCAACTGCATCAGCGGGGTCGCGTTTCTCGAGGCCTTCAACCAGGGGCGGCTGAAGACGGTCGCCGGACGCGTGGTGGTGGTCGGCGGCGGCGATACCTCGGTCGACGTGGTCTCGGTGGCGCGGCGCCTGGGCTACGTCGCGGACGTGAAGGAAACCGAGCGTCCGGAGTTCGTGGTGATGGGTCACGCCGCGCACGACGTCTCGGCCATGGCGGCGCGCAGCGGCGCGGACGTCATGCTCATCTCGATGCAGCCGGTGGAGCAGATGAACGCGGCCAAGCACGAGATCGAGGACGCCCAGCGCGAGGGCGTGAAGATCCGCGGCAGCCTGCTGGCGGTCAAGGTCCTCCTCGACGAGCGGACCGGGCGCGCCAAGGCGCTGCGCGTGATCGAGCTCGATTACTCGAGCGGCAAGCCGGTGCAGAAGCCCGGCACCGAGATGGACCTCGAGGCCGACCTCATCGTCTCCGCCATCGGCCAGTCCGGCGACCTGCGCGGCATGCAGGAACTGGACAACGGCAAGGGCCTGATCGCGGCAGACAAGTTCTACCAGCTGCCGAATCGCCCGGGCGTGTTCGCCTGCGGCGACATCCTCCGGCCGCACCTGCTCACCACGGTCATCGGCCAGGGGTCGATCGCGGCCGACAGCATCGATCGCTACCTCGGCAAGAAGGAGATGGCCAAGCGGCCGAAGGTCGACGTGCACCATTTCAACCTGCTCGACAAGCTGCGCGAGGTGAACCTCGAGCCCAAGCCGTTCAAGGCGGTGGAGGACCGCGACCTGCGCGAAATCGACCGCGGCCTGCGCGGCACCGACCTCGGCGGCAAGGCGGTAGGCGGCTTCGCCGTCCACAACTACGAGGATCGCGGCGCCGCGGAGGTGTGCAAGGCCGAGGAGCTGTTCCTCGGTCATTTTCCCCGCCTGGAGCGCATCAAGCGCACCGAGATCGGCCCGTCGGCCGAGGAGGTGCTGGGCCACTTCGCCGAGCGCATGGTCGGACTGACCGACAAGCAGGCGGTGGACGAGGCCAAGCGCTGCATGAGCTGCGGCATGTGCTTCGAATGCGACAACTGCGTGATCTATTGCCCGCAGACCGCGGTCAAGCGCACGCCGAAGTCGGAAGCCACGATGGGCCGCTACGTCTACACCGACTACGACCTGTGCATCGGCTGCCACATCTGCGCCGATGTCTGCCCCACGGGCTACATCAAGATGGGCCTGGGCGATCACTGAGCGCCGGCGAGCGGGAATGATGCGCATCGCAGCTTGGATCATCGCCGCCGCGCTGGCGCTCGCGGGCTTCGCCGACGCGGGCGAGCGGCGGACGTCCCGCGTCGCGGTGCCCACGGTGAAGATCGAGAAGGGGGAGGCCTGCGTGGCGCCGACCGCGCAGATGCGCCGCGACCACATGAAGATGCTGCTGCACCAGCGCGACCGGACCATGCGCCAGGGGCTGCGCGAACCGCGCTTCAGCCTGAAGAATTGCGTCGACTGCCACGCCGGCCGCGAGACCGCCAGCGTGCTCGGCAAGGACGGCTTTTGCTCGAGCTGCCATGAATACGCCGCGGTGAGCATCGATTGCTTCGAGTGCCATACGCC
>JBGQFF010000162.1:0-3372 GCA_041496745.1 Gammaproteobacteria bacterium
CCGAACAAGGCGGAATACCTGATCCTCACCAACCGCCGCATCCTCGCCGACCAGATGGAGTTCCTGCGGCAGCACGTGGCGTCGCACTCGCGGTTGGTCGTCACTTCTGCCTGACTTCTGGCGTAACAGCGGTTTTCACCTACTAGAACGCGACCCGGACGGCAGGCTGCGGGTCACGGACGATTTCCTGCGCGCCTACTACCTGCGCCCGGAGATCCATCCGATCGAAGAGTCCTGCGACGCCGAACTGCACCTGCACGCCTCGCTCATGCAAGCGCCGCGCCGCGAGGTGCCCGAGGCGCAGATCGAGGCGCTCAAGGACGAGGAGGCGCGGCACAACTACCGCATGCTGCTCAGGTTCCGCGACCGCCTGCTGGCCGCGGGCACGGTGGAGGGCTGCTACATGGCCCTGTTCAAGGGCGCGATCGACGTGCCCCCGCTGTTCATCGAGCAGCTCGCGCACGTGACCCTGAGGAACCTGCTCGACGGCTGCGACGACCCGCTCAAACTGCGTGCGGCAGAGTTGTTCTGGCGAGAACAGAAGGCGACCTTGCAGGACGGGCACGTGCTGCTCGCCGACCTCGAGACAGTGGAGATGCACGCCGCGGGAAACAGGTACGGCAACATCGGCAAGCTGATCGTCGAGGCGCAGGGCGCGATCGGCAAAGTCGACCTCGAGGTGCTCGACCGGGCCAACGCCGCGCTCTACTGGGAGCGCGAGTCGCGCCACGACACGGTGATCAGCCTCACCTACGGGCGCGCGGCGCTCGACGCGCTGTGCCGCGTGATCGAAGCCTGGGTGATGCATTTCCGCGGCGTGCCTGTGGCGGTGGAGCCGCTGCGCAAGATCGAGGAGGCGCGCTGGGCGTGGCACATCGGCCTGGACGCCGAGTCCACCGAGATCCTCAACGATCTGTGGGCGGGCGGCCAGGTGGAGCAGGGCCGCATGCGCAACATCGTCGCCCTGTTCGGCATGCAGTTCGCCGAGCCGGCGGCGATGCGTCCGGAGGTCGCCGGGCGCACCGTGTACCTGGCGCTCAGCGCGAACGCGGAGCAGGAGGTGCGCATGAAGCCGCAGAACCTGCTGCTCAACCTGCCGCTGCATGAAGCCTGAATACTGGGACCAGGCCAAGAGAACCCTGGCGCGCCGCGATCCGGTGATGGCTGCGATCATGCGGCGCCATCCGCGCGTGCACCTGGTGGCGCGCGGCGAGCCGTTCCAGACCCTGGCGCGCGCCATCGTCGGGCAGCAGATTTCGGTGAAGGCGGCGCAGTCGGTGTGGAACCGGGTGCTCGAAGTTGCGCCGCGCATGACGCCCGGCGAGGTGCTCGCGCTCAAGCGGCCTCGCCTGCGGGCCTGCGGGCTGTCCGATCGCAAGACGGAATACATTGCCGACCTGGCGCGCCACTTCGCCGAAGGCACCGTGCACCCGCATCGCTGGCCGGAAATGGACGACGAGGCCGTGATCGCGGAGCTGGTGGCGGTGCGCGGCATCGGCCGCTGGACCGCGGAGATGTTCCTGATGTTCAACCTGCTGCGGCCGGACGTCTACCCGCTGGGCGATCTGGGGTTGCTGAGAGCGGTGCGGGTGAGCTATTTCAAGGGGCGCAACGTACCCTTGTCGCGCATGAGGAAGCTCGGCCTGGCCTGGCAGCCCTGGCGCTCGGTCGCCACCTGGTACCTGTGGCGGTCCCTCGACCCGCTCCCAGTAGAATACTGACCGCGTGAAAACCACTTTCCTCGACTTCGAGCAGCCGATCGCCGAGCTCGAGCAGCGCATCGAGGAACTGCGCTTCGTGCAGGACGACTCGGCCGTCGACATCTCCGAGGAGATCCAGCGCCTCACCAAGAAGAGCCAGGCGCTGACCAGGGAGATCTACGCCAAGCTCACCCCCTGGCAGGTCGCGCAGGTGGCGCGGCATCCGCAGCGGCCCTACACCCTGGACTATGTAGGCACGCTGTTCACCGCGTTCGAGGAATTGCACGGCGACCGCATGTTCGCCGACGACGCGTCCATCGTGGGCGGCCTCGCGCGCTTCGACGGCGTGCCTTGCATGGTGCTCGGCCACCAGAAGGGGCGCGACACCAAGGAGAAGATCGCGCGCAATTTCGGCATGCCCAAGCCCGAGGGCTACCGCAAGGCGCTGCGCCTGATGCAGATGGCGGAGAAGTTCGGCCTGCCGGTGTTCACTTTCGTCGATACGCCGGGCGCGTACCCGGGCATCGACGCGGAAGAACGCGGCCAGTCGGAGGCCATCGGCCGCAATCTCTACGCCATGGCCTCGCTGCGCACGCCGATCATCGTCTCCATCATCGGCGAGGGCGGCTCGGGCGGCGCGCTCGCCATCGCGGTCGGCGACGTCACCATCATGCTGCAGTACGCGACCTACTCCGTGATCTCGCCGGAGGGCTGCGCCTCGATCCTGTGGAAGAGCGCCGACAAGGCGCCGGAGGCCGCCGAGACGCTCGGCATCACGGCCAACCGGCTGAAGACGCTGGGCCTGGTGGACAAGGTGGTGCCGGAGCCGCTGGGCGGCGCGCACCGCGACCCGCAGGCCGCCGCGCAGTCCCTGCGCAAGGCGCTCGCCGAGGCGCACAGGCAGCTGCGCGAGAAGAAGCCCAAAGAGCTCGTCGAGGAACGCCTCGAGCGTCTCATGAGCTATGGCAAGTTCAAGGAAGCGGCTGAACGCTAGCCTCGCCGCGGACCTGCGCGGCAAGCATCTCGCGGCCGGGCTCTCCGGCGGCGTCGATTCGGTGGTCCTCCTGCACCTGTTGCGCGATCTCGCGCCGCGCCATGGCTACACCTTGAGCGCGGTGCACGTGCACCACGGGCTGAGCCCGAACGCGGATGCCTGGGCGCGCTTTTGCAGGAAGCTCTGCCGCGACTGGGGCGTGCCGCTCGCCGTGCGCCGCGTCACGGTGCGGAAGGCGGGCAGGGGCGTCGAGGCCGCGGCGCGCGAGGCGCGCCGCGCGGTGTTCGCGCGCCTGCGCGCGGACGCGATCGCCCTCGCGCACCAGCTCGACGACCAGGCCGAGACCGTGCTCCTGAATCTGCTGCGCGGCGCGGGAACGCGGGGCGCCGCGGCGATGCCGGCGGCGGGCAGGCTTGGCGGGAAGATCCTGCTGCGCCCGCTGCTGGACGTGCCGCGGCGCGAGATCCTGGCGTATGCGCGCGCGCACGGGCTGGCGTGGATCGAGGACGAGTCCAACCGCGACGACGCGCTGACGCGCAACTTCCTGCGCCTGCGCGTCGGCCCGCTCCTCGAGCAGCGCTTTCCGCGCTGGCGCGAAAGCCTGGCGCGCGCCGCGCGGCATTTTGCCGCGGCGGACGCCGGCGCGAGCGTCGCGCTGCGGGAATTCCTCGCGGCGCG
>JBGQFF010000163.1:0-3165 GCA_041496745.1 Gammaproteobacteria bacterium
CAGGAAGGCGAGGTCCTCGGCGCCGACCCGCGTCTCGGGAACGCCGAGCGCGCGCCCGCGCGCCAGCGCCGCGCGCAGGCCGATGGCGCCCGCAATGCGCCACGCCGGCACCATGCGCCGCACGCGCTTCACCGCGAAATTGACCGCCCAGCGTTTGGGCGCCGGGAACAGGTCGCCGACCTGCGTGGCGATCACGTGGCGCAAGCGCGTGCGCGGCAGCGCCTGCGCCAGGGTGTGCGCGAAGTTCTCCAGCACCACGACGGCCGCGGCGCCCGAGTCCTCGAGCTGGAACTCCAGCTCGGTCGCGGTGTAGAGCGGGTTGACGTTGACCACCACCAATCCCGCGCGCAGCGCGCCGATCAGCGCCACCGGGTACTGCAGCAGGTTCGGCAGCATGATCGCCATGCGCTCGCCGGGCGCCAGGCCCAGATCGTTGCGCAGGTAGCCGGCGAAGTCCCCCGACAGCGAGTCCACCTCGCCGTAGCTGAGCGCGACGCCCATGCTGACGAACGCGGGCCGGTCGCGAAAGCGCGCGAAGCTCTCCTCGAACAGCTCCTTGAGAGTTACGCTAGCACCCATGGAGCATCATCGTGCGCCGCGCTGCGCCCCGCTTTGACTCAAGTCAAAGCCCGCTGGGAACACTACGAGCACGGTGCCGATGTCGGCGTGCGCGGGTTCGGCGCGAGCAAGGCCGAGGCCTTCGAGCAGGCGGCGCTCGCGCTCACCGCGGTGATCACCGACCCGGTTGTGGTGCGGCCGCTCGAGCGCATCGAGCTGCGCTGCGAAGCGCCGGACGACGAGCTGCTGTTCGCGGAATGGCTGAACGCCCTGGTGTACGAGATGGCGACGCGCAGGATGCTGTTCTCGCGCTTCGCAGTGCGGCTGGAGGGCGCGCGCCTTGCCGCCGAGGCCTGGGGCGAGACCGTGGACGTGGCGCGCCACCACCCGGCGGTGGAAGTGAAAGGCGCTACCTACACGACCCTGCGCGTCGCGCCGCAGGGCGGCGGCTGGCTGGCGCAAACCGTGGTGGACGTGTGACGAGGGTCTAACGTGGATCTCACGCTTCTTGAGAAACGCTCCGAATTCGAGTGGGAGATCCCGCGACAGGGCGCGATGCGCGTGCCGGCGGTGATCTACGCGAGCGAATCGCTGATGCGCGACATGGACCGCAAGGTGTACGAGCAGGCGGTCAACGTCGCGGCGCTGCCCGGCATCGTCAAGGCTTCCTACGCCATGCCGGATGCGCACTGGGGCTACGGCTTTCCCATCGGCGGCGTGGCCGCGTTCGATCCCGAGGAGGGCGGCGTGGTATCCGCGGGCGGGGTCGGCTTCGACATCTCCTGCGGCGTGCGCTGCCTGCATACGGGCCTGCATCGCGACGACATCATGAAGGTGCAGCAGCCGCTCGCGCACGAGCTCTCGCGCGCCATCCCCGCGGGCCTCGGCAGCACCGGTGAGATCCGGCTGGGCGACAAGGAGATGGACGCCATGCTCGCCGGCGGCGCGGCCTGGGCGGTGCAGCGCGGCTGGGGCGAGAGCGCGGACCTCGAGCGCATCGAGGAGCACGGGCAGATGCCGCACGCCAAGCCAGGCAACGTCTCGGCGCAGGCGAAAAAACGCCAGCGCGACGAGATGGGAACGCTGGGCAGCGGCAACCACTACCTGGAAATCCAGGAGGTCACCGAGCTGTTCGACGCCGGCATCGCCGCGGCTTACGGCCTCGCGCAGGGCGACATCGTGCTCATGATCCACTGCGGCTCGCGCGGCCTCGGCCACCAGATCGGCACCGAGTACCTCAAGCGCATGGCGATTGCCGGCGCGCAAACCGGCATCCATCTTCCCGACCGCGAGCTCGCCTGCGCGCCGATCCACTCGGAGGTCGGGCAGGAGTACCTCGGCGCAATGCGCGCGGCGATCAACTGCGCGCTCGCCAACCGGCAAATCCTCACCCACCTGGTGCGCGAAGTATTCCGCCGCATGCTGCCGCAGGCGCGGCTGCCGCTGCTCTACGACGTGTCGCACAACACCTGCAAGGTCGAGGAACACCGCGTGAACGGGGGCTCGCGCAAGCTCTACGTGCACCGCAAGGGCGCGACGCGCGCCTTCGGCCCCGGGCATCCCGACGTGCCGGCGGCGTTCCGCGGCGCCGGGCAGCCGGTGCTGATCGGCGGCTCGATGGGCACCGGTTCGTACGTGCTCGCGGGAACGAAGGAATCCGAGGCGCTCGCCTTCAGCTCGGCCTGTCACGGCGCGGGGCGCGCCATGAGCCGCCACCAGGCGCTGAAAACCTGGCAGGGCCGCAAGGTGGTGGACGATCTCGCCGCGCGCGGCATCCTCGTGAAGAGCCCGTCGATGCGCGGCGTGGCGGAGGAGGCGCCCCTGGCCTACAAGGACGTTGCCGCGGTGGTGGATGCGGCGGACGCGGCGGGACTGGCGCGCAAGGTGGCGCGCGTCGAGCCGCTGGTGTGCATCAAGGGGTAGCCTACGCTTGACGTGGATCAAATTCGCCGGCCGGGGGTAGCATAGATTGAAATTAGATTCTTCCAAGGGAGCCAGGTCATGATTCGATCCTTCACATCGCTCGGCGCGGCGCTTCTCGCAGCGCTCCTCGCGGCGGCACCTGCCGCGGCACAGACGGTCGAGAACGAACTGGTGCTCATCACGCCGGTGGCGAAGACGCTCACCGACCCGTCGCTCGCGGAGTTCGCCAAGTACGCCAAGGAGCGCTGGAACGTCACCGTGAAGACGGCCGCGCTCGCCGCCGGCACGCCGGTGGCCTACGGCCGCATCGTCGAATGGAAGGGCCGGCCCGAGGCGGACATCTTCTGGGGCGGGGAGAGCGCGCTGTTCGACAAGCTCGCCGAGCAAAAGCTGCTCGCGCCGCACGGCATGAGCAAGGAGGTGGTGGACTCGATCCCGGCGAGCATCGGCAAGCCCAAGCCGATCCCGCTCAAGGACCCGAAGGGCTTCTGGATTGGCACGGTGCTCGAGCCCTACGGCCTGGTGTATCACCCGCGCCTGTTCCAGCGGCTCGGCATCCAGCCGCCCAAGGACTGGGACGATCTGCTCGACCCGAGGCTGAAGGGCAACGTCGCGCAATGCGCGCCGACGCGCTCCTCCAGCAGCCACGCGACCTACGAGGTGATCCTGCAGCGCGACGGCGAC
>JBGQFF010000164.1:0-3049 GCA_041496745.1 Gammaproteobacteria bacterium
CAAGCAGATGGACGCGGCGGTGCCCGCCAACCTGCAATGCGGCCGTCCACAACATGCGCGTGCGTTCGCGGACGAGCCGACCTGGGCGCCGCTCACCTACACCTTCGCCGGCATCTGGGAGCTGCAGCCCGACTGGCTGGAGGAGCACCGACGCGAAGTGCAGGTGGTGGACGTGCGCGAGCCGGAGGAGTTCACCGGATCGCTCGGCCATATCGCGGGCGCGCGCCTGGTGCCGCTCGGCGCGCTCGCCGCGCGCGCGACGGAACTGGACTGCGCGAAGCCGATTGTCACCGTGTGCCGCTCGGGCGCGCGCTCGGCGCAGGCCACCGTGCTGCTGCGCAAGGCCGGCTTGGACAAGGTCGCCAACCTCTCCGGCGGCATGCTGCGCTGGCGCGCCCAGCGCCTGCCCGTCGACGGCGGCAGCGAATGAAAATCGGGGTCAGAGCCCGATTATCCGAAAAAAAAGAAATCGGGCTCTGACCCCGATTTAAGATTCACCCATGACCGTGCGCACGCGCTTCGCTCCCAGCCCCACCGGCTTCCTGCACATCGGGGGCGCGCGCACCGCGCTTTTCTCCTGGGCCTACGCGCGCCGCCACGGCGGCAAGTTCGTCCTGCGCATCGAGGACACGGACCTCGAGCGCTCCACGCAGGATTCGGTGGCCGCGATCCTCGACAGCATGCAGTGGCTCGGCATCGACTGGGACGAGGGGCCGTTCTTCCAGATGCAGCGCCTCGCGCGCTACGAGGATGTCGCTGACCAGCTCATCGCGGCGGGCCACGCCTACCGCTGCTGGGCGACGAAGGAAGAGCTCGACGCGATGCGCGAGGCGCAGCGCGCGCGGGGAGACAAGCCGCGCTACGACGGCCGCTGGCGCCCCGAGCGCGCGAAAGCCGCGGGCCTCGTGCCGCCGCAGGACCGCCCGCCGGTGGTGCGCTTTCGCACGCCGGAGGAAGGCTCGGTCGGCTGGAACGACCTGGTGAAGGGGCCGATCGAGTTTGCCAACGCGGAACTCGACGACCTCGTGATCCTGCGCGCCGACCGCGTGCCGACCTACAACTTCGGCGTGGTGGTGGACGACCTGGACATGGGCATCACGCAGGTGATCCGCGGCGACGACCACGTCAACAACACGCCGCGGCAGATCCACATGTTTCGCGCGCTGGGCGAGGAACTCCCCGAGTTCGCCCACGTGCCGATGATCCTCGGCGCCGACGGCGAGCGCCTGTCCAAGCGCCACGGCGCGGTGAGCGTCACGCAGTATCGCGACCAGGGTTTCCTGCCGGAGGCGCTCGCGAACTACCTCGCGCGCCTGGGCTGGTCGCACGGCGATGCGGAAATGTTCTCCATGCGGCAGCTCACCGAGTGGTTCGACCTGCGCCACGTCAGCCGCTCGCCGGCCAGGTTCGACGGCGAGAAACTCGCCTGGCTCAACCAGCAGTACCTGAAGGCGGCCGATGACGACAGGCTGGCTGCGCTCGCGGCGCCCTATCTCGCGGCGCCGCCGCGCAGGGAAGTCGTCGCGCTCCTGAAGGAGCGCGCCGGCTCGGTGAAGGAGCTCGCTGCCCAGGCGTCGATGTTCACCACGGACCCGGGTCCGCAGCCGGTACCTGCCGAAGCGCGCCCCGCGCTGGCCGCCTTGAAGACGGCGCTCGAGTCACTGGCTTGGGAGCGCAAGGCGCTGGGCGCCGCGGTGCAGGCGGCCGCAAAGGCGCACAATCTCAAGATGCCGCAACTCGCCATGCCGCTTCGCCGCATTCTCACCGGCCGGGAGCAGACGCCCTCCATCGACGCGGTGCTCGAGCTGCTGGGGCGCGAAACGGTGCTCGCGCGACTCTCGAGGGCGCTGCAATGAAAGTCATTCTTGCATTGGTCTTGCTGGCCGCCACACCGGCGCTCGCCCAGGTGATGGAGCCGGGCGAGTGGGAGTTCCAGATCGTCATCACTGCGCCTGGCATGCCCAAGCCGCAGCCCATGGCCTACCGCCATTGCGTCACCAAGGAGCAGGCGAACGACCCCTTGCGCTGGGGCGGCAATCCCAGCCAACCCACGGATTGCCAGGTGACGACGCTCAAGAAAGGCCCCGGCACCTCCTCCTGGAAGATGAGCTGTCCCAGCACCGGCATGACCGGGACCGGCAGCGCGCGCTTCGGCCGCGGCAGCATGGAGAGCGAAACGCAGGTCGGCGGCGGCAACAGCATCGACCTGCGCACCAAGACCACGGGGCGCCGCCTGGGCCCCTGCAAACCGTAGCAAGTGGGCTATAATCCGCGCCCTCGGTCGGGGGTATAGCTCAGCTGGGAGAGCGCTTGCATGGCATGCAAGAGGTCACCGGTTCGATCCCGGTTACCTCCACCAACAAAGACCTGAAGTCCGTACTTCAAGTCCCCATCGTCTAGAGGCCTAGGACATCGCCCTTTCACGGCGGTAACCGGGGTTCGAATCCCCGTGGGGACGCCAACAAGACGCTGCCTGCACCTGGCAGTCGGCAGCACACGCCGGCAGCGCGTCGCTTCGCGACTAGCTACATTGACTGTCCACTTTCGAGCCAAAGCAGACATTTGTCGCCCGCCAATCTGCTCCCGCGCAGCGGCGGTACTGTGGCCCAGTGCTTAGTGCCGCCTCGGCAAGGTGAGCCGCGCTTCGAGGCCGCCTTCGGGCCGGTTGCGCAGTTCCAGCCCGCCGCCGTGATCCTCGGCGATGCCCCTCGCGCCGGAGCAGCGGTCACGCCCGAGGTGGTCATTCACGTCGTGCTCGGCAGCCTATTTGCGTTCTTCCTGTGGAAGGCACGAGGGGCGTGAGCCAGACCAGCGCCGACCGGTGCTATCTTGCCGCGCTAGTTATTGGGAGCAATAATCGTAATCCGTGGCGAATCCGCAGCGGCCCTCGTACTCCCACTCGAGTCGCTCGTCTGCAACCCGAGACCGCGATACGGATTCCTCACCCGGATGGTCATGCCCGGGTATGCCACAAGTAACAGTTCCCTTGTAAACCGCGCCCCTCTCGACTTCCGCTGAGGCGAATTCACGCACCGAGATGCGTTCACGA